>CAZOJY010000043.1:0-25408 GCA_964580235.1 uncultured Eubacteriales bacterium | reverse complement strand
GTTGTTGCAGTTCACTAAAGTGATGCGGGTAAAAATTGAGTGTGACGCAGTGGACAGGGAAAACAGGAGGGAGATTTTTCTTCAATTCGATCTCCCATTGGATTTTAAGATTCACTCTCTTTTTTTCTTGGGGATGATAGCCGCTCAAAAGGGGGAAGCAGAGGAAGCCTTAGGATTGGTCCATAAAATTGAGACGTTAAAGCCCGAGGAATATAGATTGTACAAAGATGAATTAAAACTAGCTTCTGTATATTTTGGCCTGCGAAATAAAGATTTAGGCTATGAACATCTTGAATCTTTTTTTAGCAATGAGCATTCAATGAAAGAAAGGTTTATAAATCTAAAATTGTTAGATAGAGATAGAAATTACAACGAAGTGCGGAACGAAGAAAAATTTTTAAAGATCATAAAAGGAGAATAATATGGCAAGAAGCAAGACGATCCGGGTGACCCCAAACGTCAAAAAGTGTTTGAGCCAATTAAAGGCGGCTGTAAAAACTATGCCCGAAGGGGATTTGAAGGACAACGCAAGCGGCGCCATAAGCTATCTGTCGCGCACGTTCCAGGGAAAAGCGCAGCCAGGAAGAGGACTCAATTGTCCAGGTGGTAAAAGAGTTATCAAAATATAGACAAACATCATCCCAAATACATCTTAGTTCTGTCTCAATCAATCTCCTTCTTTAGGGAAAGATGAACATCCAGAGCCTCACCCTGGTTGTCACGGAGGACTGCGATTTTGACTGCAGGTACTGCTACAAGCAAAAAAGCCCTGCCCGCATGACATTCGCCACCGTCGAGAAGGCCCTGGTTTTTTTTTGCCCTATCTGACGGACCGCTATTTTCTAAATTTTTATGGGGGAGAACCGCTCCTCTGCTTTGACCTGATAGAGCAGGCCGTATCTTTCCTTGACCAAAAAAATAAGGAATCCGGAAAAGCAGCCCAATATTCCCTCACCACAAACGGCAGTTCGATTACAGATGAGGTTATCCAGACTTTAGATTCGCACAGATTTTCGGTCGTATTCAGCTTCGACGGCCTCGCCCAGGATATCCAGAGAAAAAAAGGAAATTTCGATGAGGCCGTATCGAATATTAAAACAATCCTGGGACACCCGGATATCCGGTTAGAAATAAACAGCGTTTTTATGCCTGAGACAGTCGAATACTTGGCGGAATCCATGGCATTCATAATGGGCCTGGGTGTGAAAAACATCAATCTGTCTCTTTCCCTTCTCAAGCCATGGAATCGACAGTCGCTGGGCCGGTTGGAAAAAGAAATAAAAAAACTGAGAGAAGCTCTTTTTATCCATTATCGAAAATCGGAGGAGATTCCGGTCATAAGCTTCCAGAAAGAGGATGAGGAAGGATTTTTTTATTGCGCGGGAGGGCAGGATCGGGTGGCCGTCACATCAGAAGAGCATGTGTGGGGATGTGATCTGTTCGCCGATTATTTCAGGGGGAAGGAAAGACGGCCGGAATACAGGGATTATTTCTTCGGCAGCCTGGATTCGTTTGCCAAAAATCACAAAAAGGTTTTTCCTCGAATATCCTCAAATTACGCCAGGCTGTCCATGGACCATTTCGAAACGCCTCACAGGAAATGCCTGTTCTGTTCGAACCTGGAGAACTGCACCGTTTGTCCTGTTTCGGCCGCTTTCACGGGGAATCCCATCGGGGAAATTCCTCCCTTTGTGTGCGAAATTCAAAAAATAAAGATTCGCGAAAGAGAGAAATTCTGGAAATCAATCAAATAGAATTCACACCTCGAACGTTTCCCACTCCTCTCTCACAGGCTCAGCCAGGAGCCAAGCCCTACACTTGCCAGCCTTGTCATTATTTCCCTTAACGTTGCGCGAAAAGAATATCAAGGAATAAGGGAAACTGTCAAATGGGTTGGGATTCTTCGTCGTGGCTCAGGTAGAGTTCCAGTCTTTCCGGAGGGATCAATGCCGAGGTCCTGGATGATTAGATTCGTGATGCGCATGAGTTTTGCGCGGCGGCTGGTCCAGAGGGTGAAGGGACAGCTTCGTTTGGTCAAGATCCGGTCGATAATGCTTTCATCCAGGGAGGAAACAACCCCTGATATCGTGGTGTATTTGTGTTTTTCATCGGCGACCGAATTGTCCAGGGAGAGGATGGAATATCCTTGCCTGTAGCATGTGTGGTTGATGATTTTTGTCTGCCCCGGCAGCGAAGGCATCGAAAGTCTCGGCATATCGTCCTGAGGGATGCCACACCGTCCAGTCTTGGATGTCGCAATCCGTCACGCCTCGGAACTGGGCATCGATCTCCTTAGGCGTGTACCAGAATCCCTGGATCCAGGGACGGATTTCTTTGTCCGTTCGTTTTTTCATTTCTTCCAGGCTGTCATACCAAAAACGTCGACAGAAATGGTGACGCCGGTCGCTTTCAGTTTGGAGTTGGCATAAGCGAGAAATTTGCCGATACATTCTTCCTTGGTTATCCCATCGATGACGATCGGATATTCGATGGTGGACATGTCGCCGTCGCTCGGAAACCGGACGTAATCGAATTGGATTTCATCGACTCCCAATGCAATGAGTTCCTGAGAGAGCGCAATCGTGTAATCCCATACCCTTATGTCATAGGGATTGGCCCAATGAAGGCCTTTGTGGTCTGCCCAGAGTTTGCCGGTTTCCGAATCCATGACTCCCATTTCAGGATTGTTGGTGACAAGAAGGCTGTCCTGGAACACATCCAGTTTGGCGGCGGTCCAGATGCCCTTTTGTTTGAAGGTGGAAATGGCGGTTTCGAGGGAGGCATTCGGGGCGGAGGCATCTATGTTTTTGGCTATGTGGTTGTTCGATTTCCAGAACAGACGGCCAAAGGGATCTTTGGCATGCAGGACAGCCAGATTCAAACCAGCGGTTTCCATGCAGTAAACGATCTCTTCGAAAGTCCGGCCAAATGAATCCCTCCTATCCTGCAACTTCACCTGAAATCATATTATGAATTACGAAAGGCTTTCCCAAAAGTCCAATTGACCTTTCTCTTTGGCTCGTGATAAGGTGGACACAACGAGGAAAATTTGCTTGAGGAGGGATGGACAATGAACATCGCTTTTTTTATCGGCAGATTAATCGTCGGAGCCTACTATATCTACAACGGGCTGAATCATTTCATCAAACTCGGACAGATGACCGAATACGCAAAGTTCAAGGGCGTGCCCATGCCGCAGTTCGCCGTGATCGGGGCGGGTGTTTTGCTTTTGATTGGTGGGTTCACCATTCTGTTGGGAAAATTCCCGGAGATCGGAGTGGCAGCGCTGGTTTTGTTTTTTGTCCCGGTCACATTCATGATGCACAACTTTTGGGCGGTTGGGGAGGCAATGAAAGCGGCCGAGATGGTCAATTTCTTGAAGAACTTTGCCCTTCTCGGGTCGGCCCTGATGTTTTTGGCCATCCAAAAGCCCTGGCCTCTGAGACTTGGCGGCAGCAAGGAAAAGCCCTAACTCTGATATGGCATCGGCGAATTCGTTTCCCTTCCAAAAAAAGATGAGTTTGGAATAGAGAGCATACTGTATCTGTGTGCTTAGATAACTTAAGTCCACTCTTCGGATATACAAGAATTGATTAGAATATTTTAAAAATTAAGTGAAAGGATATCCTGTCACCGAATTAAACGGGCGGCTTCGAGAGCGGTTATCAGGGTGGCTATGCATTGGCGTTTTTTGGTGTGATAGCCGGATTTTTGTGTCGTGTGCTGCCGGATCACCAAAACCTCTGCGCGGCTGTCTTCCTGGTATTCGCAGATGATTTTTTCCGCGAGTTCAATTTTGTCCTGGTACCTGGCCAATCCAAAGCCGGGCTTGGCCGCCAGCACACAGTAAAAATAGGGGTAGCTCGTCCCCTGCACCACATTCAGGTTGATCTGCGCCTGGAGGCCGTAGAATCCCTCCGGGCTATCGGGAAATGCTACCGAAAAACGCGCATCATCAGGAATGGTTTTGTCATCTTTGCCCCGGGATAGCATCAAGGCCGGGCGAAACTCCTCTCCGTCCAGTTTTAGCTCCTGAAAAACATTATACAACCACATAATCATTTTCACCTTGATGGCCAAATTGGGCTGTTTCAGGATGAACTTCATCCCGGAAAACCAGAGAGGAATCATAAAAATGGCGATGTCGATGGCCAGGATCGTTGTGACTCTCGTATCCTTTGCCGCCTGCCCGAGAAAATAAGCGCCGGCAAGCGCCGCGCCGCCGATCAGAATGAGGCTGAAGATACCGAGGGCATTAGAAACATCCAGGGCATCGCTGTCCCATTTTTTATTGCGTTTCCGGAGCTGCTCGATTTCCTGGATCTTGTCGATCGGAACCGTTTTCCAGTCGGGATCCTGAGTGAAACCTTTTATCCGCAGCCGGCTGTCGTATCCTTTGACGAGGACCAAACAAATTCCGATAAACAAAAGGGGAGCCCCATATAATGCCTTCATGAAATAGATTTGCAGGGCAAACCCCAAGATCAATAATATCAACGTGATATTGATGCGGGCCTGGTATGTGAGGTTTTTTGCGAAATGAAACCGGACGCTGTCCCGCCTCTCCGGTGGAGGAAATCCGAATAGACGCAGAATGGATGTCATTGGCAACTCCTATGATTATTCAGATTGTCCGTTTTAAGCTTTGCCAGCGGCCCTTCCAGTTCCCCGTACCCGTGGACTTTGAAGTACAGCGGACAGGCACCGTGGCATGCGGCAAAATGTTCGCATTCCCTGCAGCCGGGGTGGGCCGCACGTTTTTCCCGCAGAGATTGTCCCTTTTTGCCGAACCACACGGCCCGGAATCCGTCTACGAGCAGATTCCCGACAGGTTCCTTCCAACTGGAACAGGGGAGAACTCTGCCATAAGGATCCACGGAGAGCAGTCCTTCGCAGGCGCTGCAGCCTTTGTTGCCCAACTGATGGGAGATTGGATTGAACAGGCACATCGGTGTCGGGGAGTACCACATGAATCGGATGCCGGCGGTCTCTGATGCTGATTTTATATCCAGCACCATCTCTTCGATTTCGCTGTATTTGATGGCCAGGTCTTTGGCTTCGCCCCGTCCGGCCGGGATGATCATATTCAGGGAAAACCGGTCCACTCCCAACGATTTGGCAAATTGAGGCATCTGCGGGAGGGTGTGCTGATTCAACTGGCAGAGGGTGGCATGGGGGTGGACAGAAACCCCGGCCTTTTTTAATGCGAGGAATCCGTTCACGGATGCCTGGAACGCGTTTGCGACGCCGACGATCCGGTTGTGGACATCCGGGTCGGGCGATTCGATGCTGACCTGAGCGGATTCCAGTCCGGCCTTTTTTAGACTTTTTGCGGCTTTATTTGTGATCAGGGTTCCGTTCGTAATCAAATTCACCCGCATGTTGAGCGATCCGGACGCATAGGCGACAAGCTCTGAGAGGTCTTCCCGCAGCGCCGGTTCCCCACCGGTAAAGGATATGCTCGGTACTTCGGCATCGCGGCGGATGATGTTCAGAACCTTTTTGACTTCTTTGGTGGTCAGCTCTTCCCTGCCGGATTCATCATCCGAATCGGAAATGCATGTGCAGGATGCGTAGCAGAATTGGCATTTGATGTTGCAGCGCCAGGTGAGGGCCAATTCTGATAGGATGGGCAGTTCGATATAGCCGAGGTCGAACGTCACCCGTTTGAGTGAGGGGGATCGATAAACGTCACAGATAGCCGAGTTCAGCATGCGGGAGAGATCGATGAAGAATGATTGAAGCTGGTTTGGGAGTTCTTTGTCATAAGATCGGGCCTTGAGGATGTCTTTGACCGAACCTCCCTGGATGATGTGGTGCAGCACCCGGGCGCCTGTTGTATTGAGCTTGAAGGCATGGTTGGGCAGGCGGATGAGCACCCGGTCTGTCAGCCGTACATGGACATAGGGGCGGATCCGTTTTACGAAAGCATCCACCCAGTCCAGTTTAGGAGATGCCGGGTGCATCAATGTCCCCCTCCGCTGACACAGGCCGAATGGCAGGCCGAGTGGCAGGCCGAATGACACGCGGAGTGGCAGGCCGAATGGCATGCGTCGTGGCATGCGTCGTGGCATGCGGCATGGCATGCGTCGATACCCCCTGCCCCCGGTCCTAGAAATTCTTGAAAATCCACCACATCGGGATCAACCGGCATCGAGGCTTCGAATTCGTGGTCATACTGGTTGGGATTGTAGTGGCGGTTCATGCCGTAGTGCCAGTGGTACCAATACCACCAGCTGTTTATCGGATCGTCCCGGCGGCGCTGCATGGCTTCCCTGCCGGGCGGTTCTTCCGGCTCCTGGCCGAAGGCTTGGGCGATCTGGTCGCCGTAATAATTTTTTGTGGCATCGATGTCGCAGTCCCAGGCTTTTTGCTGGATGTTGTGGACGACCTCTTTCAAAAGACCATTCAGCTCCTGCTCGCTGAAGATGCCGTCATCCTTGGCGGCTTTGTACATTTTCTGTTCGTAGGAGCTCAACTCGCTGTAGGGGACGGGCAGAGGGGACGCGACTTCCACGCGGAGAGGATCCCTGTTGATGACTTCGATGCAGTTCCTTTTGACCAGTTGGGACAGGATGGTGGAAAAAATCTGTTTGTAGGGGACGCCGATATACATGCCGGCCTCGATCGGGTCCAGGTCTTTGGCGATCTTTCCCGGCTTTCGGAATGAGGCCAGTTCGATTTTGGGCGGCTCCCAATCCTTTCTCACCCACTGGACCTGGTCGAGCTCGGATTGGGCCCGGACCATGGACCGGTGTTTGCGCGACACGCCGAATACGCCGGAGAGGAGCATGGCAACAAACCCGATAAGCAGGCTCCATCGGGATTTCGAAGCTTTGCTTTCTCCGGTTGTGACTTGTTCTGAAGGAAGAGTTGTTTGTTTCGGGCGAGCTGTTTCCCCGCGAGCCGGGCTGGCTGTGCTGATTTGAGGGAACACATCCGCATTGATGTACTGCTGGATTCGGAAGTGGTAGTGAGTGCTGGCGTTTTCTTTGTGCAGAAGGACTTCGATATGCTGTTTTTCCCCGATTTTCCGGAGGCGGTAGTCGATTTTGTATTCCCGGTTCATGAACCGTTCTGTGGCAAAACCGCGGGCCAGAAGTGCTGGTTCGATAGCACTTCGGTCGGTCTGGGAGGAAGTGTATTCTATCGGATAGATGACCTTGACCGTGTAGTGTGACAGAGGCTGGTCCCAATCCGTAGGTGCCCAGTTGAAGACGACAAGCTCCCGGCCTTCGGCGGCGGTCGTGGGCGCCAGATATCCGGCCCGGGCCATATCGGCGGCGAAGCGAAACCGGTAGGTGACATAACCGGTAGAGACGCCGGCTCCGTTGGCCAGGACGATATCGTATTTGCCGGCATTCACCTTTTTGATGTCCAAGCCGTAGGTGTTTCCCCGGCTGTCGATGCCGGCGGCATTCTGGCGGTCGAAATGGGGAGTCAGGCGGTCGAATCCCGAAAAGTAAAATCCGTGGAATTCACCGGCTGTCACGATGTACCGCACCACGTATTCGATCGATGCTTTACCGTCGGGAAAAAGAATGACTTCGGTTTCGACAAAATCAAGGCGCCCCTCCCCGGCAATGGCTGTTGAAACCAGGCCCAGGATCAGCAGTATCCCCATCCAAATGATTATTTTTTTTATCATGGCATTTAACTCCCTATCCATGCCTTAACTGCGTACCCCATCAGCATAGCGAGGCCGATGCTGAGAAGGGATCCTATAAGAATATATTCCATTTTTTTTCTTGTTTGTTTTGGATGCCTTTTTTAGAAAGGAAAAAGAAATCACCCACGAAATGCGCCAGCAGTATTCGTGTGAGGTCGAGGGCCGGTTTCATAAGTCTAGAGCCTTATAATGTACCATTATAATTCCTTGGCCTTATATTTTTTGGTCAGCCTGGCAAAATATTCTTGTGCCTCTCGGATGGCAAAATGTCCTGCAAGCTGCAGCCGTTGGTGCACCGCAGGCTGTTTGATTCCCAGCATGTGTGCGATCGATTCCTGTGTATTTCCCTGAAGCCAGAACGAGATGGCCTCTGCCTGCTCACTGCTCCAGCGCTGCATGATCGCGTCCAGCGCTGCGGAGAGCATGTTCAAGTGTTGGTTTATTTCTTCGGATGGGGACAACATGGTCAATCTCCGGTATTTATCTGTTTTGTCCAGTGCCTGGCCGGAGAGGCGGAAGGCTACGCCGTCACTTTCAACGATTCTATTTTTGTCCAAGAAATCGACCGGCCCTAGTCCGATTCCCAATCGGGATTCGATACGTACGCTCCCGACTTGTTCTCTTAAGAGTTCCGCTTGAATTAACAACGCGATTTTCAAAGATGAAGAGGATCGGGAAAGGATTCCTTGGAAGGAATCGCCCCTGAAAATGTCCGAGAAAATTATAAATTCATCCTCATGGGTTTCGAGTTTTGCTGCAGATAACAGGATTTTCTTTAGGCGGAGTAAAACATCGTTCCGGGAAGCTCGATATTCGATGGACTTTATTAAATCTCCTGTTATGACTCCGTAAACTTTTTTCCTGGTCATTATAAGCCTAAAAACTTATATTTAATTAATATAAGACTGCAGGCTTATATGTCAAGAGTTTTGTGGAAATAATGAATAAAATGGTGTCCGATCTTCTAAATCTGTTTGTGTTGACCAGATTTATTTCTTGTGATAGGTAAAGGGCATCCTATGAGGGAGATGAACATGAGGAACAAACGTTTTTGGCTCGGGATGGTTATATGTTTTGGCGCTGTGGGTGTTGGGCTTTCGTTTGTGCAGGATAATACCACGCCGGCGGATGTGCGGATGAAGGCATGGGAACACCACCAAAGGCTCAAGGAGGAATCGCCGTTCAAGGATTTGAAGTGGCGGGCCGTGGGGCCGGAATTTTGCGGCGGGAGGATCGAGGCGATCGCCTGCCATCCGGACGAGCCGTACACGATCTATGCCGGAGCCGGTTCGGGAAATCTGTGGAAGAGCGTGAACAACGGCACGACCTGGACGGCGGTATTTGAGGACGAGTCGACGTTTGCGATCGGATGTGTGGCTATTGCACCGTCGGATCCAAATATCGTTTGGGTGGGAACCGGAGAAGTCTTGATGGCCAGGAGTTCGTATGCCGGGACAGGGGTGTTCAAATCGGTGGATGCGGGAAAAACGTGGCAGAACATGGGCCTCCATGAATCCCACCATGTGCCAAGAATTGTGATCGATCCCGAGGATCCAGATGTGGTGTATGTGGCGGCTTTGGGACACAATTACGGCTACAATGAGGAGCGGGGTGTTTACAAAACAGTGGATGGAGGGAAAACATGGGAGAAGGTTCTATACGTTTCGGAGAAGGCGGGAATTATCGAGATCGTGATGGATCCTTCGGACAGCAAGACCTTGTATGCGGCAGCCTGGGAAAGGGACAGGAAAGCCTGGAACAATGTGATCTGCGGAGAGGGCAGCGGGTTGTACAAGACAGTTGATGCAGGACGCACATGGAAGCGTTTAACTGGGGGGCTTCCGGTTGGCGAGTATGTGGGCCGCTTTGGCCTTGCTATCGCACCTTCTGATCCCAAAATCATTTATGCGCTTCTGGATAATCATGAACCGACAGAGGAAGGGACGAGGCGTCGGCGGAGAGGCGAAGTTTATCGGTCGGATGATAAGGGGGAAACGTGGCGGAAGATCCGTGAAGACGGAGTGCCGACGGCTATCGGGTATGATTTTTGTCTCGTCCGGGTAGCGCCCGATAATCCGGACGAAATTTATGTGTTGGGAAACAAACTCCTCCATTCGACAGATGGGGGAGAAATCTTTAAAGAATCCGGGGAAACCATCGTTCATGTTCTCTCTCATAACATAAGGGTGATGCACCTGGATATGCACGAGATGTGGATCGATCCCAGGAACCCGGACAGGCTGCTGCTGGGGAATGACGGAGGATTGTATATGTCGCATGACCGAGGCGAGACCTGGCTGCATCTCAACAATTTTCCGATCGGAGAGTTTTACGCGGTTTGGGTTGATATGGACAAACCATATAACATTTATGGGGGGACGCAGGATAATGCGGCTCTTTACGGGCCGAGCACACACAATGTCGAGGACAGGCTGACAAAATCCGGCGTGGAGGATCCCTGGAAGGACATTTACCTGGACAGATGGGGAGGGGGAGACAGCTACTTCACCTATAGGGATCCGGTCGATCACGATATCATGTATTACGAACATCAGTTCGGGGTGCTGCGGCGGAAAAACATGAAGACGGGAGAGACGAAAGACATCATGCCGAGGGCAGAGGAGGGTGAGCCTCGGTTGAGATATAATTGGATGACGCCTTATTTTATTTCGATATATGATCCGGCCACGCTGTATTATGCGGCACAAAAGGTCTTTAAATCGGCTGACAGGGGGGACAGCTGGACGTGCATCAGCCCTGATCTGACTACGAATCCCGGGCCGGAAAAGCAGGGAAATGTTCCCTATGGCACTATAACGATGCTTTCAGAATCGCCGCTCCAGAAGGGGCTGATCTATGCAGGGACAGATGATGGGAATGTCCAGGTGACCAAGAACGACGGCAAAACCTGGGCGCTCGTCAAATCTGGACTTCCGGCAAAATGGGTGAGCCGGGTGATTGCCTCACAGCACGAGCTGGGAACCGTTTATGTAACATTGACAGGATATCGAGAGGATGATTTCGAAAAGTATGTGTACATGTCAACGGACTTCGGCGAGTCATGGAAGTCCATTGGCGGGAACCTGCCATCTGAGGGGATTAACGTCATCCGGGAAGATCCCCGCGACAAGAAAATCTTGTATGTGGGGACAGAACTTGGGGTGTATGTCACGCTCGACAGAGGGCAGACCTGGCATTCGCTCTGCAGCCATCTGCCGACTACCCCAGTGCATGATCTGATGATCCATCCCCGCGAGTATGAGCTGGTTATCGCCACCCACGGCCGCTCCTGCTTTGTCCTCGATGTTCGATCAATTCGGCAATAATTCGGGGACAGGATATGTTTTCACTTAATTCAATTTTTTCTGTCTGACAAAATACTCAACTTCCAATCGAATCTGAAGCTAATTTTCGTATCTTTGCAATATTAGAAAAACCGTGTGAAATCAAGCCACGAATTAAGTGAAAACATATCCTGTCCCTAATTTTCTCTCTCCAATTTTCTCTAGTCTTCTTTGGAGGAGATGTAGAGGGAGTAAATAAAACCGCCTCCACACACAACAAAAACAGCAATCATCATGATCAAGGCTTCAATTGTCATGGCCCTCTCCTGAGTCACCCTGCGTGAAAGACAGTTTTTTGGTGATGAGTTTGTTGAAAATGATAAACACGGCGATGGCCACTCCCCATTGGAACAGCACGGTTCCGACCGATCCTTTTGAAAAAATATTCAGCCAGTTTTCCGGATCGGTTTTGTAGCTGTCCCAGAACCACCAGACAAGCATGGCGACCAATTGGATCGGGAGAAAAATCATGACGAGATAATCGAAGGCTTTGCCCATTTTGACTTTATGACCGGAATCCGTCATGATTTCTTCGCGGAACTTTCTCGGCCCGACTTTGAGCACGAGAAGGATGAAAAAAGATCCGCTCACCATCAGGCCCAATCCCCAAACCCAGTCCTGATTGTTGAAAAATCCCATGCTGATAGCAGAAGGAATCCCGAGGATGAAGCAGGCGATCCCAACAATCGTGACGGCTTTTTTCCGGGTGAGACCAGTGTCCATGAAAATGCGGGAGATCAGCTCCAACTGGGAGATTAAGGAGGAAAAGGCCGCGAAGCAAAGCGCAAGAAAAAATAGAGCGAGGAAAAAATTCCCGGACGGCACTTTCGAAAACAGAGTGGGAATCCATTTGAAAGTCAAACCTTCGTTTCCCTGAGCCATGATATCCAGAACTTTTTCCTGGGCCATATTCTGTCCGGCAAAATAGGCAAAGACCGTCGGGATTACCGTAACCGCTGCCAGGAGGGCGGCGATGTTGTCTCCGAAACCCAATGTTGCTGAGGTCAGGAAGGGATTCTCTTTCTTTCTAGAGTACACGCCGTAGGTCAGCATCAATCCCCATCCGGCTCCGGTCGACCAGGCCGTTTGCGTAAGCGCCTGAAGCCATGTCTCGATGTGGCCCAGTTGAGAAAAGTTCGGGGAGAAAAGAAAGTCCAATCCTTTCAGAGCCCCGGGAAGGGTCACTGCCCTTCCCACGGCAATCAGAAGAAGAACAAAGAGAGAGGGGATCAGGATTTTGTTGGCCCTTTCGATACCCTTGGCCACGCCGAAGTAAATGATCGAACATCCGATGAAAACGGCCAGAAAATGGAATCCCACCGGTTCCCAGGAGGATGTGAAACTTCCCCAGTATTGAGTGGGATCTTTTTTCATCAGGCCCTGAAAGACCGTGGAAAATAAATATTTGAGGCACCATCCCGTGACAACTGTGTAATAGAATGTGATAGCGCAGGTCACAAAGGCGACGAACGTTCCCATCCAGGCGAAATTTTTTCCGATCATCTGGCCAAAAGATCCGATCACTCCCTGGCGTGTTTTTTTGCCGATCGAAAGCTCCACGGTCAAAAGAGGAATGGCCCAGACAAACAGAAACAGGATCCAGGCAATCATGAAAGCGCCGCCGCCGTACTGAGATGCAACCCGGGGGAACCGCCAGAGGTTGCCTGTGCCGACGGCCATGCCCAACCCGGCAAAAACGATCCCCCAGCGGGAAAAGGATTCCTGTTTTTTCATGGCCAGTCCCATACTTTACTTGTCAGGATTAATTGTGTCAATAGCCTGGAGGGGAGGAAAGGCAAATCTTCCTCATAATGAATATTGTGTGCTGGAAATAAGAGAATGGAATTAAGAGAATGGGTATCCCGTCACCAATTGGCGAGTATCATTTTCGGTCGGGAACGATCGTCACGGCCCAGGAAGGATAAGGAGCAGCACTTCCTTTGACCGAATGCCACAGAATGCGGTTAAGGGTGTCTTCCGGGCAGGCGTCGATTCGCTGGAAGTTCAGGAGCGCGGAAATGCATGCATTCCGGCGGAGAAGAGAGTCAGCGATATCCTTTGGATCCGGATTCATCTGATCGAGTGGGATTTGATTGGGCACGGATTTGAATGGCGCGAAATCGGGCGTTGGAGTGAAACAGTCGAACATCGGCGTGGCGGTAGCATCGAATTGATTCATAGGTGGGAGGCCGAGGATATTCTCGATCGTCCGGAGAATGGAGGTGGTGTTGTACTGGGTGCTGATCACGGTGCCGCGTTTGGTGTACGGGCTGATGCAGTAGGCCGTGGTCCGGTAGCCGCTCACGTGGTCGAATCCGTTCTGCGGGTCGTCCTCGATCCCGAATATAACCATGTCTTTCCAGAATCGGCTGCGGCTGAAAGCTTCGACGATACGGCCGAAGGCCAGGTCATTGTCGGCGGCACAGGCTGTAGGTGTCGGAGATCCGGCTCGGGTTCCGCTGGTGTGATCGTCTGGCAGACAGATCAGGATTAGCTGTGGCATTTGCCCGTCTTTTTCCCAAGCGGCGATCTGTTCTGTGATGTACCGTGCTCTCCAGACATCCGGGACCTCCATGATCCATCCCACCGTGTCTGTGGGCGTGAAAGGACGTATCGTCTCGATCGTGGGTTCGCTCGCGATGACCACATCGCCGTGAGCATGCAGATATTCTTCCCAGTAATCCTTCCACTCAGGTCGGCCTTTGCGTTCCGAGTCAGTCCACCAGCATTCGGGCTGGGCGAATTCCCCGAAGTTCCAAATGGAAACGTTATGCTGGAGGGCCTTATCCCAGATGAATCCGCTCGGCGCATAAGCCAGAGCATCGGCATCATCCGGCCCCATGCCGTCCGGATAGCTGCGGGGCCATCCCGCGAATGATTTCTCGAGATAATCGGTTCCAAAAGCCGTGGTGGACCACTGGTGGCCGTCAGCACTCAAGATGCCGCTGCAGTAGGTGTTGTCGAGAAGGACGAATTCCCGCACGATCTTGTGCTGGTTGGGAGTCACCTGTTTGCCGAAAAGGCAGAGGGACGGATCCCCGTTTCCCTCCGATACATCTCCTAATACCTGGTCGTAGGTTCGGTTTTCTTTGATGATGTAGACCACGTGCTTGAACAGGCTGGGTTCGCCGATGCGTTCGGGAACCGGCCGGGGCGGCTGTCCGGAGCGCGGTTTTTTGAACGCCCGGGATATTCTTTCGCGGTGGTAGTTTGCGTAAACAGATTCTGTGAGTGACGTTAGTTCGGCCCTTTCCGGCACCGGCACAAATGACAGGGAACCGTGATAGTGGTGGGTGTTGAATCCCTGTCCGCCGGTTGCCCTGTCCTGCTTCGGCTCTACAGGAAGGCCTTTGATATTGGCTACACACAACATTTGGTGTTCGGTGTCGAACACAATCGCTCCGGGAAACCATCCCACAGGGATGAGCCCGAGAAGCGAGGATTCCCGTTCCTCCGGTTCAAAATTCACCACGGCGATGGCATTCTGTGTCCCGTTGGCCACATAGAGGTGCTTCCCATCGGGTGAAAAGCAAAGGGCATTGGGGGATGCACCGAAAAGATCTGCCGGGCTGGACTTAACCCAAATCGTCTCGACAACCGTGCTTGTTCGGGTGTCGATCACGCTGAGGTTGTCGCTGGCCGCATTGGCACAGACGACATAGCGTCCGTCGGGGGATACGGCGAGAGCGGAAGAGTGGAGTTGGACGAGGATATCTTGTGAGGTTCCTGAGGCAAGATCGATGACACTCACCGAACCCTCGTTGGCGATGTGTTTGACGGGATCGACCTTGACGGCGGTGCCCCGGCCGGCCGGGCCTGTGAGATCTCCGGGCTGCGGCCGCCGGCCGCCCCAGTTGCTGACATAGGCCTTGCCGTCCAGAAGCCGCACATCAAAAGGGGCGACTCCCGCATCGAAGGTTTGTGTCACGGCATTTGTTTGGGTATCGATGACCAACAGGCGGTTGGAAAGATTGGCGCAGACATAAAGGCTCCGGCTGTCTGCGGAAAGCGCCAGTCCTGCCGGGATTTCATTTTTTCGACGTGGCGCATCGGCCGGAGGCAGAGGGATGGAATGGGACGGCGTGACTTTACCGTCCTCTGAGACGGAAAAAACTTTGATGCTCCCGTTGACATTGCTGAGGTAGATGCGGCTTCCGTCCGGTGAAAAAACGAGCCCGATGTAGCTCAACTGGCCCTTTTGGTCAGGCTCGAGGATATTGGGAGATGAAGGATTGGGAACAGGAGTGTTTTGTTCCTCAGATGGAAGAGCGACACGCTGGGCAATCGTGCCGAGTGCGGGATCGATGATAACCAGCTCGCTTGTCTTTCCGGAGACCGCAAGAAGCCGATCGTCAGGGGATAGTGCAAGGGCCTGGGGACGCAGCCCGGGCAGGGGAATCTGCGTTCCGGCAGGGATAAGGACCTGGTTGACCGGCAAAACCGTCCGGTTCTCTCCGGTGACGCCCACCTGCTCTGTATCCGGCGCGTCTTTACGGCATGAAATCATCCCAGTAGGAACGGCAAACACTAGGAGAATAGACATCAAACTGTGTAAAAAGCAAGTTTTGATTGGCTTTTGAAGTTGCATGATTCTTCCTCCCACCAAAGTCAACCATAATCCATGAGGGTTATCGTCTGCGGTCCTTTTGGTTTTTTTCTTATTTCTTTTTATTGCCGGTCATCTCGATTTCGCGGTTGAGCTCTTCGATATCCACATCCTGGGAATAATCCCCGATCAGGTGCTTGCAGAAGTAATCTGCCCTGAGCCAGAAGAAATATTCGTTCATGTTGCCGTATCCATGACGTTGGCCTGGGAACAGAAAGAAATCGAAACGTTTGTTGGCTTTAATCAAAGCGTTTGCCAGACGGATGGTATTGGCCGGATGAACGTTGTTATCGATATCGCCCGTGACGATCAGCAGGCGTCCCTTCAAATTTTTGGCGATTTCTGAATTCTTCTTAATATCGTACTCGAAAGTAACATTTCCCTCCTCATCAACCACTTCTCTGACGCCGTGGTGTTTTTCACTCCACCAGCGGTTGTAGATGTTGTTTTCATGGTTGCCTGAGGATGAAACCGCAACTTTGAAAAAATCGGGATAGACCAGCATAGCAGCCGTGGACATAAATCCTCCCCCAGAATGGCCGAAAATACCCACTTTATCGAGATCGATATAGGGATGGCGGGCGGCCAGTTCCTCGATGGCGGCCTTTTTGTCGGCAAGACCATAATCTCTGAGATTCCCGTATCCATAATTGTGATACCACTTGGAACGGCTGGGATGCCCGCCGCGGTTGCCTACCGTGATGACAATGAATCCAAATTGAGCCAGGCGCCATGTTCTGTCCCCCCGCGTAGAGAAGGATTTCGATACACTTTCTGTCTGCGGCCCTGGATACACATAGGCGATGATTGGGTATTTTTTATTCTCGTCAAAATCAAAAGGCTTGTGGATCACACCGTACATCTCGGTTTTTCCGTCAGCGGCCTTAACTTTGAAGGTCTCGGAAAATTGAAAACCGAATTCAAACAGCAGCGAAAGATCAGGGGAATCCAGCTCCAGGAGAACATTTCCTCTGTTGTCGCGCAAAACGGCTTTGGGGATGGTGTTGATGCGGGAATAGTTATCGACGCAGTAAAGAGTGGGATCGTCCATGGATACCTGGTGGTTGAAGTTGTCTTTGTTCAGCAAGCGGAGACCGGTTCCGTCTAGATTGACCCGATAAAGGTGCAGATAATAGGGATCTTCGTCTTTCTCCCGCCCGTTGGCCGTAAAGTACATCACCCGGGCTTTTTTGTCGATTCCGAGGATTCTTTCGCAGTGAAACGGCCCGGAAGTCAGTTGTTTTTTAAGGTTGCCTTCCCCGTCGTAGAGATAAAAATGGGCCCAGCCGTCACGTTCCGACCAGTGAACAAGTTCTTTGCCGTTGTCGATGAATCCCAACGGACGGGTTTCTACATATGTGTTCAGCCGTTCTTCGATCAGGACTTTCACCTCTCCGGTGACTGTGTCGGCATAACATGTGTCGATCCGTTTTAGATCGCGGCTTGTCCGGGAGAAGTAAAGCTTGTCGGGTGTTTCCGAAAGCCACAGGCTCGGCCGGTAGTCATCGTCACGGGTGTTAACCGGATAGGGGGCCGTCATAATCCTCAATGTCTGATCCTTGAATTTCTCTGCTTTGACTTTGAGCTTGCTTTTTGTTTCAAGGTTGAAGATCAGAAGTTCTTCCTGTGGGGCCTCTTCTTCGCCTGGCATGTGGTACTTGTAGGTTTCCAAAGTCGGGCGGGGTTCAGCGATGGAATTAATCACCCAGAGGTCCTTGACTTTACGCGAGTCTGAGCGGGTCATCGCGAATTTTTTTGAGTCATGGGACCATATGATATAAGCCGGTTTACGTTTGTCCTTGTTTTTCTCCTTGTCGACATTGGTTTCGCCGTAGCCGCTGCGGCCATGATAGCTGTAATACTCCTCTCCGTCTGTGGTCAATTGAACTTCTTTGATGGACTCATCTTTTGGGTTTTTTTGCCACTTTTCGTAATTTTCCTTGTCCATGATGAAGAGGTTGTAATGGCGGCCGAAAACAATCGTGTTTCCATCGGGAGAAATGCTGGCCCAGCGAGGTCGTTGAGGTTTGTCCACATAGTCCTCGAGAAGCTTCAGTTTTCCGGTGGCCAGTTCGTATTCGAAATGATGGTATTTGCGGGCGTCTTCTTTTGCCTTTTCTACTGCACTCTTTTCTTCTTCCTTTTTTTTGTCCATTTCTTTTTTCTTTTCTTGCTTTTTTTCCTGCTTATCCTGTTTTTCTTTTTTCTTTTCTTGCTCCTCTTTACGTTTTTCAGCTTCGAGCACGTCCTTGTTTTTCGGCACCTTGAAATAGATAAACATATCGTTTTTGATAAATTTGATGGTATCAATCGGGAGATGCTGGGCGTCATAGGGATCTTTCGTCAATCTCGTCAGCATGGAGGCCATTTTGACGTTGTCGAAGATGGGCCGCTTTTGTTTCGTTGCTGGGTTTACGAGGTTGAAAGCCTTGCCGTTACTCGTCTCATAGATGTACCAGAAACGGTCGCTGTGCTTGAGCCAATGGGCATTCACTCGTGTGCTGAACACCATCTTTTTCATCTTGTTGGGAGTAAAACGTGCCGGCAGTTCGTAGTTGGCTTTGGTGACAGGTTTATTTTCTGCCCAAAGGCCGACGGCTGCAATCAGAAAAAGCACTGTTAGACAGATAGAAAAGATCTTTTTTTGCATTTTGGATATCCTCCCTTTTTTTATTTTTGATTGGTTAAAGAATTTTTGTTGACTGAAACGGTAATGGACTTCTCTTCGGCAAAGATTTATTGGGCACATTTAAAAGAAAAAAAATTATACTCGTCTTTGGCAATTTACACAACAAAAATCTCGAAGGGCCGGCAGTTTCCGGAGAATTCCTCTGCAACTTGTCCCACTGCAGTCAAGCCTGTTATGGATTTGCAGGTTCTGTTTTTCTAGTGTTCGATTGACAAATCGTGAATTCCCGATAGACTAGATGACAATGTGATGGAAAAAGGAGGTCAGACCCATGCTAAAAAGCAATCGCTTTATTGTTTTATGCTTGAGTTTTGTGATGGTTGTGCTTTTCTGTTGTTTGCCAGGCAATAATGGGGAGCCTGCAGCCGGCAGCGGCACGTATGAAGACCTGGTCAAGCTGTTCGAAGAATGGCGGGAATTCCAAAAACCCGTCGTTATCGACGGTGTGCCTGATTACACAGAGGAGGCGATGGCCAAACAGCATCGCGAGCTGAAGGAGTATCAGGCCCGGCTGGCGGCGATCGATCCGGATTCATGGCCTGTTGCCCAGCAGGTAGACTACCACGTCGTGCGGGCCGAGATGAACGGGTTAGACTTCGACCACCGGGTGCTGCGGCCCTGGTCGCGGAATCCCCGCTTTTATGCCGTTTACTACACATCTCCGTCGGACGTCCCGGCTCTGGAAGGGCCATGGCGGTACGGGACGCTTTGTTTATGGAAGTACACCTTTCCCCTCAAGGGAGAGCAGTATGAGGATTTCCAGATGCGATTAAAGGCCATCCCCAAAGTCCTCGAGCAGGCCAAAGGGAATTTGGCTGAAGAGGCCAAAGATCTCTGGTTTTTGGGAATAAGGAGGAAAAAAGAAGAAAGTGTGTATCTGGCGAATCTGGCAGAGCGCTTGGAAAAGAGCTATCCGGACCTCGTTCCGGACATCAACAGGGCCAAGGAAGCTGTGGATGAATTTCGCGGCTGGCTGGAAGAGAAGCAAAAAGACATGACGGCAACATCTGGAATCGGTATCGAAAATTACAACTGGTACATGAAAAACGTCCATCTCTGTCCCTACACCTGGGAAGACCAGATGGTTATCATGAAAAGGGAGCTGGGGCGTTCGATTGCCTGCTTAAAATTGGAGGAGAACCGAAATCGTCTCCTCCCGCTGCTCAGGCCCCCAGAAAACAGAGAAGAGTACCAGAAACGTTTCGATGAGGCAGTGGAATATTTCATGGGATTCATGCGGGAGAACATGATGAGTCTTCCCGACTATCAGAATGACACACTCAAGCGGACTGTCGGATTCATCCCGCCAGATGGACTCCGCGATTTTTTCACCCAAGTTGACTACCACAACCCGCTTCCTCTGAGATGTCACGGCACGCACTGGTTCGACCTGGCCAGGATGGAACATGAACCTCACACCAGTTCGATCCGGCGTGTGCCTCTCCTTTACAACATCTGGGATTCACGGGCCGAGGGATTGGCCACCGGGATGGAGGAGATCGCGATGCATGCGGGATTATTGGATGAAAAGCCGAGAGTGCGGGAGCTGGTCTGGATTATGCTGGCATGCCGCTGCGCACGGGGCATGGGCGACTTGAAGATGCACAGCAACGAATTCACTCTGGAGGAAGCCGTTGACTTTGGCGTCAAGTGGACACCGCGCGGCTGGATGCCCAAGGAGGGAAACACGATCTGGACGGATGAGGACCTATATCTTCAGCAGCCCGGCTACGGCACGAGTTATGTCGTGGGCAAAGTCCATCTCGAAAAGCTGATTGCCGACCGTGCCGAACAGTTGGGCGCAAAATTCGATCTCAAGTCCTTTTTTGAGGAGTTTCATACCTACGGGATGATTCCGCTCTCGTTGATCCGGTGGGAGATGACCGGGCGCGACGACGAGATTAAAAAACTCGGCTTTTAAATTGGGAACGAAATTGGGGACAGGATACAATAACATCCTCATTGAGTGGATGTCATGCATCGGGCTTCAAGGCGAAAAAAGGCGAAAAGGATATACAGCTGTTAGGATGGAATGAAAAATTGTTTCTCGGCTGAACCAAACGGCAAGAATTTCGTACTTTGGAGTAAGTCTTTCATATTATCTGGCAGATGAGATAAAAAAAAAGGATCACAACGATTTTGGAAATGCCGTGAGTATTTGAATATTGTTGGGAATCGATTATAATGATAGAAATTCTCTATTAAATTATTAATGGAAGGAGGAGAGTATGAAACGTCTAATCATTATGAGCCTTACAATGATCCTTTCTGTTCTTATGATTATGCCGTCAGCCACCCTCGCACAGGGCAATCAAGTCCGCCCAAGCCTGAAGGCCAGCGTGACACAAAGGCTTGGAGTTGACACCGATATCAAAATTGATTACAGCAGGCCTGGAGTAAAAGGCAGAAAGATATGGGGGGGACTTGTTCCATACGGCTTGGCTCCCGGAAACAGATATTCCAATAATAAACCTTTTCCCTGGCGGGCCGGGGCCAATGAAAACACGACCATTGAATTCAACAAGGATATCCTGATCGAAGGGAACAGACTTCCAGCCGGAAAATACGGCATCCATATGATCCCTTCGGAAAAAGATTGGATCATTATCTTCAGCAAGAACAACTCTGCCTGGGGAAGTTTCCAGTATAACCAGGAGGAAGATGCGCTCCGGGTGACAGTAACTCCTGTGAAAGCCCCCCACCAGGAATGGATGGTCTTCGGATTCGATGATCTGGCCGGGACGTCTGCAACAGCGTACCTTCACTGGGAAGA
The DNA here is from genome assembly GCA_964580235.1 of uncultured Eubacteriales bacterium. Taxonomy (GTDB): domain Bacteria; phylum Acidobacteriota; class Aminicenantia; order Aminicenantales; family Aminicenantaceae. The sequence continues at coordinate 4,327 of CAZOJY010000043.1, read as the reverse complement.
ATTGAAAGTCCCGTTTAAGATCGAACTGCCCAAAGAATAAACAAATAAACCTAATTACATCACAAGGCGGTTTTTCGAATCCTCCATTTTATCCGGACTGAAATGCGAAGACTTTTGAAAAAGCACATTTCTATCATCTTCTTGTTTGTTCTGTACTTTGTCCCGAGTGCATATGCTCAAAAGATTGAGATCCCTGACGCAGGGGAATTGCAGATAGCGCTCCAAAAGCTCAATGTGCTGGGTAGTGTTCTGTATGTGGCAGCCCATCCCGATGACGAAAATACGGCTGCTTTAGCGTATTTCTCAAAAGGTCAAAAATACCGGACAGCCTATCTTTCTTTGACCCGGGGTGATGGCGGACAAAACCTGATCGGCCCGGAAAAAGGAGCCGAAATCGGGATCATCCGGACGCAAGAGCTTTTGGCGGCCCGCCGGATCGATGGAGCCGAGCAGTTTTTCACCCGGGCCATCGATTTCGGATACTCCAAGACGCCTGAGGAAACGTTTGATTTCTGGGGAAAGAAAGAGATTCTGTCCGATATCATCTGGGTGATCCGCAAATTTCGTCCCGATGTGATCGTCACCCGCTTTCCTGTGGACAGCCCCAGCGGTCACGGTCACCACACGGCCTCCGGATGGCTCATAAAAGAAGCTTTTCATGCGGCAGCCGATCCCAAACAATTTCCCGAACAATTGAAATATGTGCAGCCCTGGCAGGCCAAAAGATTATACTGGAACAGCTGGAGGCCCAACCAGCAGGAAATCCAGAATCTGCAGAGGATCAACACAGGCAAATATAATCCCCTGCTAGGCAAATCCTACACGGAAATGGCCGCAGAGAGCCGATCCAATCATAAGAGCCAGGGATTTGGGGCAACCAGCCGGCGGGGAACGCGGTACGATACCTTTAAACTCGTGGCGGGAACACCGGCATCAACCGATCTTTTTGATGGGGTGGATACATCCTGGAAACGTGTGACCGGAAGCCATAATGTGGAATCTATGTTGCAGAACGTCCTGGAATCATTTGAACCTCAACATCCTGCAAACGCATTGCCTGGCTTGCTGGCAGTGTATGGAGAGCTGAACAAACTGAATGAGATGCATTGGGTAAAAATCAAAAAGGAAGAGCTGCTGCGTGTCATTCGATTTTGTGCCGGACTCTGGATGGAGGCAATTGCCAACGACTTCTCTGCAGCCCCAGGAGATGAGATCACCGTAACGACCACATTCGTCAATCGCTCGGATTTTCCTTTGCGGATTCAAAAAATGAGTTTTCCGAAAACAGCCGATGATATGGTACTGAACATGCCTTTAAAAAACAATGAGCCGCAAACGGTTGTGAATTCAATCTCTATCCCGGAGGATTTTCCGATATCACAGCCTTATTGGCTGGAAGACACACCCCAGAAAGGGATATTCACGGTCAAAAAACAGAATGCCATCGGGACCGCAGAAAACCCCCCGCCGATCTCTGTAAAAGTACTTGTTGATGCCGGAGGCCACATTCTGGAATATTCTCTTCCCGTTTTATTTCGCTGGACAGACAGGGTAGATGGCGAACTTTACCGGATGTTTGAAGTCAGGCCTCCGGTAACGATGCAGATGGAAAATAAGGTGACTATTTTTGCTGACCAAAAACCCAAAAAAATAAAGGTTAAGATGACGAACCACTCTCCACATGTTGCGGGCCTGATGCGCCTGAAGGGAAGTGAAAAGTGGCAGATTTCACCTGAGGTCATCTCTTTCTCGTTTGCCGACAAATATGAAGAAAAAGAATTCACGTTTGACGTCAGTCCTCCGGTCGGATCCGGCGAGGCTGTTTTGAAGGCTGAAGCTGAGATCAACGGCAGGACGCTGAGCCGGGCTCTGGTAGAGATTTCTTACCCCCATATCCACAGGCAGGTCTATTTCCCTGAGAGCCGTGTGAGAGTGGTGAAATTGGATATCAAGCGACTGGGAAAAAAACTAGGCTATATCATGGGTGCCGGGGATGAGGTGGCTTCCGGCCTGCGCAATCTCGGTTACGAGGTGATCGAGTTGAGCGATGAGATGCTGCAAAATGTGGATCTTTCCCAGTTTGACGCTGTCATCATGGGCATACGCGCTTACAATACGCGCGAACGCCTCGAACACATGCAGGGAAGGCTTTTGGACTATGTCAAAGAAGGCGGGACTTTGATCGTCCAGTACAATGTTTCCAGGGGGCTTCTGATCGAGAACATCGGTCCCTATCCTCTGACCATCGGGAGGGACCGGGTGAGTATGGAAACCGCTCCTGTCCGGTTCCTCGTTCCGGAACACCCGGTTTTGAATTTTCCCAACAAGATCACTCAAAAAGATTTTGATGGGTGGGTCCAGGAAAGAGGCCTGTATTTTGCGTCCAAATGGGATGAACGATATGAACCGGTCCTCTCTTCGCATGACACCAACGAGGTGGATAAAAACGGCGGCCTCTTGTACACCCATTACGGAAAAGGGGTTTTTATTTATACCGGATACTCCTGGTTCCGGCAGCTTCCCGCCGGCGTTCCAGGGGCGTTTCGGCTTTTTGCCAACCTGGTTTCAGCAGGAAAAACCGATGAGAATTCAAAACAGTGAAAAACCGGAAAAAAACCGAGAGAAATCTCCGGTTTTTTCGTCATGGAAACGGTTGTACGCCGCCGTGCTGCTGAATCTGGCTTTTCTGATCTTACTTTTTTATTTATTTACCAAAGCCTTTGAATAAAACTTCCTTAAGAATAAACGTTTCTCCCCTGACACAGGACTACATTTATGCCTATGATAAAGTCGGTGATTTTTTCAACGGCGACTTTCGCAATCCGGCGGCATTCCAGCATCAGGCAGAGAGCCTTAAATTCCGGGACCTGAAGCGGGAGCCTTTAGCCGCTGTGCTTTTAAAGATAAATCAGGATTACGGGTGTGGGAGCCAGACACGGCAAAATATCGATAGATTGATCCAGGCCGAGGCCTGTGCCGTGGTGACAGGGCAGCAGGTCGGATTATTTTCAGGTCCTCTTTACACGATTTATAAATCTCTGACCACGATCAAACTTGCAGAGCGCCTTAACCAAACATGCCGGGGGACTTATGTTCCGGTGTTCTGGATGGCGTCGGATGATCATGATTTTGCAGAAATCAATCACATCAACGTATTGGATAAAAATAATCAAATCGAAAAAATCCAGTACAGATCTTCTTTATCAAACCTCAAAATTCCTGCGTCGAATTTGGTGTTCACATCGGTAGTATCGAGTTGTGTTCAGCATCTCTGTAATTTGACCCGAGATTCCGAATTCAAAGCGGAAATCTTTGGGCATTTACGAGAGGCCTATCAGCCTGACAGGTCGTTTGTTGAAGCATTTGCCAGGTGGATGACCCGGTTGTTCGGATCTTATGGCCTGATCCTTGCAGATGCCAGTCATCCCGCCTTAAAAGAATTGGGAAAAGATGTTTTTGTCCGCGAAATCTCAGAAAATTCGCCGTCGACTGAACGGGCTCTAGACACTTCTCGTAAACTGAGTCAAGCAGGCTACCACACACAAATTCATCTTCATGAAGGAAAGTTGAATCTTTTTTTTACAGATCAGGAAAGACGGAGCATTCAATCAAAAAGTGGCGGTTTTTGCATCAAGGGTATGGAACGGACTTATAAGGAAAGAGAGTTGGTTGCACTTGTCAATGAGAAGCCTGAACTCTTCAGCCCCAACGTTCTGCTTCGCCCCATTTATCAGGATGCCCTATTTCCCACTGTCGCCTACGTCGGAGGGCCAGCAGAAATTGCCTATTTCGCTCAAATGAAACGGGTGTACGAAAGTTTTGGATTGCCCATGCCGGTCATTTATCCGAGGAAAAGCGCAACGATCGTCGAAAAAAACGTCCGCAGTGTGCTTGAACGCTATAAAGTGGAAATTCAGGATATATGGCAGAATGCGGACAGGATGATCAATGAAATTTCCAGAAAGAACATTCCAGAATCCACTGGCCAGGTTTTACATGCGGCTGCATCGCATCTTGAACAGGACTTCCATTCCATCAAGCAAGAGATCATGGCTTTTGAACCGGCATTGGAAAAAACAGCAGACCTTGCCTTGAGGAGAATGGATCAGCAGCTGAAATTTCTGGAACAGAAAATTTTACGGGAGGCCAGGAAACGCAACAAAATTGTAACGCGGCAGCTGCTTAAAGCCAAAAACACTTTACATCCCGGCAACCGCCTTCAGGAGAGAGTATTCAATATTGTCCCCTTTCTAATAAAATACGGTTACCCATTTTTGGATAAGCTTTGCCGTGCCATCGATATGGATAATTTTGACCATCAGGTAAT
>CAZOJY010000042.1:9726-25630 GCA_964580235.1 uncultured Eubacteriales bacterium | reverse complement strand
ATCAGATATCGGATTATTTGTTCACCACCTGCGAAGATGCAAACATGAACCTGAGGAATGAAGGAATCCCCGCCGGCAAAATCCATTTTGTCGGAAATGTGATGATCGACAGCCTGCTCCGGCACATAGAAGTATCATCTGAATCGGATATTCTGGATCGGCTGGCATTGAATAAAAACGGCAGCATAAAAAAGTATGCTGTCCTCACTCTTCACCGGCCCTCGAATGTGGATGATGAGGGGACATTAAAAGGGATTTTTAGGGCTCTTGAAAGATTGTCCGCAGAAATACCGATTGTTTTTCCGGCCCATCCCCGTACGATAAAGAAGATCGAGGAGAACGGCATAGCAAAATCCACAGAGGAAATGGAATCGAGGATCATAATAATGAAGCCCTTGGGCTATCTCGATTTTCTCCGGCTGATGTCTAACGCCACATTGGTGCTCACCGATTCCGGGGGCATCCAGGAGGAGACCACCATACTAGGCATCCCCTGCCTGACGCTGAGGCATAACACCGAAAGGCCAATTACAATAGAAGAAGGGACCAACACTGTCGTCGGAAACAATCCTGAAAAGATCATCCAGGCAGGGCTAAAAGTATTAGAGAAGGGCACACAAAGGAAGAAAACTCCCAGATTTTGGGATGGAAAAGCCGCCGAAAGAATAGTAAAAACGATAGTGCAATCACAATGAAATTTTTCTCCTCCAAAAGAGGAACAAAGGCCCAAAAATCTTTTTTTTTAGAGGAAGAAGATATCTTTTCGGATTTAGAAGGGGATAAGGGATCCTGTCTGTTTCTCGGAAAATATTCTCTCCAAGAAGTTTCTGCTGTTTTGAAAAAAAGGAGCTTCTTCAAAGATGCCCAGAAGAGAGGCTTATGGCCTCTGGAATACCACATGGATAACTCTGAATATCCTGTCCAACGGTTTCAAATTTATCACAGAGAAAAAAAAGAAGAAAATCTTATCGTAGACCTCAAAATAAGAGAAGGAACCTTCCAGCCAAAGGAAAAATACAAGGTTCTGCTTCTGGAATGGCTGACCCTTCAAAATCCTTTGTTGGAGTTTTCCGGGGATCGGTCTCCGCTTCCTGGTCAGAAGTTTCCCGGGTTGAATCTGGGAAAGAAGGTGCTGGATCTTTTTGTCTACCTCGCCCGCCTCGGCCGGCTGGATGGCCTCTTGGCGTTCCCGGCCTATTTTCACAATGCCGTCCTTTTTTCCCGCTATTTTGATTTTCTGAATCCAAAAAAGCAGGGAGAAGTTTTGGGAATAAGAAAGATTTTCCGGCACGTGCCATTCAGCCAAATGGCCTGGATTGTTCATCTCGAGTGTTTGAAGGAGAGAACGATCGGGGTCTACAAATGGGAAGCCGAAGAGCAGGTGTATCCTCTGAACAAGAAACTGAGGGCCCATTTCGAATCGAAACGATACAAAAATATGGTGCGGCAAACCAGGGAAAAGTTTCAGTTCACGATAGATTGGGAGTGTTATAAAAGGAAGCGAGGCTCAGCATAATATGTTTCAGAAGAACAAGCACTTTATTCCGGCTTATTGTTTTGCGGTCTTGATTTTTATTGGGGCTTCGATTTCCCCAAAAGGCTTGATCAAAATCCGGAGAATACATGAGTTGTTGGACATCCTCCTTTCCGATTATTCTCTGCATTTTTTCGGATTTGGACTCTTTGCGATTCTGATGGCATGGGGATACTACAAGAAAAAATCTTTGTATATCCTGATAAGAACCGGCCTTATTTCCTTTGGGTTTGGCTTTATCATCGAAGTGTATCAGATGTTCCTGTCCTACCGCTATTTTTCGCTGGTTGATTTTGCCGTGGATTGTGCGGGGATAATTCTGGCATTGGGGTTATTCCGGGTAGTCGTCTTAAAAAAGCATCTCTTCGACCTGTGATGTGTGATGGATGTGTGATTCGATGTGTTGCCCGTGAGGATATTATTTGCTATAATTGATGTCCGATTGAGGAGGCATTGAGATGAAGAATGATATTCATCCCGATTACGGGGAATGCACGGTGATATGTGCCTGCGGGAATACGTTCAAAACAAAATCAACGAAAAAAGAAATACGGGTGGAAATTTGCTCGCAGTGCCATCCTTTTTTCACCGGAAAACAGAAGTTCATCGACAGCGCCGGCCGTGTGGAAAAATTCAGGAAAAAATATGCGGATTTTAAAAAATAAACGAGATGTTTCAAGAGCTGAAAAATATAGAGGAGAAGTTCCGCGAACTGACCCAATCTTTATCTGATCCCGCCTTAGTTTCCAATCCCCAAAAAATCCGAAAAATTGCCAAACATCGGGCAGAGCTGGAGCCTGTCGTCAAAAAATACGAAGTGTATAAAAAAGTCCTCAAGCATATCGAAGATTCTGAAGGAATCCTGTCCGATTCTGGTGCGGATACGGAACTGAAGGAACTGGCCGAGGAGGAACTCAAAGAACTCGAAGAGCAAAAAAAAATCCTCCGGGAGGAACTCCAGATTTTGCTCCTGCCCAAGGATCCCCATGATGAGAAGGATGTCATCATGGAGATTCGAGCCGGAGCGGGAGGGGACGAAGCCTCTCTTTTTGCCCAGGATCTCTTCCGGATGTACGCGCGTTACGCCGAAAACAAGGGCTGGAAAACCGATGTTTTAAACACCAGCATCTCCCCGATCGGGGGGTTCAAAGAGATCATCTTTAACATCCGGGGGGACAAAGTCTACTCGATGCTCAAATTCGAAAGCGGTGTGCACCGTGTGCAGCGGGTGCCCCAAACGGAGGCCAGCGGCCGGATTCACACCTCGACGGTCACGGTTGCCGTGCTTCCTGAGGCTGACGAAGTGGACGTCCAGATTGACCCCAAGGATCTGAAAATCGAGGCTTTTGGGGCCTCGGGTCCGGGCGGTCAAAGTGTCAACCGCAATTACTCGGCCATACGGATCACACACAAGCCTTCCGGATTGGTTGTGTCCTGTCAGGATGAAAAATCCCAGCACCGCAACAAGGATAAGGCCCTTAAAATACTCCGGTCCCGGGTGATGAACAAAGTGCAAAAGGAGCACGATGCAAAAATCGCACAGGATAGAAAAATGCAGGTCGGAACAGGGGAAAGAAGCGAAAAGATCCGGACATATAACTTCCCTCAATCCCGTGTGACCGACCACCGGTTGAATTTATCCCTGCACAAACTCGAAAGAGTTCTTGATGGGGACCTGGAAGAGTTCGTCGAGGCGTTGATTGTCCACTACCAGGCCCGGAATATGGGAGACCGGCTGGGATCTTCATGATCTGAGAGCGGCCGGTGAGTTCAGTTCAGGAGCTTTACATCACAGGCAAGTCCCTCCTGAAGGATTTTCCCGATGCGGCCGTCGAATCGAAGGTATTGATCCTCAAAAGCCTTGCCATTTCAGAGGAATTTTTTTACTCCCACCCAAACCGGACTGTTTCAAAACCAGGGCTGCAAAAATTCTACGACCTTGTGTCAAAAAGGCAAAAAGGAATTCCTCTGGCCTATGTTACCGGGGAGAAAGAGTTCTGGGGCATTGTCTTTAAAGTTTTTCCCGGCGTGTTGATTCCGAGGCCCGAAACAGAATTTCTTGTCGAGAAGGTCACAGAACTTTCAGCCGGGACAAAAGAGATCATCGTCGACATCGGGACAGGTGCGGGAAATGTCGCGGTGTCTCTGGGCAGGGAACTCCCGGAAGCCCTAATCCTGGCAACAGATATTTCCTCAAAAGCCCTGAAGGCAGCACGGTTGAATTCATCCATCCAAAAAATTTCAAATATTGTTTTTCTTGAAGGGAATCTATTTTCCCCTTTGCGCAGGCGGCATTTGGAGGGAAAATGTGATTTTATTGTCTCGAATCCTCCCTATGTGTCAGAGAAACAATGGAATACCCTCCAGGACGACATCCGGCTCCATGAGCCTAAAAAGGCGCTTGTCTCAGGAGACACCGGATTGGAAATGATCGAGAAACTGGTCTCCGGCGCACCGGAATTTTTGAAACAGGGAGGACATCTCTGTTTGGAAATCGGTTTCGGGCAGCAGGATGACGTTTTGGACTTTTTTGGGAAGGGGTGGAAGGGAATCGATTGTTTCAAAGATCTGAGCGGCGTCCCCCGCACCGTCACGGCCCAAAAATCTTAGGTGAGTTTGCGGTAGGCGTCGAAAGAGGGCAGAAGATGGGTGGTTTCGAAGCGGATCTTTTCCCACGTATCGAGGTCCAAAGAACAAAAAGCCTCTACGACGTGCGGATCGAACTGCAACCCGGCATATGTTTCGATTTCCTTTCTGGCGGTTTTAAAATCTCTCTGTTTTCTGTAGGGCCGGAAGGATGTGATCGCATCCAGGGCATCGGCCAGGGCAAATATTCGCGCTTCAAGCGGAATCTCCTTGTTTTTTAATCCGTTGGGATAACCGGAGCCGTCATACCGTTCGTGATGGCACAGAATGATATTTCCCACTTCTTCCAACAGTTTAATCTCCTTTACCAGCCCGTAACCGAGAGTCGGGTGGAGTTTGATTTTTTCCCACTCATTTTGATCTAGCGAACCCGGCTTTTTTAGGATGGAATCGGGAATTGCGATTTTTCCCACATCATGGAGCAGTGCGCCCTTCCGGATGTTATCCAGTGTCGCTTTTTCCTTTATGTCAAGAATTCTGGCAAGCATCTGGCTGTATTTGGCAACCGTCCGGGAGTGCCCGAATGTCTCCACGTCTCTCAAGTCGAGAGCGGTCATAAGGTTTTCGAGCGTCGAATCGTATATTTCTTCCAGATCCATAGCCCGTTTTAGATTTTTCTTCTGCTCTGATTTCAGGTTGTTCAATCTTTTTGAGTAGGCTGCGTTATTGCTGAGAATCTTCCTCTTTCGGAATTCGTTGATGATGGCAGAAAAAACGGCCGACAAATTATCCTGACTGGAAATTTGATCCACGATGCCCTGTTTGAGAAGGGCAATGGCCAGCTTGGGGTTTTCCGTGTTCATCAGCAGGATGATTCCCAATCGCGGATTAGCCGCTCTGATATCACGCAAAAAGTTGATTTTCGAAAGCTCCAGCGGAAAAAATGCAAAAACAGCAACAGAAAAGTCATGCGCCTTGAGTAACTGGTTTGCCGTTTCGGTCAGAGTTTTTGCATCCGATATATTCAGAGCCTGCCCCAAAAGGAAGCGCTTCAGGTTTACTCTGTGTTTGATATTCTCCCCGAGTAGGAAGATCTTTTCCTGCCCCGTCATTTGCTTCCTCCTTCCTTGGCCAAAATAAATTCCATTTCTAAACTTTTTCTCAGCTTTTTTATACTCTTTTTGTATGCTCCTTTCAAGAAATTTCTTTGTTTTCAATATCACCTCTATGGGTGAGAAAATAATGAGAAAATTCCCCCTTTGAATCGTCTCAAAAGGCGATTGAACTGATATTATGTCTCTGACATCATAAACCCGATGATATGAATGAAAAAAATCAAGAATGCCTCACCTTGACAGTTTTCAGAGGCTGGGAGTATGATAATATTCGGCAAGCCAAGGAGAGAAAAAATGGCTAAAAAAGACAATACCCCGAAAGGTCCTTCATCCGTCGTCGACGAAATCCAAGAACAACTGGAACAGGCCCTTGCCAAGAAAAAGGAAGATCTAGAAAAGGAGCTGGAAGAAAGAATCAGGCGAGAAAAGGAAGAAGCCCGTAAAAGGATGGAGGAGCTCGACAAAGAGGTGGTGGAAGAAAAGCAGTCTTTGTCTGATTTTAGAAATCTGCTCGATGAATTTGATTCCAACAAAAAAGACCTGAAAAAGAAGATTAAAGAGCATCTTGATAAGGCCATCGGATACCAGACTGAAATTGAGACTCTAACAGGCAGTACCTTGGAAGAACTCAGAAAAGTCAGTGATTTGAGCCAGAAACTGGAAGAGCTTCAGAACGAGACTGGGGAGAAAGTATCGGCTCTGAAGAAAGAACTGGAAGAGAAATTCGGAATCGTTGCCGAAGTTCCTGAAGGTGAGGAACGGGATGAGACAGAGATAAATCTAGAGTACGAACTTGCCAAGCTCAAAAAGATCAAGGAATTGCTGAACTCAAACGGAGAGGTCGAGGAACTCGTTTCGGAGGTGCAGCAAGCAGAAGCGCAGCCGGAAGAGGGCGAAGCACCTGAAGCAGAAGTGCAGCCAGAAGAAGAGAAAAAGGAAGAGAAAAAAGCCGCTCCTGCTGTTGAGCTTGAAGGGCTGCAGCCGGCCGAAGAAGTTGAGGCCGAACCCGAAGAAAAAGAGGAGGCTCCCGCAGACGAAATCTCATTTCAAGCTTCGTTTGAAAAACTCGAACAGTACCGGAAGGGAAGCAACAACGAAAACGACGCCGATGTGAGTTATTTCGAAAACAAAGACAGGATCATTCTCGATGGCGAATATCTAGTGTCCACCCTGAACAACCGCTTTGAGGAAGCAAAAAAGCTTTTCCTAAAGCTGTCCCAGACCGAATCTCCGAAGGACCAATTTTTTATCAAGCAGGAAATCATTAAACATCAGGAATCCCTTCGGAAAGTCATGCTGCGAAGCATCCGGATGTGTGAAAAAGATAATTGTGCGCTCCCGGAATTCACATCTGAGATTTTGAATCTGGACGTCCTGAAAGGCGTGCTGGAAAAAGTGAGCATGCAGAACTGGAGCAACCAAGATGATTTTGCCGCTTTTGATAATTTTAGCAAGGAGCTCAAGGATTCTTTTTACACCAAGATAACACCACCTGCAGACTATCTGCAGTCAATCATGAAGGAACTCGAAATCTCCTAAAAAGTGGGAATCAGTGGGGGAGATAACCTTCTCTCGGATTCAAAGAAGAGAAATAGCCTTCCAGGATTTTCCTTTCTTTGGCCTGCATATCGAGAAACTTTATCCCGGAAAAGCAATGGGAATAATTGTCTCCGGCCATCATTGAATACACGACTTCTCCCTTGACTTGGCAGGCATTCTTTCCAAGAACCAGGATTAGATCAAATGCCTGATGAGTATCGAGCAATGAATCTGTTGGGATTTTTGCTCCCCCAAGACTCAGGTTTATTGTTTTTGTCACTTTATAAAAATCTTTCCTCTTGAAAACGAGAACGGTTGAAGTATAGAATCTTTTGTTTCTTCTTCTTTCAAATCCGTCCATTTGTTTTCCTGAGGCTGAGGGCTCCTGAAATTCCTTCAATCGATCTCTATTGTACATGCAGACTTTATTTTTCCGGAAATCTCGTACTCCCGAGGGGGTTCTCTTTTTACCCTTTGCTTCTGCCAGTCCCATATCAGCTTCGTTAGCGAGCTTTTTTAGGTTGACTTTGCTTATTACATCCCAAGATTTAATTCTGTTTCTAGAAAAGAATGTCAGTCCAAAGCTCATTGTCAAGTTGTTATTCGGTTGGAATTCCTGATTTTCGAAACGGTGAGACTCGATGTTTTTTCGGATTCTTTCGGTGAATCCCATGGCTTCCTCTTCGCTCGTAATCCCTGAAAGGAAAAAAAGAAATTCCTCTCCGCCATACCGGCAGAGAAGATCTTCTTCTCTTGTGGAAGACTTGAGGACATTGGCTAACTCACGCAAAAGTTTGTTTCCTGCCTCGTGTCCGTGGCGGTCATTGTAGTTTTTAAACCAATCTACATCTCCCATTACCATGGCGAAAGAGGGCCCTTCTTGATGTCTTTTCCTCCCTAATATGAGCTTCTGAACGACCTTTTCGAAAAATGGATCAGGACGGAGCAGGCCTGTTAGGGCATCGTACTGGATAAGATTAAGCTTTGTGATAGCTATGGAAATATGCTCACAGAATCTGAGCATATTTTTTTGATCCTCTGCTGTAAAGCCTGATTTCTTTGAATCGGCTTGATCGATTTTATTATAGACCTCCAGAACTCCTATCGCTTCCAGGTCGTGCATAATCGGAACACAAAGAATGTTTTTCAGGTCGTAAGGCAATTCTTGCAGATATCTTGGGGAGAGTCTTTTATCGTTGTGTATTTCAGTTAAGTTAATGGTTTGGCCATGACGGGTAGTATAGGCAGCAATATCATCAGAATCAAGAAGGACAAAGTGCCGGGCAGAATCCGGGAGCGAGAGAATAGTATCGTTCCAGACCAAGGGTTTGAGGTATTTTCCCAACGTTTCATTTTCATCTAAGATATAGAACGAAATTCCTTCGCCTTTCACGATATCTTTAATGTCGTGAACAATATCTAAAAGACTTGTTATGTCATTCGCAATGTACAGCTTTTTGAGAGTATTCTCGATTTTCTGTTTTTCTTTTTTTACGCCGCGATATTTGGCTTCCAGAGTCACACGTTTTCTGGCCTCCTGGAGGAGTTTGTCACCGATGTAATTTTTGATTTTTTTTATCTCTAAATAGGCCTCCTTTATTCTGATTTCACTTCCTGCCTTGTTCTTCTTCAGGTTTTCCACTTCGATTTTCAGAAAAGAGTGTTCGGCTGCCGTGATGAGCACTCGGAGCAAGCTCTCGTTTTTTTTCTCTTCGAGAGGGATCAGGTGATAGTCCACATAATAAATCAGCGGCCATGATTTGGCTATTTCATTTAGCTTTTTCCTGTCGATGCCCGTAATGACAATGCTTGTTGTGGCCCGGAATAATCCTTTGAGGGATGGATATTTAGCGAATGATTCATCGACCACGAAGATATTAAATTCTATTTTTTCTACAAGGGCTATGGCTTCTTCCATATTAGAGGCTGTATAGACAGAGCCCAACTGGCCGCATATTTTATTCAGTTGATCTGTTTCCCCAGGAGTTTTATTTAAAATAAGGATATGTTGTTCTGCCATACTTATCCAGAGTATATGAGAAGATTTGCCCCTCTATAATACAATTTCAAACCTCAGCCCGGTCTAATGATAATTCTAGTTTAATCCTATAATATTTTTTTCTTCCGAGTCAACCCTTTTTTCAAAATATTAGACAAATTTCTTCATTTTTTCTTTGCTCTCTGTAAATCTTTACTAATTTGGATTTACTGATTACACTATAGAGGATGGTTCGCGTTAGATTTGCCCCAAGTCCAACAGGATTTCTCCACATCGGAGCGGCAAGAACCTGTTTTTTTAACTGGCTGTATGCCCGCAGCCAAAATGGGACATTCATTCTGCGCATCGAAGACACCGACAGAACGCGGTCTTCGGCGGAGATGACCGGGGCCATCATCGAAGCCCTCTGCTGGATGGGCCTGGATTGGGATGAAGATCCCATCTTTCAATCCCGGCGATTATCCCTCTACCGGCAAAAGGCGGAGGAGCTGATCGAAAGAGGTTTGGCTTACCCATGTTACTGCACGCCTGAAGAAATTCAGGAGAGAACGAATAAAACAGGAAAATCGGGAAATTTCTGGGGATATGACCGCTTCTGCCTGGGACTCTCCGATAAACAGCGCATTCGTTACGAGTCCCAGGGAAAGGCAAAAGCCGTGCGGTTCCGGGTGCCTGATCGAGAAATTCGTTACACCGACTGCATCCATGGGGACATCGCTGTCGATTCCAAAACCATAGAAGACTTTGTGCTGCTGCGGAGGGATGGTCTGCCCACATATCATCTCTCTGTGGTCGTGGATGATATCGACTCCCAAATTACCCATGTCATCCGGGGCGACGATCACATCTCCAATACACCGAAACAGATACTGCTTTATCATGCTTTTGGCGCCAAACCCCCAAAGTTTGCCCATCTGGCATTGATATTGGGCCCGGACAAGAAAAAGTTGAGCAAACGCCATGGGGTGACATCCGTGTTGGCGTTCAGGGATCAGGGGTATTTGCCTCTCGCTTTTTTAAATTTTCTGGCTCAGATGAGCTGGTCTCCAGGGGAAGAAAAGGTCTATTCTGTGGAAGAGCTTGTCGAAAAATTTACGCTGAAAAAAGTGAGCAAAGGCAGCCCTGTTTTTGACCTGAAGAAGCTTGAGTGGCTGAACGGCCAGTTGATCTCCGGCCTGAGCGCTGATGAGCTGGCTCCTTTTGTCAAAAAAGAACTGCAGGCGTCGGCGATGTGGCAGGATGGATTCGAAAGAGAGCAAAAGGATTGGTTCGGCAAGTTGATTGACCTTTTAAAAGAAAGAAGCCGGACGATCAAGGCATTCCCCAGGGCGGCCAGGCCATTCCTGGCCGATGAGATAGAATATGATCCGGAAGGGGTGGCGAAATATTTAATGGATGATCGGCTGGATGCCCTGCTGCCTCGATTGGAGAAAGATTTCCAGGCCATGGATAAGTTTTCGGCCGCAGAAATCGAGCGGGTGGTTCGTCAAAGGGCAGAAAACGAAGACGTCAAGGCGGCGCTGTTTATCCATGCTCTGCGGATGCTGGTCATGGGGGATCCTGTGAGTCCGGGTATCTTTGATGTTTTGGAATTGGCCGGGAAGGAAAAAACCCTGGAAAGGATGAAAAAGCTTCCCGCCGTCAGGAGGCTGTGCGCCGAGTCGAAATAACGTTTTGGAAATGATCGAATAAAAAGGAGGGCAACCATGAGTGAATACAAGGAAGTGAGGGCCCCACGAGGCACGCAGTTGAACACGAAGGGTTGGGCTCAGGAGGGTGCGCTCAGGATGTTGATGAACAACCTGGATCCCGATGTGGCAGAAAAACCTCAGGAGCTGATCGTGTACGGGGGAACCGGAAAGGCAGCCCGGAACTGGCGCTGTTATGCCGCGATTGTCGAAAGCCTCAAGAACCTGGAAAATGATGAAACGCTCGCCGTCCAGTCGGGAAAGCCCGTGGCCGTTTTCAAAACCCATCCAGAGGCCCCTCGTGTTGTTATTGCCAATGCCCAGATCGTGCCCAAGTGGGCCACATGGGATGAATTCCGGCGCCTCGAGGCAAAAGGCCTCACCATGTACGGGCAGATGACAGCGGGAAGCTGGATTTATATCGGCACGCAGGGGATTCTCCAGGGAACCTATGAAACCCTTGCTGCTGTGGCCGGTAAACATTTCGGCGGCATGCTGAAAGGCAGACTTGTGCTGACCGCCGGTTTGGGAGGCATGGGAGGGGCCCAGCCTTTGGCCGTGACCATGAACGAGGGTGTGGCCATCGTCGTGGAAGTGGACAGAGAGAGGATCCAGAGGAGGCTGGACACCCGGTATGTGGATATCATGGTCGAAAGCCTGGACGAGGCCCTGACCCTTGCCATGGAAGCCAAAGAAAAGGGGACGGCCCTCTCAGTGGCTCTCCTTGGAAATGCGGCAGATGTTCTCCCTGAATTTGTAAACAGAGGGATCACGCCGGATGTGCTGACCGATCAGACGTCGGCCCATGACGAGCTGAATGGCTATGTTCCTCATGGTATTCCCTATGAAGAGGCACTGCAGCTTCGTCAGGAAAATCCGGAAGATTACATCAAACGTTCGTATGCATCCATGATGGTTCATGTGGAAGCCATGCTCGAACTCCAGGAGAGGGGAGCCAGGTCCTTTGATTATGGAAACAATATTCGCGGGCAGGCTCAAAAGGCCGGATTAGAGCGGGCCTTTGACATCCCGGGATTTGTTCCCGAATACATCCGTCCGCTTTTCTGTGAAGGGAAGGGCCCCTTCCGGTGGGCCGCTCTTTCGGGTGATCCCCAGGATATTTATGTGACAGATGAGGCGGTGCTTGCGGAATTCCCTGAGAATCAGGCGCTGGAACGGTGGATCAGGAAAGCCCAGAAACAGGTGAAATTTCAGGGACTTCCGTCGCGGATCTGCTGGCTGGGATACGGGGAGAGAGCGCGTTTTGGAGCGCTGATCAATGACCTTGTGAAGAGCGGAAAGATCAGCGCGCCGATCGTGATCGGCCGTGACCATCTGGACACGGGGTCGGTCGCTTCCCCAAACAGAGAGACAGAAGGAATGAAGGACGGCTCGGATGCCATTGCCGATTGGCCGATCCTCAACTCTTTGCTGAATGCGGTGTGTGGGGCTTCCTGGGTTTCTGTCCATCACGGCGGAGGTGTGGGAATCGGCCTGTCCATTCATGCGGGGATGGTGATCGTTGCCGACGGGGAAGAGGGAACAGCCAAACGGCTGGAGCGGGTCCTGACTGTGGATCCGGGTTTGGGCGTTGCCCGCCACGCAGATGCAGGCTATCCAGAAGCCATCAGATGTGCCGGAGAAAAAGGCATCAAAATCCCGATGATCTAGAGGACATGGTCTGAGGGTGTCCTATAAGGGACCTCTCTGCGGCATCATAATATGTCACCATCCGTTAACTAGCTTGTAAACCAACGTAAAAAACCAACGGCAAGCCCGTCTGTCAGACGGGCTTTTTTTTTGTTATTCCCAGGGAAAAAACATTCTTACGGCCCGCTGCCCGATTGGTATGATTTTTGCTTTATCTTCTGTGAAGGAGGTCAAAAATGAATATCTTAAAAAATCAACATTTCAAACGGATTCTTATTCTGGGTTTAACGGTATGTGTTTGTCTCTTTTTTGTTTCTTCGACCTTTGCATCCGAGGATGTGTGCAAAAAAGCGTTATCCAAGTGCGCGATTGATGCGGTGATTGCAGGCCTGTTCAGCGGGCCCCAGTCATTTTTGCTGTATTACGCGGGGTGTTTCATGGGTTATTCGTGGTGTTTAAAATATTATAACCCCCAAAATTGAAGACAGGAGGTATGTCAAATGAAACAAAAAAGCAAGCGAATGAAGGGAATGACAATCGGGGTGCTCATTATTGTCTTATTCTTCTGCGTCGGAATGATCGATCTCTATTCCGGGGAGTGTGAGAGAGCTTTTATGAGATGCGCCAATGATCCCCTCTGGCAGGCCGTACTCTTTGGAGGCGTTTACTGTATCACAGGTTACGTTTTCTGCAAAAAATATATAGAGGGATAGCGTGCGTCATCTCATTATCCTCCTTGCGGTGTTTGTTCCTTTTTTATCTGCTGAAGAGAGATATCCCCTAAAAATGGCACTGGAAGAAGTTCTTTCCATCGGGAGTTTCGATGACGAATCCATTTTTCAGTGGGTGGGAGTCGTGGCTGATCCTGAAGGCAGCATCTATGTTACCGATGCGATGGATTATTCTCTTAAAAAATTTGATGCGGCCGGGAATCTGTTGGCAAAAACAGGACGAAGAGGACAGGGGCCGGGGGAATTTACCGCTCCCCGGCTCCTGGATGGTTCAGAGCAATTTCTTTTTGTGACCGAGCAATACCAGCCTGTTGTCAAAGTGTTCGATAAAAAACTTCATTACAAATTCCATATCCCCCTGGAAGGGCCTGTTGGAGACATGAAAGTCCTCGGGAATGACGTTGTGGCCATCGTGGTTCTATCCGCCAATTACAAAAGCACATTGAATTTTTATGATTTTCGGGGGAATGTCGTTAAAAAG
This sequence comes from uncultured Eubacteriales bacterium, assembly GCA_964580235.1. Taxonomy (GTDB): domain Bacteria; phylum Acidobacteriota; class Aminicenantia; order Aminicenantales; family Aminicenantaceae. The sequence continues at coordinate 12,307 of CAZOJY010000042.1, read as the reverse complement.
CTGAATTTTTCTGAAAAACCCTCCTCCCTGCTGATGGATATGGTAAATTTTGATATCGACAGCGGGGGAAATCTTTATCTGGTTTTTAATTTCATGGATCGGATCATAAAATTTAATAAAGCGGGGAAAAAAGAGTGGTCCAGGTCTCTGTTGGGCCTCAAACACGTGAAAAAGGAAAAGATTTCTTCCTATGTGGTTCCGACCGAAATCGTCTACAAAGATATCGCTCTGGATCAAGCAGGAAATATCTATGTGTTGGGCGGGAAATTTTCAAAGAACCGGAGCCGTGATATCTATGTATTGAATCCGGCAGGGGAGCTTTTGTCGATCCTGACGCTGCCGGACACCAGTCACTGCATCTACATCGACAGGAATGATTTTCTGTATTCCCGGGCGAATGATGGCATCACCCTGAAGAAATACAGAATAGTGACGGAGTGATGCGGAATTTTTGGGATTGGGTTCTCATTTTGCTTTTTGGCTGTCTGGTTTTTTTCCACTTTCGAGGATTGGATCTTGTATCAGGAAAAGCGTCTCCCAGAGATGGGGTTCCGCCCTTTTTGGATCCAACGCCTGCCGGCCCGGATGATGCCCGGATGCTGCTTCTTTTTGTTTTTGATTTTCAGGATTTTTCCTGTATGACTTGTCTCGATTCATTCCTCGGGCTCTATCAAAAACTTCCTCTTCGATTCAGGACGGCGCATGTGTGGGGAGTCCTCACCATAAAAGGAACAGAGGGGGAGGAGGACCGGCAGATTCGGATTGCAGAAAAAAAGCTCAGGGGTTTTATCGAGGCCAATCAAATCACATCCCCATTCCTGGTGGACAGATCTCGGGTTTTCGGGGAATTGACAGAAACAGGATCGAGTGTTCTGCTGTTTGATAAAAAAAGAAAAGTTATCCTCAGATTTGAATTTCCTCTGACAGGGGAACAGTTCGAAAAAATCTTTGCCTATCTGATGGAATAAATTACATTTCTTTTCCGCAGCACTTCTTGAATTTTTGGCCGCTCCCGCAGGGGCAGGGATCGTTGCGGCCGACCTTGGGCACACGCCGTCCATGGTTCTGCGGCTCCAGAGGCATTTGCTGGCGTTTCCATTCCGCTGCTAATTTTTTAAACCGCTTATCGGCATGTTCGAAGAACATTTTGTAGGACCGGCAAAAATAATTGAGATCGGTGTTCGCTGGATTGTGCATCCGGTCCTTGGTGCAGCCTCCCCGGCAGTTGCGCAGCCAGGGGCAGTTCCTGCACTCCTGAGGAAGGCTGGCTTTGAGCCGGCCGAACCTGTACTGCTTTGAGGAGTTCAGCATATCGATCAGCCTGTTTGTCATGATATTGCCCAGCTTCCACTCCGGGTCCACAAAAAAGTCGCAGGAATACACGTCGCCGTTGTGTTCGACCACCACATACACGCCGCACTCCTTCAGGAGTGTACATTCCGGTGCAGCAAGATCCACGTAGATGTGGAACAGAGAATCAAAAAATCGGATGGAGGTGGTGGCGACCATTCCGTCAAAATCCTCCAGCCACAGGTCAAACACCCGGCAGAGGAATCGACCGTATTTATCAGCCGGGGCGGAAAATGAGGCGGCTTTCGAAGGATCCCTGGAATCATGTTCCAGGCAGGGGATGAACTGCATGTAATTCAGCCCCATGGATTTATGGAATGCGTAAATCTCATCCGGGTAATCTACCGAGTAATCATTGATTACGGTGAGGGCATTGGTGGCCACATCGTTATCCAGCAGGAGCCTGGCTTTGTCCACCACACGAGACCAGGAGCCCTTTCCGTTCCGCAGCCGCCTGTACCGGTTATGGATGTGTTCGGGGCCGTCCAGGGACAGGCCGATTAAAAATTTGTATTTGCCCAAAAATTCGGCCCAATTCCTGTCGATAATCAGCCCGTTGGTCTGGAGCCCGTTTCCCACCGATTGTCCGTTCCCATATCGCTGCTGAAGTTCCACGGCCTTCTGGAAAAAAGGAAGCCCCATCAATGTCGGCTCCCCGCCCTGCCAGCCAAAGGAAACCTCTTTTTCTCCTTGGGCAAGGACCTGTTTGATAGTTTCCTTCAGGATGTCCTCTCCCATCTTGTGAATTTTTGAGTCGGAAAAAAGGGCGGATTTTTTCAGATAAAAACAGTAAGTGCACGCCAGGTTGCAGTCTGGTCCGGCGGGTTTGATCAGAACCGAGGATAATGTCTTTTTTCGACGCGGCCTAGCCACTGTTCAACCTGTTCTTAAGTACCATTCTACCGAACTTATTTAAACCTTAAAAGTTGGGGTGGGGCGGATTGGATTGGCAGCTTGGCGCCTGTTTCTTTGAGCCAATTCTTCAGCAGAGCATCCAGTTCTTTCACCTTTTCTGGCATTTTTTCAGCCAGTTCGTGTTTTTCCCCGATATCTTCTTTCAGGTTGAACAGCTCAAAAGTTTTGCCTTCATATCTCTTGATGAGCTTCCAATCGCCTTTCCCTGAGCGCAGAGGCGGTCTGATCCACACTTTCGATCATGGCGGCATAGACCGCTTATTTATTTTTTCACCAGCGGGAACAGCTCCGATTCCGTCCGGGCATTCTGCAGGAT
>CAZOJY010000042.1:0-9626 GCA_964580235.1 uncultured Eubacteriales bacterium | reverse complement strand
TTTATTTTTTCACCAGCGGGAACAGCTCCGATTCCGTCCGGGCATTCTGCAGGATTTTTTCGATCTGGGCCACGACAGCTGGTTGGGTCGACGCCAAATTGTTTTCCTCCCCGACGTCTTTGCTGAGATCATACAGTTCTATTTTCTCTTCGACTCCAGGGCGGTAAGCTTTCCAGCCGCCCATGCGCACCGCCTGTTTCCCGCTGTATTCCCAGTACAGATATTCGTGTTTTTTTTGGGCGTCCTGATTCCCCAGGAGCGTGGGAAGAAAGGAGATCCCGTCAATATCCGGTGGTGTGCCGCAGCCCACAATCTCTGTGATGGTGGGCAGAACATCCCAAAAGGCCGACACATGGTCTGTTTTGCTGCCCGGTTTGATTTTGCCGGGCCAGCGGGCGATCATCGGAACCCGGATCCCTCCTTCATAAAGCATGGTTTTGAGCCCCCGCAGAGGACCGGCGCTTGCGAAAAAGGCTGAGTCGGTACCGCCGTTAAAGGTGGGGCCGTTGTCACTGGAAAACATCACCAGGGTGTTTTTCCCCAGGTCCAATTCGTCCAGCAGAGCCAAAATTTTTCCGATCTCCCGGTCCATTCGGGTGATCATTGCAGCATAGGCCGCTCTGGGTGTGGGATGCGGGAGATACCCTTTTTCGCCCAAATAGGGTGTTTCCGGGAAAGCCCCTTCATATTCCTTCAGGGAGTCGTCCGGGACCTGCAGAGACACATGAGGCACCGGAAATGGCAGATACAAAAAAAACGGATTGCTTTTGTTTTGTTTGATAAAATTTAAAGCTTCCTTTACCATCGCATCCATCGAATAGGTTTGACCTCGATAATCTTTGTAGGAGGCCTTAGCAAGAGGATCTTTATCCTCTGGAAATTTTTGATGGGGGAAAAAGTATTCGTTTCCTTCAAGGATGTCTTTTTCTCTGTTTTTCCAAAGATGTGTGGGGTAATAGTTGTGGGCCATGCGCTGGCAGAGATACCCGTACCAGAAATCAAATCCCTGCTGATTGGGTTCTCCTGAATTTGCCGGACCTCCCAGTCCCCACTTGCCTATGGCGCCTGTGGCATAGCCGGCTTTCTGAAGAAGGGTGCCGACCGTGGTGGTTCCGGGCAGAAGCGGGCGGTTTCCTTCCAGCGCCGGGTCGTGCCACACATCTCCGCGCTCCGGCATCTCATCGTTGTTGCGGATATAGGCATGCCCGGTGTGTTTTCCTGTCAGGAGAACACAGCGCGATGGGGCACAAACCGGGCTGCCGGAATAATGTTGTGTGAATTTTATGCCCTGGGATGCCAGGTGGTCTATATTGGGCGTTTTTATTTTTTTTTGACCGTAGCATCCGAGTTCCCCATAGCCCAGGTCATCGGCCAGAATATAGATGATATTCGGAGGAGGGGGTTTTTTCTGGCAGCCGAGGTTCACATAAGGAAAGGCAAAGGCTGCGGTTCCGAGGCCGATGGTCTTCAGAAAATCCCGGCGGTCCAGAGAGCGTTTCATGAAAAATATGTATCACCGGCCGTCCCAAATGTCAAATCACAATATACCTGTATTAAACCACAGCTTTAGCCTGAATTATTCATAAACATGATTTTTTTAGCGGGGTTTTAAGCTGAAAAGACTGTGATCGCAGGCCTTGTGAAAAAAACCGAGTTAATTTATGATTGGACACTAGGCCCTTTGAGGTCGTCGGGAATACACCCGGGAGCCTATTTGCTGATATGGCGAAAAATTCTTGGATCAGCCTGCTTGTCGTTTTGTTTTTCATTCTTCTGTCCATCCTCATGCTGTGGCCGCTGCCCCTCCATATGGCCGACAGCGTTGTGTCGCCTGTTGACCCGCTTTTGAATACCTGGATATTTGCCTGGGACACGCACCAATTATTCCATGATCCGTTCCATCTTTTTGATGCGAACATATTTTTCCCGTTAAAAAACACTCTCGCCTTCTCTGAACACATGATCGTTCTCAGTCTGATTGCCCTGCCGGTCAGTCTGATTTCAGGGAATCCGATTCTGGGGTATAATTTCGTTCAGCTCCTGGCGTATATTCTGTGCGGATTTGCCGTTTATCTGCTCGTTTTTCACCTGACAAAAAGCCGAATCGCGGGAATCATTGCCGGTGTCATATTCGCTTTCAGCCCTTACCGTTTCCGGCAGGTCGGCCACATTCAAAACCTTGCGGTTTTTTGGACACCATTGAGCCTTCTCTACCTTCACAAAGCCATCAAAAAGCCATCCTGGAAATACGTGCTGCTGTTTGCGCTATTTTTTGTTCTGCAGGCGCTTTCCTGTGGGTATTTAGGTGTGTTTCTGGCCATCGCAGTTGGGATATTTGTGCTTTATTATCTGTTGTTTATGCCCCGTGTCCACATGATTCCGTTTTTTAAAAAGCTTGGGATTTCGGCCGTTCTCTCCGGTTTGATTATAATCCCGTTCCTTGTCCCTTATCTTCAGGTTAAAAAAGAACACCGGTTTGAAAGGACGGTGGGAAGCAATATTCAGTTTTCAGCAAACATCTTAGGGTACGCGACAATCTCCCGGTTCAATAAAAATGTGTTTTACGAGGCCCAATCCGTCAAAAACAGGATTGCCATTAATCGGGTGGACCGGGGCAAGTTGAGACCCAAAGGTCGGGGGCTTTTTCCTGGGATCCTGACAATTTTTTTAGTTTTTTGTGCCTTCCTCTTTCCTCCCTATGCATCGATATCCCCAGGCAAAATCCGCACCGCCGAAAAAGGAGTGAATGCTCTGCTGCTGTTTTTAGCCGGGCTGGTGGGGGTCATTATTTTCTCTCAGGGTTTGGCGTTTTCCATTGCAGGATTGAACATCAGCCTGACTCATGTGACGAACCCTCTCTATCTGATAATAATTTTCCTTATCGTTAAACTGGTTCTCAGCCGGTTCACTCTCCGAAACTTCGACGATTCCAGAAACTCCGCTGCCGTTCATATGAATTTTTATCTTTTTTCCAGCGTTTTTTTCTGCATTCTCTCGTTCGGTCCAAGAATTTATTACGTCACCCGGGATTTTGGCTCAGGTCCCTACATGCTCCTGTATAAACACATCGTTTTTTTTAAAGGAATCCGGGTTCCAGAGAGATTCGGGATATTGGTTATGTTGGCTTTGAGTGTCCTTGCAGGATATGGAACGGCCAAGGTTTTGGCGCTTCTCAAAAAAAGGGGACGTGCCGTTTTTTGCTGTTTCATCCTGGCTTTTTTGGTCTATGAGTTTATTTGTGTGCCGTTTCCGTATGAGAAGATATCCCGGGAGCCAAAAGAAGTGTATAAGTGGCTTGCATCAACGAAGGCAGAGTTTGCGGTATTGGAGTATCCTTTGTTTAAGCTGCAGACCAACAAATATTATATGTATTGGTCGATCTTTCACTGGAAAAAGCTGGCCAATGGATCGTCCGGATTCAACCCTCCGATTTTTAATCAGCTGAGAATGACAGCACACGAGAGGAGACCTTTTCCGCATCAAGAGTTTATCCGGTATGTGAAAAGAGAAGTTCCGGTCAAATATCTGATTCTCCATCTGGAGAATTTTCCCGAACAAGATAAGGAAAAGATTCTCGAGAATGCATCCCATTTTCCCGAGGATTTGAAGTTGGTCAAAGTATTCAAACCCGGTGATTATGTCTATGAAGTTATTTACAAAAACCAATAGGCCGGTTCATCCCTGGCTATTGACTCTTTCAGATTAGAATTGTTAAAGTGATGGGGATTGAATTGGCATTCTAATGGCGCACTTAATTCACCAGCTCAAAGAGTTCGAGGTTAAAAGTTATGAAATCAACAAAAAGGTCATTAAAATAGGCCGGCGGCCCTCCAATGATGTATCCCTGTCCGATCCTTTTGTATCCCGGGACCATGCTGAGATTATCGCGCTCAAGGACGGCGGGTATGAGCTTAGGGATTTGGGGGGTGAGAATCCTGTCAAACTTAACGGACGAATCATCTCCCAGCACAAGCTGCGGGATGGTGACAAACTGACACTGGGCCAATCGCTGTTGATTTTCAGGACAGAAGCTCCCTGTGTGAGCGCCAGCGTTGAGATGCTTGCCGCTGAAGATCTGACTCAAAAAGCGGTGGAAATCGCTTCTCTCGATGCCAAAAAAACCGTGCCATTTTCTCTGAAGAGAGTGGATAAAAAAGATTTCGCCACTCTTCAAAGAGATCATCAGAGACTCATGCTCCTGTATGATTTTGGCAAAGCCGTTAATTCTCATCTGGAAGACCAGGATGAGATGCTGGAAGAGATTATGAATGCGGCGCTGAAGACACTGGAAGCCGAGAGAGGCTTTATTGCGCTGGTCGATGAGAATAGCGGAGAGCTGTCCTGTGAACTCGTTCGGAATGAGGCGGGAAGTGATTTGGCTGAGAAATTGGAGGTAAGCCGGACCATCGTCCACAAAGTTCTGAATGAAGGGGTCTCTATTTTGACGGTCAATGCCCAGGAAGATACCCAGTTCGACAAAGCAAAAAGTGTGAGGGAATACAATATCCGGTCGGCTCTCTGTGCTCCTCTGCTTTTTCAAGAAGAAATTCTGGGAGTCATCTATCTGGACAACAGGGCCTCAACCGGAAGTTTTTCTCCAGACGATCAGATGTTTCTGATCGCCCTCTGCCACCAGGCCGGGGTAGCGTTGGGAAATTCACGGCTTCACAGACGGGTGGTCCAGGAGAATGTTTGGCTGGAGAACACGCTGAAGCCGAAGTTTCAAATCCTTGGCGAGTCCCAGAAGATGAAGAGGGTGTTTGACACCATCAAGAAAGTTGCTCCCACAGATATCACTGTGCTGATTCAGGGGGAGACCGGAACAGGAAAGGAACTGGCGGCCAAGGCTATTCACGCGCTCTCCCCGCGGAGGGAGCTTCCGTTTGTGCCTGTTAATTGTGCGGCCATACCGAAGGAGTTGATCGAAAGTGAGTTGTTTGGCCATGAGAAAGGGGCCTTTACCGGTGCCACCAGCGCGCGCGAAGGAAAGTTCCAGTTGGCCCATGGAGGCACCATATTCCTTGATGAAATCGGAGACATGACGCTGGACCTGCAGGCAAAAATTTTGCGAATCCTGGAGGATAAAGAACTCCAGAGAGTGGGAGGGAACAAATCCATATCAGTAGATGTCCGCATCATTGCCGCCACGAATAAAGACCTGGCAAAAGCCGTGGAGAATAGAATGTTCCGGGAAGATCTCTACTACCGGTTGAATGTCGTGGCCCTGAAGCTTCCTCCTCTTAAGGAAAGGAAAAAAGATATCCTGCCCCTGGCTGAACATTTTATTGCCGGAAGGGTAAAAAAAATAGCCTCTAAAGCGAAGCGGTTGATGGAATCCTACGACTGGCCCGGCAATGTCAGAGAGTTGAAGAACTGTGTTGACCGGGCGGTCGTTCTGGGGGATGGAAAAATCATCCAGCCGGAAGACCTGCCCTTTGCCCTCCGGGATGGAGGCCAGGTCATTCCTGCGCCGCTCGAGAGACTCGATCATATAGAGAAGGACCATATCATTCGGGTATTGAGGCACACAAACTGGAATAAGAGCGATACCGCCAAAATCCTCGGGATCACACGCCAGACACTGGATAACAAAATCAAACGATACACCATCACAAAGTAGGGGACGCGGTTCTGGAAAAAAAATAGACACATGGATCCCGGATTCTCGAGATAATCCCACGGATATCATTTCATCGGGGGAATTTTAATCCCATCCATTTCCCCCTGAAACGCCATTTTTTTGTGCAAATGCCGGCCATTTGTCAGGGAAAGGGGAAATCTGGCACAAAATCTGCTGAGTATGTTGAGGAAGAGAAGATATTGCCATCGATGGAGGTCCAGAATGGGCAAGAACGTTTTCCTTTTTATCATAGCCGGTCTCATGACTGCCGGATTTGCATTTTTCCAGGCAAGCCAGACCGGGACCATCAGCGGAGTCGTCAGAACACATGAAGGAGATCCTCTCCCGGGCGTGATCGTCCTCTGTAAATCACCGGCCCTCGATTTGCCGGAAATCGAAGCTGTAACCAGTGTTTCAGGCGTGTACGGATTTCCCAGGCTTTCCCCAGGCACCTATGAACTGATGTTTATCTTCGCAGGATTGCGTCATGTTGAACGCAAGGGGATTGCCGTTTTAGCCGGGGGCTCGGTTTCGCTGGATATCGATTTACCACTGCGGGCGAAAGATGAAAGTCCGGAGCCTCCCTCTACCTGCAAAGACTGTCAGGATGATGGACGAAAAAATCTGAATTTGTCTAAAAATTAGACAAATTATTTAAATAAATCTCTATCCTGTTTTTTTTCAACAAGTTCCATAAATATTGTCCTGGGCCCATGATCCCCGATGCCTAAATATCAGGCAAAGAAAAAAAAGCTTTTTTTTTCCTGCTGGCGTGTGAGACTTCTGGCACATTTTTTGCTCAATGGAAATCAGAAGACATAGAAAGGAGGTGAAAATCGTCAAACGCAAAATTGTCACAATGAGGCTAAACGGAGTGATGTTTTTCACTCTAGAGAAAAAAATTTAAAGGAAGGAGGCAGAAAAGGAAATGAAACAAATCATCATATTGCTTGTGATTTTTTTCCTGATTACGGTTTTTGTTTCAGCGCAGGAGTTTGGCGCAGTCAAAGGGGTTGTGAAAGACACAGACGGCGCAGCCCTTCCTGGGGTCAGTGTGACGCTGACTGGGTCCAAGATTGCAGCGATGTCGGTCGTGACATCGGACAAGGGAAATTTCCGTTTCTTAAACCTCCCGGTCGCCGGTGATTATGCCCTGAAGTTCGAATTGGATGGGTTTACCACGCTGATCAGGGATAAGCTGGTCGTTGTGTTCGGGAGAGACGTCAATCTCGATATCACCCTGGAACAGGCTGCAATCAATGAGGAGGTCATCGTTGTCGGACAGGCTCCTGTTATCGACACCAAAAGAGCTCAGGTCGGTGTGAATGTCGGGGAAGAAATGATCATGAGCCTGCCCACGGCGCGGAATCCCTGGGTGATCATGTCCCTGATCCCGGGAGTGTTGATCGACAGGGAAGATGTCGGCGGAAACGAGGCCGGGCAGCAGTCCTCTTATTACGGCCATGGTTCTTCAGAGGATGACAATACCTGGGGCATCGATGGAGCCAATATCACAGACAATTCGGCTCTGGGTGCGGCTCCTGCTTATGTCAACATTTCCAGTTACGAAGAGGTCCAGATCAATTACGGCAACAACGACATCCGGTCCCAAACAGGAGGTGTCCAGATCAACCTGGTTTCCAAAAGAGGAGGCAACGATTACAGCGGGACGTTTTATCTCGACTTGGAAAGGAATGCCTGGCAGGCCGACAATGTTCCTCAGGATCTAAAAGACATAGGATATTCGGCGGCAGGCATCAACCGGTTGTATCTTTACGGCGCCAATTTCGGCGGGCCGCTTGTCCGGGACAAACTTTGGTTTTACCTGTCTTGGGGCGTTCAGGATATCGATGCCCTGACTCTCTCTGGGGAGTCGGACAGGACATGGTTGGTCTCGGGATATGGAAGAATGGATTTCCAGATCACGCCCTCTTTGAAATTCAACTTTTTCGGCGAGTACGACAACAAACAGAAATGGAACCGGGCGGACTGGGGTTATACCCAGCAGGATCCCGATGCCTTGTGGAACCAAATCGGTCCCAGTTCTTTTTATAAGGGCGAACTGGAATACATCGTCGGGGACCTGTACCTCAATGCCAAAGCGAGCTTCATGGGAGGCCCCTTCACTCTCGAACCGGTCCAGGGGCAGAGGACGTCCGACGGCTCGGGGAATTACATGATCCAGGAATACTATCCCAGTTATTACATGTCGGGCAACATCTATGAATACGGAACGGACAGGGATCAGATCAATGCCAATCTCAGCGGGATTTATTTTGCCGAAGATGTGCTGGGCGCAGATCATGAGTTCAAATTCGGAGTGGACTATGTGACGGCTACCACAACAACACATGCCTACTATGAAAGCAACTTAAGCCTGAACTACTGGGGGCCCGATGACACTCTTCCCAATGGAGAGTGGTGGGAGGCCTGGCTGAACAGAGACTACATGTTGAATTACAGCTTCTCTCGTTACAGTGCTTTTATCCAGGACACGGCGACTTTCGGGAGATTGGCTATGAATCTCGGGGTGAGGTATGACCAGGAAAAATCGCTGGTTAAGGACGTGGATATTCCAGCTTCTCTTTGGCTTCCAGAGTACATGCCTGATGTGAAAATCGATGAGTATGATCCGGGTGTCAAGTGGTCGGTATTTTCTCCCAGGCTAAGTTTGACTTATGACCTTTTCGGGACCGGAAAAGATGTAGTCAAGTTATCGCTGGCCCGTTATGGTTCTCAGTCCGGGAATAACCTGGCAGATTGGGTCAACCCGGTCGGCTGGACAGAGATCGATCTGCTCTGGCAGGACAACAACACTGACGGACGGGTGACCAGCGATGAGCTGTTCGGGTATGACTGGGATACGGGTGAATTGAAGGACCCCAACAATCCCGATTATTGGCTCTGGTACAGCAGTTCGGTCAATCCCGACGATCCGTCATCGCTTGTGTCCTTGAACAGGTACGACACCAAGTACAATTCTCCGCTGTTGGATGAACTCAGCCTGTCCTATGAGAAAGAGCTGTTGGCAGATTTTGCCGCACGTTTGGAGTTTTTCTACAAAAAGAGGCACAATCAGACTTGGCGGCAGTCGGTCAAAGCGGATGGAGAATTGGAAACAGAAGCGAACTACTATGTGGCGGGTCAGGACGACACAGTCGGATACAACATCTATGGAAGAAATGAGCTTTTTCCTTACGAGTACATCACCAATCACCAGAAAATGTATGATCGGTACCTGGGAGCCCAGTTGGTGTTCACAAAGAGATTGTCCAACAAGTGGATGTTCAATGGATCCTTCACTTATGCGGACTGGAAAAGATATTACGATGGTGAATATCTCGGGATTATCGATGATATCAAATCGGCGGATGTGGCGGTCGGACTCAACAATCAGGAATACTTCGAGGGCGGCATGGTCGCTCCGGAGAGTGGGGGCTCGGGGGTTCGAGACATCTATGTCAACTCCCGGTGGCAGTTGAAGCTCTCCGGCCTGTACCAGCTGCCTTTGGGCATAAACTTCAGCGGCGTTTTTTCCGCACGGGAAGGTTATGTCATGCCGACCAACGTTCGGGTCTACATGCCTGGAATCGGATACGGTGAGCTCTACGGAAGCACGGACGGCGGAGGAAAGTTCGGCGATAAACGCTTGCCGGTGTTCTGGGTGACGAATCTCAGGTTGGAAAAGGTTTTCCAGGTGAGCAATCGTTCTTCTGTCACCTTATCGGCCGATGCTTTTAATATTACCAATTCCTCACACGCCTTGAAGAGAGAGCTGCGCATCACGGCTGATGACTTCGGTCAGGATTTGAGAATCCTGAATCCTCGAGTATTCAGAATCGGGGCAAGATTCAACTTCTAGACCCTTCTGAAGCAGAGCGACAAAGAGCCCCTTCCGCAAAAGTGGAAGGGGCTCTTTTTATTTTAATTCGGGGACAGGTACCGAATTATTTGAATTAAGTAATCAGGTATCCCGGCACCTATTTATGCAGGGATAATTCGGTAC
>CAZOJY010000041.1:0-25679 GCA_964580235.1 uncultured Eubacteriales bacterium | reverse complement strand
ACCATGAGGAAGGTGATGTCTTTGAAATTAACACCTGGAGCGGCAAAAAAATGGATTCGATATTGTAGCAGTCGATATCCGCGGAGAACCCAAAAACAGGAAAAAGGACTTATTCGAGGTTAAACAGCGCGTCGAGGAATTCGGCCGCGCATTTTTGCCGCTTCGATCAGATATTGCCGAATTGGGAGAGCATGGAATAATTCTCCGACAAACACTCGATGCGTTCGGACAGGTCGATGTGCTCGTGAACAATGCTGGTGTTGCCCCGGAGAAAAGGCTGGATATCCTGGAAACGACTCCTGAAAGCTATGATCGCCTGCTTTCCATCAACACAAGGGGAGCTTTTTTTCTTACCCAGAAGATTGCCAACCAGATGATTCATCAAGTGAGGGAACAGGAGAGCGGAAATCCCTGTATCATTTTCATATCGTCCATCTCGGCCTCTGTATCCTCCTCTTCCCGGGCCGAATACTGCATTTCCAAGGCGGCATTGAGCATGGCGGCGAAAGTATTCGCCGACAGGCTGGCTGAGTTCGGAATAAACGTTTATGAAGTGCGGCCGGGCATCATCCGGACCGAAATGACTGATCCCGTTAAGGAAAAATATGATAGACTTATCGCTGAGGGCCTCATTCCTCAAAAGCGGTGGGGTTTCCCAGAAGATGTTGCAAAAGCCGTTGCTGCTCTAGCCTGTGGAGATTTTGCCTATTCGACAGGCCTTGTAGTGGATGTGAGCGGAGGAATGAATATTCAAAGGCTGTGAGATTGTTTCATTTTTTCAGGAATGGGCCGGATGGGTCAAAGCTTCACAGGACGCCTGGATTATAATGACAGGTTATGGAGGATGGAGATGAAAAAATCTGAGAAGATTTTTACAAGGCTGAACAAGAATCGGTTAGTGGCCCTCCTAAGTCCGAAAAATGCAGCAGAATGTTTAAAAGCTTATGAGATTTGTGAGGAGCTGGAAATTGTCCTTGAAGTCGCATTCCGATCGAAGCATGCTCTCGGAAGCCTTAAGGCTATTTTAAACAGATATCCGGATGCCCTTATTCTGGCAGGAACCGTGCTGACAAGAAGACAAGCCGAGCAGGCCATAGAAGCAGGTGCTGTTGGGATTGTATCCGCTGATTACATCCCCGAGGTCATTGATGTCTGCGTGAGGAATGACATCATGTGCATCCCAGGCGGTCTTTCAGATGTGGGCAAACAGCTTGTCCGGAAGGCCGAAGGCTACGGGTGTTCGCTTGACGATCTCAAGGCTAGTTATTCTTATCAATGGATTTACAAACTTTTTCCGGCTTTCTCGGGTAAGCTTTCGAACATTGATTTGGCACATGCCTGGAAGGGACCGTACAAAGACTTGTCAGTTGTCTATACGGGAGGATTGACTTTTGAAACACTGAAACAGGCGGCACAGTCGGATCCTCAGGGCATATTTTGTGCTTCAGCGCTGGCAAAAAACATCGATGTACCCGACAAAATGAAAGCGGAAATCAAGCGATGGAAGAAAGCCCTACAACATGATTTTGACATTGAAGTAAAGCAACCGCCTCCAACCGCAAGGACTGCCATAACCCAGGCTCCAAAAGTTGTGACTTTTGGCGAAATGATGGTCCGCCTGTCTCCGCCCAAAGGAGTGCGTCTCCGGCAGGCAAGAGAGTTCGGTGTCCTCTTCGGCGGAGCAGAAGCCAATGTGGCTGTTTCGTTGGCTCAATTCGGGATGAATGCCTGTTATGTGAGCGCCTTTCCGCTCAATGATCTAGGTGATAATGCCGTGGCGACATTGAAAAGGTATGGCGTGGATACGCAGTTCGTTGTTAAAAAAGGGGATCGGATGGGGATTTATTATCTGGAACACGGGCATGGAGTCAGGCCCTCGAATGTGATCTACGACCGGGCGCATTCGTCCGCTTCCGGACTCGGTCCGGAAGACGTAGACTGGGAAAACATACTGGATGGAGCAGACTGGTTCCATTGGACGGGGATTACGCCTGCCTTGAGCGATTCTATACTGGCTGCCCTTCAGGTAGGTCTGGAAATGGCCAAAGAAAAGGAGATAACGGTCAGTGTCGATTTGAACTTCCGGAAAAAATTGTGGACAGAAGAAAAGGCCCAAACGGTCATGACAGGCCTGATGCCCTATGTGGATGTCCTGATCGGAAATGAGGAGGATCCGATAAAAATATTTGGCCTCAAACCAAAGGGCACGCATGTTAACGAGGGCAGGTTAAATTTGGAAGGTTACAAGGATTTGACAAAAACTCTTGCAGATCGGTTCGGCTTTAAAAAAATTGCCATCACTCTTAGGGAAAGCATCTCTGCTTCGGAGAACTTCTGGTCCGCCTGTCTGTTCATCGGGAAAGAATTCATCCGGGGGCCCAGACATCACGTACCGATTGTCGATCGTGTGGGAACAGGGGATGCTTTTGCCGCTGGCTTGATCTACGGTCTTCTTGCAGGAAAAAACGACCCAGAAGCGTTGTCGTTTGCGGTTGCGGCCGCCTGCCTGAAGCACTCCATCATCGGAGACTTTAACATCGCAAACGTCGAAGAAGTGGAACGTTTAGCTGCCGGGGAGGCAACGGGACGCGTCCAGCGATAAAAAATAGGGGAAAAAAATATGCCGGGAAAAATCGAATTTAGCGGATTTTCCAAAGAAACCATCAAATTTTTTAAGGACCTCAAGAAAAACAACACGAAAAAATGGTTCGATGCTCACAAACATATCTATGAGACCTACGTGATGCAGCCTGCCAGGGCTTTTGTGATGGCTATGGGGGACAGACTTAGGACGCAAGTCCCAGACATTGTGGCTGTGCCTAAAATCAACAAGTCGCTTTTCCGGATAAACCGAGACACCCGATTCAGCCCCGATAAATCCCCATATAAGACCAACATGGGGATTTTCTTTTGGGAAGGCAGCCGGCCGCGCATGGAATGCCCCGGATTTTATTTTCACCTGGAACCAACCGTCTTGATGATGGGTGTCGGCTTGTACATGTTTCCCAAGTATTTGTTCGACACGTACAGGAATTCTGTCGTGCATCCCAAACATGGAAAAGACCTGGCAGAAATAGTGGCCAAGATCGAAAAAACAAAGGGCTATCAAATTGGAGGAAAACATTACAAACGTGTTCCTGCCGGTTTCGATGCTTCCCATCCCCGTGCAGAACTCCTTTTGTTCAACGGCTTTCATGCGGGTGCAGAAACATCCATCCCCGAAGAATTCTATTCAAAAAAACTTGTGAATTACTGCTGGAAAAAATTCCAGCCCCTGTTTCCCCTTCATTCCTGGCTTGTGGCTATGACACGCAGGTACCGGAAAGGACTTTGATTTCGTTCGGCTCTTCGTGATCGGATTCGAAGAATATCGATAAGAGGAGAACTTCATGAAAGAGAAAACTTTATTTTTGGTCTGCAATGCTCATTTGGACCCGGTTTGGCTGTGGGAATGGGAAGAAGGAGCAGCCGAAGCTCTCTCGACGTTCCGCACGGCAGCCCAACTGTGTGAAGAGTTCGAAGAATTTGTCTTTACCCACAACGAAGCTCTCCTCTACCAGTGGATCGAAGAACACGAGCCGGATTTGTTTGCCCGGATTCAGAAGCTGGTGAAAAAGAAAAAATGGCATATCCTGGGAGGATGGTACATCCAGCCCGACTGCAATATGCCTTCTGGGGAGTCCTTGGTTCGGCAGATATTGGTCGGCAAAAAGTATTTCAAAAAAAAATTCGGTGTCGAACCAAAAACAGCCATCAATTTTGATTCCTTTGGCCATACCCGGGGCCTTGTGCAAATCCTGAAAAAAGCAGGCTACACATCTTATCTTTTCTGCCGGCCTGACAAGAATTGGTGCCCGCTTCCTGCAGAGGATTTTATATGGGCTGGATACGATGGTTCCGAAATCCTTGCCCACAGGGCAGCAGAGCATTACAATTCTCCCAAAGGGCGGGCTATCCGGAGGGTGCGAGAATGGATAGAGAACCATTCTGAGCGCGTTGTTGGGATTCTTCTTTGGGGTATCGGAAATCATGGAGGCGGGCCATCCAGGGAAGATCTCAGCCAGCTCCAGAAATTGATGGCCAAAGAGAGAAATTGGAATATCCGACATGGGACTCCGGAGGACTATTTTTTAGCCCTCAAGAAACAGGCGGATAGGCTTCCCCAGCAGTCTAAGGATCTCAATCCCTGGGCTGTGGGCTGCTACACGTCTATGGCGGCAGTGAAGAAAAAACACCGGGACATGGAAAACCTTTATTACAGCACAGAAAAAATGGTCACTCATGCCGCTTTATCGCGGTTGATTCTCTATCCAAGAGAGAAACTCAAAGAGGCATTGGAAGATCTCCTGTTCTGTGAATTTCATGATATCCTGCCCGGCTCTGGTATCCCAGAGGTGGAGGAGCATTCCCTGCAGAAATTGGACCATGGGATGGAGATCCTCTCGCGATTGAGAATGCGTTCCTTTTTTGCGCTGCTCTCTGGGCAGCCAAGAGCTAAAGAGGGAAAGTTCCCGATCTTCGTGTATAATCCTCATCCCTTTCCGTTAAAACAGCTTGTGGCTTGTGAATTTCAACCCCATGAGCCCCATTTCGATGAGAATTCGCGGCTGGTTCCTGAAGTATGGAATTCCCGAGGGAAAAAAATACCATCCCAGCTGGAAAAAGAGAGCAGCACCCTGTCAGTGGAGTGGCGTAAAAAAGTTGTGTTTAATGCAGATTTGAAACCGGGGCAGATGAACCGGTTTATATGCCGGCTGAAAATCAAAACATCTGAACCGGCTACCGCGAGGAAAGAAAAACCACTGCTTATTTTCCGGTCGGACAAAGCGGAATGGGCGGTCCGGACGAGCACAGGATTGATAGAATCCTACAAAATTAGAGGCGTGGATTTTTTAAAATCAAGAGCCTTTCAAGCATTGGTGATGGAGGATGATCCAGATTCATGGGGTATGAAGGTGCGCTCTTTCCGCAATTATGAAGGGAAATTTTCCCCCTTGCCCGAGCCGGAGCGTGTTCGTTTCGCTGGCGTGCCCGGCTCTAAGCTAAAAAATGTGCGGACCATAGAGGATGGCCCGGCTTGTGCTGTGGTCGAAGCCCTCTTCGGATACAACCAGTCTTATATCTGCCAGAGGTACAAGTTTCCGAAAAAGGGGAGTGAGTTCGAGGTTGAAATCCGTGTGCTCTGGAATGAAAAGGATCGCATGCTAAAATTAGCCGTGCCCTCCAAGTTTCGGGATGGGAATTGTCAGGGCCAGGTGGCTTATGGTGTCGAGGAATTCGGGCCAACTGAGGATGAGCTTGCGGCCCAAAAATGGGTATGTGTCGTTTCTTCGGATAATCAATATGCCTTAACTGTGATTAACGATAGGGTATACGGCTTTGATTTTAAGGGCGGCGAGCTCCGCATTTCCCTTCTTCGGTCCCCGGCTTATGCTGCTGATATTGGAGCCTCCGGGTCACTCCGCACACAGGACCGGTTCCTTCCGCGAATGGATCAAGGAGAGAAAATCTTCCGCTTCTGGATAAACGGCGGGAAATCGGCGGAACGCCGGGCGCTCATCGGCCGGGAAGCTCTGGCTAAAAATGAGGCTCCAATGGCCCTCTGCTGTTTTCCATCCGGCAGGGGAGGAGAACTTGAGCCGGGTTTAATCCTGAGTGATAAGGTCATCCAGCTCACGGCCCTCAAGATGGCAGAGGACCAGGAGTGGCTGGTCATTCGTCTGTTTGAACCGACTGGCAAGAGCCGAAAAACAAAAATTACGCTTCCCACGCTGAGTATGGATTTTGATGTGTCTTTGGATGCATTTGAGATTAAAACCATTGCTGTTGATTTAGCATCCAAAGAAATATTCGAGCTCGATTTGATCGAGAAAAAGCTCAGCACACAAGGCCTTTTGCTTAAAGGACAGTGAGAGTGGATATGGCGCAAAAGAGAAAAAAACCGGTTTCAGTCGTCCTGGTGGGAATAATGGGCATGGGACAGTCCTATCTTGAAACTTTAATGGGGGGTTTTCCTTCCAGAGAAGTTCATATCAAGGCTGTCGTTGAACCCTTTCCGGAGCAATCCGCCTATCGAAATGAGCTGCGGGACAGAGGGATTCCGGTTCTGGATTCTCTTGCTGCTGTCTATGAAAATTGCGGATCTTCCGATCTTGTGGTTGTGTGTTCTCCGATTCACTGTCATGTGGAGCAGACATCTCTGGCTCTGGAGCACGGGAGTCATGTTTTGTGTGAAAAGCCCATCGGCGCGACCATACAAGATGCCGAACGGTTGATCGGAATTATGAATCAAACAAAATTCTGGGTGATGATCGGCTATCAATGGTCATATTCTCATGCGATCCAATCCCTCAAAGCGGATATTATGCGGGGAGTATTTGGAAAACCACTCCGGTTGAAGTCCCTGTGCTGTAGGCCTCGAGATGAAGCTTACTACGCAAGGAATAATTGGGCGGGAAAGCTCAGAGATTCCAGCGGCAAATGGGTGCTTGACAGCCCGGCCAACAATGCCATGGCCCACTTCCTCCACAACCTTTTTTACATACTCGGGGATAAGCCTTTTGGTTGTGTTATGCCATCTGAAGTCACTGCCGAGCTCTACAGGGCCTACCCGATCGAAAATTATGACACGGTTGCCTGCCGAGCTTTCACCAGCGATGGTGTTGAAATGCTGTTTTATGCCTCCCACGCCACATCCGAAGATTCGGGGCCGATGTTTTCGCTGGAATTTGAGAAGGCCTTCGTCACCTACGGCCCAGATGTCGATGACATCATATCCAGAGATTTGAAGGGAAACACGAATCTCTATGGTTCCCCAGAGGCAGAACACCCGCTTTTAAAACTCTTCGAAGCTGTCCGGGCGATTCGAGAGCCAAAGGATATCTTATGCGGGATTGAAGCCTGTGTTGCGCAAACCCTCTGCATGAATGGGATCCAGGAATCTGCTCCTGAAATCATGGATTTCCCCGAATCAAAAATTCATTCCGATAGGACCTCCAAAAGACGGTGGGCAATAAATCTCCTTCAGGAACTTCAGACATGTTACAAAAAGGGAATCCTGCCGAGCGAAGCAGATTTGGATTGGGCCGGATGCGGAGAACCTGTGAATCTCACAAACTACCATCACTTTCCAAGGGGGAAATAGCATGAATTCACGCAGCCTCGTTCAAAAAACATTGACATTTGACAAACCAGAAAGGATACCTCGGCACAAGGGGATTCTTCCCTGGGCTGAGGAACACTATCCGGAATTTGTTCGAAGGCTTCATGATGTCTTTCCGGATGACATTGTTCTGGCCCCCGCTCTTTATACCAAGCCTATAGAGACACAAGGCGACCGGTATAAAAAAGGAACATATATCGACGAATGGGGTTGTATTTTTTCCAATCCTTTGGACGGCGTTATCGGGATTGTTCAAACACCTCTGGCAGCTGAATGGCAGGACTTGGACAAGTTTAAACCACCCGTTTCTACCCTCAGCCTCGATAGGGAGGCCGTCAATGCCTTTTGCAGGGAAACCGACAAATTTGTTCTGATGGGATCCTATGTGCGCCCTTTCGAAAGATTCCAGTTTATCAGGACCATGGAACAGGCTTTTATCGATCTCGTTGAAAAGCCTCCGGAACTTTTTGAACTCCTCGATAGGATTCATCGGCACTATCTCAAAGAAGTAGAACTGTGGGCCGCGACAGAAGTGGACGCAATCTCTCTGATGGATGACTGGGGAACCCAGCAGGGATTGATTGTCTCACCAGACGTGTTCCGTCAGATTTTTCTCCCGATGTACAAAGATTATGCGGCCATTGCCCGGCATCATGGAAAGTATCTGTTTATGCATTCAGATGGATTCATCATGGATATCATGCCGGATTTGATCAATGCCGGAGTGGACGCTCTCAATGCCCAGATTTTTTGTATGGGTGTCAAAGAGCTGGGAGATATGTACAGGGGAAAGATAACGTTCTGGGGAGAGATCGACAGGCAGAACCTGTTACCCCGCGGAACTCACCAGGATATTCAGCGGGCCGTGCATGAGGTCTGGCGTGCTCTGTATCGGGATGGGGGAGTCATCGGTCAATGTGAGTTCGGTTTGGAAGCCAAACCCGAAAATGTATTCACTGTGTATGAGACATGGGATGAGTTGAGCAGGACAGGAAAAAAGGAAAAAGAATGAGAACCTATGTTGTGGGGGTAGACCTGGGAGGAACAAAAGTGGAAGCTTGTCTTCTGGATAAAAACAGAAATCTCATCGGCCGGCAGCGGATGCCATCAGAGGCATCCCGAGGCCGGGATCATGTCATCCAAAACATCGAAAACATTATCCACAAAGTTTCCGAAGGAAGGGCGTTTTCGGCTGTGGGGATGGGAACTCCAGGGACATATGTTTCCTCAGAAGATCGTCTTTACGGGGCTCCACATACTCCTGTATATGAAGAACCCGGGCTTGTCCAGGGTTTGCAGAGGCGGCTTGACGTTCCTCTGGTTGTGGACAATGATGCCAATTGTTTGGTTTTGGCAGAATATTTTGCAAGTTGTGAAGGGCAATACCGGTATGTTATGGCCGTCATTTTAGGAACCGGCGTGGGATGCGGCCTGATTTTGGATAAAAAGTTGTACCGA
The DNA here is from genome assembly GCA_964580235.1 of uncultured Eubacteriales bacterium. Classification (GTDB taxonomy): domain Bacteria; phylum Acidobacteriota; class Aminicenantia; order Aminicenantales; family Aminicenantaceae. The sequence continues at coordinate 17,059 of CAZOJY010000041.1, read as the reverse complement.
GGCTCCAAGGGAGGAGCAGGGGAGATCGGGCACACTTCGATCGATATCAATGGAAGGCGTTGTGAGTGCGGGCGGAACGGATGCGTTGAGGCTTATCTTTCTGGGCCCAGCCATTCCCGGCGGTTTTTTGAGCTGAGCGGGAAAAAACTGGATCTTCGCAAAATATACGCTTGTTATAAAAATGGAGATCCTATAGCCCATCGGTTGTTCGAAGAGAGCTGCCGGATTATGGGTGTGTTTTTGGCCAACGCCATTAATACCCTCGATCTGGAGGCGGTCATACTCAGCGGGGGAGTATCCAATATTCCGCTGTGGTATGAACAAGTCCCCTCTTTGATGGAGGAATGCCTTTTCGGTATTCCCCGAAAAACCGTACCGGTCATCAAAGCCCGATTGGGCGATTCAGCCGGTGTTTTCGGAGCGGCATATCTGGCGTTGCGCGAACTAGGCGAAATGCAGTTTTAATTTTGTGGAGGCCCACATGAAGGTGAGAGAGGTTTTGCGGCTGGTCAAACAAGTGAGGATTCCCAAAAAGGGATGCCCGGCGGAGGAAACGATAGCCGGGGCGATTTTGGAATGGTGTGAGAAGAGAGCGTATGTGATAAAGGTCGACGATTCCGGTTTTGTCTCTGAGGAAGGAGCCCTGTATATTGCCGTTATACAAAAAGGCCTTTGCGATCGGCTGCAGTCCGATTGGGTATCTGTAAACAGCGATGTCAATCAATGCCTTTGGCTTTTGAGTTCGAAACCCTATTTTCTCTATGCGGGATTCACGCATCTGATCGAAGACTTGCTGGATGAGGATGTGGCCGATGTGTTGCCATGGATACAGAAAATAGGCTTTTCCGTCCAAAAGTCAACATTTGACCTTTTTCTCACCCAGTATGCTCGTCTGATTCGGGATTTTGACCGGGAGAAATACATCAGCGAATATGCCCGTCTGGGTTTTACCCATATCGAGGTTAATGCTCTCGCCTCTTCCAGTCCGTATGAGAAAGGTGTTTCGGGAGAGTTCTATCCTGACTTCTATACGTATTGTCCGGCTCTCGACCAGTTTGTGTCCAGTCGGTTAAATCAAGGGATTTACCCAAAAGAATATCTTGATAGCAATCTGAAACGCCTGAAAGACAATGCCCGTCTTGCATTGAAATACGGTCTTGTCCCCGGCCTGCTTTGTTTTGAACCCCGCTCGGTTCCCGAAGCCCTTTTGGACAAATATCCCACACTCAGGGGAGCACGGGTGGACCACCCGTTTCGAAGTTTTAAACCTCGATATAATTTATCGATCGCGCATCCTGTTGTGCAGAAGCATTATCAAGAGCTTTTGATCAAGCTGCTGAAGGAGGTTCCAGACTTGGGTTTTATGACGATCTGGAGCAATGACAGCGGAGCCGGTTTTGAACACACCAAGTCTCTGTATGTGGGACGCAACGGCGGGGCTTATTTAATCCGGGAATGGCAAGATGATGAAGTGATCGCCAAAAGAGCAGCGGCGAACATAATCCAATTTTTTTCCCTTATGCGGGATGCTGGATCAAGGATCAATCCTGGATTCCGGGTCATCACCCGGCTGGAATCTTTTTATGGAGAGCGGGATTATCTTTGGCCCCAACTGAACGAACGAATAGATGTGGAGGTCCATTCATTGCTGGCTAAAGGCTGGGAGCCCATCGGCTCCCATCCCAAATATCCGGATATCAAAGTTTCGGGATCAGCCTATCATAACACTTTGGCTGACAAAGAAAAGGATGCGATGACAGAGTTGAATTCCCGAAACAGCCGATCCTATTTTTATCATTCTTTCGGATCCCACACCAATCATGAGCCTCTATTGGGGATTCCCTTTCCGTGGCTTACTTATGAGAAATTGTCGGCCTTCGCCAGAATAGGAGTAAAAACGCTGGCTCATGTTGGAGGCCTTCATCCTCCGGATAAAGTGCCTTATGCCGTTAATCAGGAGATATTCCGCCTCTACCAGCTGAATCCTTTGTTGAACATCGAAGATGCTGTCCAAAAAATGGCCATGCGATATGCAGGTCGAACATACGCAAATACTTTGGTAAAAGGCTGGCGGCTTGTGGAACAGGCCATCCGGGCTTTTCTTCCGCTTTCCATCTATACCCACTACGGAGTCGTCTGGCAGAGGGTATTTGTACGTCCGCTTGTTCCAGATATCGACAGGATCCCAGAATTAAAAAGAGCGTACTATGAGTCGTTCATGTGCACCTCCATCCATAATCCCAACAGAGTTGACTTGGCCAAGGACGTGCTTTTTGAGCTGGTCACGAAAGACTATGCGCGTACGGCTTTTTCAAGGGTCGATGAGAATGTCTGGACTCCGCTGGAATCGGCGATCCAGCTTTTCAAGAAAAAAGGGGAAGAAGCAAGAAGCGCTGAGGATAAAAAGGCCGAAGGTGTTTTTACCGATCAGTATTTCCGGATACGTGCCCTGAAATGTCTGTACACGACGCTGCGGAATACGGCTGTTTGGATTTATGCCGAGCATGAGTATCTGGAATCCGACGATCCAGGCTCGAAGGCCAATTGCCGCAAGCTTCTGGATGAGATGATAGATAAGGAAATCAAAAATTGCGCAGAGCTTATCGAAATTTGGAAGACGGCGCCGATAGAATGGATGATTGTCTCCGGTACAGGGGAAACTCCATTCATTCATGGTTCGAATTTTGCCGAACTGCTCGAGAAAAAAATATCGTTAATGCAAAAACACCGCGGCGATGAACCATCCATCGATCCGGACTACATGTTCCGGATAAAAAATAATCCTTATTCAATCTAGATCTAGGGGATGTTCCATAAGGTTCCACCCCTTTTTTTTAAAAAGAGAAGGTCTTATTAAAAAACGATGGTTAACCTTATGGAGTGTCTCCAATATGAAAATTAGAGTGCCTGCAGCCCGATTAATTGCTTGGTTTTTGAGACGAATTTATTCTGTCTATTTTTTCGAGGAGCTCCAAAATGGAATAATTCCAACCCTCGGGGCCTTTGCCAGGCGAACGGATAAGATTGTCCATTGTGATGTTCGGGTCATGACTTCCATCCGGTTTTTTAACCAACACAGGATAATCCACAACTTGAAGCATGGGCAAATCATTCTGGCTGTCCCCTAAGGCAATGCTTATGATGTGGTCGTACGCTTTCCTGGAAATATCCGTCAGGTATGAGACGGCCTTTCCCTTGTCATTTTCCCCGATGAGATGATAAAATCGACCGCCCTGAATAATCTGGAGATGATCCTCATTTGCGATCTCTCGAAATTTTTCCAGTTTTGTCTTGTCCTTCAGGAGGAAGGGCTCGTCGTATTCCCTCTCTTTTGCCAAGACTCCTTCATCGGCAGGGATCTCGCAGAGATTGGCGGCTTCCTGGGCTGATATATCACCGAAACCTCTCACTGTTTCGGGAAATTCAGACTGTATTTTTTTCAATGTTCCCCTGATTTTGTGGTAAGGTGTACCAAACTCGATGATCAGATATCTCAGGTCTTTTCGAGTGAACGGGAATTCATACGGAAAATAGCCGATGGGAATAAAAATAGCTCCACCGTTCTCGGATATGAAAGGATGGGTGTTGCCGATCCGTAATCGAAACTTTTCGATTTCGGCGCGGGTTTTACTCGAGCAAATGATTAAAGGAATGTTGTTTTTTCTCAGAGCTTCGAGAGCGGGAAGAGCTGCTTCATGGGAATAGGTGTGATAATCTGCAAGTGTGCCGTCTAGGTCTGTGAAAACGATTAATTGGCCAGTTTGTTGCATATCCATAAAAGAGATTGAATTAAATCTAATAAAGATTTCTGTTGCTGTCAAAACAATGATAAAACTAAAATTGTAAAAAACACAACCCCCTTAGCCTGTACTCTTCATAAAAATAGCGAGACTTGATTTAAAAGTAATATCGATTATTGACTTGCTAGCCTGAATTATTCATAAACATGGTTTTTTAGCGGGATTTAATGCTAGATGTATTGAAATCAGGGACATGTACAGAAAATTTAAGGGACACGTTACCGATTTTAAAAAAATCGGTACATGTCCCGAATTTCCGGTAACGTGTCCCTTGATTTTAAGATCTTACATGAATAATTCAGCGTAATCTGGATAATTTATGAATTATCCAGGTTAGATGATAAGCAAAGCCAGCACTTCGGCCACCATCGCGGGTTTTTCGATTCCTTCTATTTCGATCTTGTTTTCTATCATGATGAGGATTTTTCCATCGTCTTTTTCGGCAGCCTGTTTGAGCGTGCATCGGTTTCTGATCTTGGACCCAACAAGGACAGGATTTTTGAATCTCACGCGGTTTAGCCCCACATTGGTCACCATTTTGACGCCCCGCTGGAAGAGTTCTATCCGGGACGTGAGATGCACCAAAAGAGAAAGGATCAAAAAGCCGTGGGCGATCGTTGCCCCGAAAGGTCCAGACTTAGCTTTTTCAGGATCCACATGGATCCACTGCCGATCTTCTGTGGATTCGGCAAAGGCATCGATTCTTTTCTGAGTGATTTCCATCCAATCGGACAGGCCGATCTCTTTTCCCACATATTCCTGCAGCTTCTCAAGCGTCAGCCTCTCTTTCATATCGTCCTCGAAAAAGCGTTTTATTTGTGTTACTGATTATGGAATTTAACAGGAATAAAATATAATTAAGATGGAGGAAGAGTCAAGCAAAATAAGAAAACTGCCTGCGAAACTTGACTTTCCATTATGGCTGAAATATTTTGTTGCCAGAAAGAATATAAAATTTAGTCGGGAAGAGAAATCATTCGAGGAGGGAATTTTATGATCATCCGATTCAAGAAAAGAATTTTAACCTGTTTCGTGTTTACGATCATTCTTCCTTTCATGCTTTTGGGAGTAGTGAAGGCGCAGGAGACGGATGAGGCGCTTTTCAAGGATTTGCGATGGCGGAACATCGGCCCGGCCAACATGAGCGGCCGTGTTACCGATATTCAGGCTTTAGACAATGACTTCCGGGTTGTGCTTGTTGCGTCTGCCTCAGGAGGAGTCTGGAAGTCGACCAATGCCGGAACGACATGGGAACCGATTTTTGACAATTACGGATCCGCTTCTATCGGGGCTGTGGCCATCTTCCCAAAAAATCCGGATATTATTTGGGTCGGTACGGGAGAAGCAAATGTACGGAACAGTGTGGGTTGGGGAGACGGTATATATAAATCCACGGATGGAGGAAAAACTTTTGCCCGAATGGGCTTGGAAGAGTCCCACCATATCGCAAGAGTGACCACTCATCCTGAGAATCCTGATATTGTTTATGTGGCAGCACAGGGGCACCTGTGGGGATACACGGGGCAGCGCGGGCTTTACAAGACCGCAGATGGGGGGGAGACCTGGCAGAAACTTGAGAATGGCCTGCCCAATGATGGCAAGACAGGGTGCACCGATATCAAGATGGATCCAACGGATCCTGATATTTTGTACGCGGCATTCTGGCAGAGATTGAGGAAGCCGTACAGGTTTGACAGCGGCGGGCCGAATGGGGGGCTGTTCAAATCCACAGACGGTGGGCAGACCTGGAAAAGGCTGACCCATGGCCTTCCGCAGGGCAATATCGGCCGTATCGGTATCGCCGTTTTCCGCAAGAATCCTGAGATCGTGATGGCTATCATCGAGCATGGGTATCAGCCAAGGCGAGGCAGCAAAGAATATCAGGATATGAGCAAACTCGGCACGGGTGTGTACCGATCCATAGATGGAGGTGAAACATGGGTCTATATGAACCGGTATAACAGCCGTCCGTTTTATTACAGCCATATCTACATCAATCCCAGTGATGATCAACGCATTTATGCCATGGGGAGTCAGGCTCAGGTTTCTGAAGATGGCGGTAAGACCTTTCAATCAGGAATGCGCGGTATCTCCGGTGATTTTCATGTGATGTGGCTCGATCCCCACAATAAGGACCGTTATTATGTGGGAAACGATAAAGGCGTTTCCATCACATATGACCATGGGGAGCATTTCAACTTTTTCGATAATTATGCGATAAGCCAAGTTTATGCTGTTTCCGCGGATTTGCGGGATCCCTACTATGTGTATGTCGGGCTTCAGGACAATGGGATTTGGGGAGGACCGAGCAACAGCCGGGATTACAACGGCATTTTTAATGATCACTGGTTCAAGTTCCACAGCGGCGATGGATTCTACACGGCAGTGGATCCCATCGATTGGACCACAGTCTATTCAGAAAGCCAGGGCGGGAGAATGAGGCGGAACCATGCCCTGTTCCGACAAAAATCAACATCGATCACACCGACAAGGACAAACACACTGAACTGGGAAGATGTCGTTCCCAAGCAGACGGATCCCGGCCATCCTGTGATACGGATGAACTGGAACACGCCGTTTGTCCTCTCCCATCACAATCCCCACACGCTTTATTATGGTGCCAATGTTCTTTTCAAAAGTGTAGACAGGGGCAATCACTGGCGGATTATTAGTCCGGATCTGTCCACGAATGACCTGGAAAAAACACTCCGGGACAGCGGCGGACTGACCCGGGATGTCACCGGAGCGGAAACTCACTGCACCATTGTCACAATCTCTGAATCTCCGCTTGTACCCGGATTGATATGGGTGGGGACTGACGATGGGAACGTGCAGCTAAGCCTGGATGATGGAATGACCTGGGCTAATGTAAGATCTAACATTCCAGACGTTCCGAAGGCCATTTGGGTCAGCCGGGTGGAAGCATCCCATTTCGACAAAGGCCTCTGTTATGTGACCTTTGACGGCCATCGGAGCGATGATTTTCAGCCGTATGTTTATAGGACTGGTGATTTCGGCAGGACCTGGGAAAATATCACAAACAACCTTCCGGAGGGGCATTGCGTTCATGTCATACGAGAGGATTTGAAGAATAAAAATCTGTTGTTTGTAGGCACAGAATCTGGGGTGTTTGCCTCTGTCACTGGCGGCAGGGTGTGGCGCGCACTGAAAAGCGGGATGCCGACGGTTGCGGTGCATGATCTGCTGATTCATCCAAGGAGCGGAGATTTGATCGCCGGAACGCACGGCCGTGGAGTGTTTATCCTGGATGACATCACACCTCTCCAGCAGTTTACAGAAGAGGTGTCTGGGCAGGATGCTCATCTGTTCGAAAATCCTGTAGCAACCAGATGGGAAGGCATAAGCAGAGGGGCAACCCGGGGCCACAAGTTATTCGTGGGGCGGAATCCCCTTTCCATGTCTCAAATTGAGCCTGCCAATTCACCGACACCCATCCAAAACTCGGCCTCGATAAATTATTATCTCAAGGCAAAATCTCAAGGAAAACTCCTGCTTGAAATCAGCAACCTGGACCGGTCTATGAAAAGAATTTTGGCGCTGGAGGGTACGCCTGGCATCGGCCGATACAGATGGGATATGCGCTTCGATCCGACAGATCAGCAGAAGAAAAGCTTTATAAAGCGGTTGGAAAATATTTTTTCTGAATTGAGAAAACAACTCGAAGGTAAGCTTAAGGAACAGCTGAATCTATTGTATCGGGAATTCCAGGATGCACAAACCACGGATGAATACAACAAGATTTTTCGGGCTGTTATGCAAAAATTCCGGAGTTTTGCCAGGGGACGGGGCTTTTTTATGCGCCCTCTAAGAGGGGCCGAAGCTGCGTCCGGAACATATATGCTGAAAATGACCATGAATGGTGAAACCTATTCAGGTTTTATCACAATAAGAGATGATCCGATGCTGAAAAATTAGAGAATTTTGACTTTCATAATCTTCTGTGATATCTCTCTAGCCAAGAGGTTTTCTTGAGACGATTATTGCTTGCCGTGTGTATTCCATTGATTGGCCTGGGCGTCTTTTCTCAGCAAGCGGCTGAGCAGGCGGTGGTCATAAACATCGAGGTTCCGGTCAGAGTTTTTGATCACGGCAATTTTATAGAGAGCCTTAACATTGAAGACTTTGAAGTTTTAGAAGACGGCGTTCCCCAAAAAATTTTAGCTGTTTATCTTGTTAAAAAGAAAACGGTGGAAAGAAGCGAAGAAAAGAAAAGATTCGTTCCATCCACAAAAAGAACTTTTTTTCTCTTTTTTGAAATATCTGAATACACATCTAAAATAGGATCTGCCATAGATTATTTTCATGAACATGTGCTGGAGCCGGATGATAACCTCATTATTGTCACACCGATGAACAGCTTCAGGTTAAGAAATCGGGCTCTGGAGTTCCAATCCCGGAAGGAGCTATCCGAACAGCTAAAAGAGCTTTTGCGGAAAGACGCATTGATGGGGAATGCCGAATACCGGGGAGCTATCCAGGAGCTCATCGGTCTGGCCAAATCCTTATCGACAGGTCCTCCCGATGAACAAAGCATAGGGGCTGCGCAGTTGGATGAGTTCACCCTTTCCGGATATGGCCGAATGCCCCTTGAAAAACAGCTCATGAAATACCTGAACATCCTGGAGAGGATCAAAAAGCTCAGACACGTGGATCAGCAGAAGCTTTTGGATTTTGCCAAAGCCCTGAAAAATGAAACCGGGCAAAAGTACGTATTTATGGTTTATCAAAGAGAATACATCCCTCAAATTGAGCCCAGCATTCTAAACAAGTACATGGCCCAATACCAGGATAAGCCCCATATTCTTCAGGGGCTCTACAGCATGGCCGAGACTTCTCGCAGGGATATTTCTTTTGACGTGGATCGAGTCAAGGAGGCCTATGCGGATTCTTCGATTTCGATTCATTTTTTATTTGTAACCCCTCCCATCAAGCATGTGCAGGGCGTGTATTTTCAAGAGCGGTCTGAAGACATTTTCAGTGCTTTCAGGGAAATGGCGGATGCAACCGGGGGGTATGTGGACAGCTCAGCAAACCCGGCTTCATCCTTTAAAAGAGCCGTAGAAGCCTCTGAAAACTACTATCTTCTGTATTATTCCCCTAAAAAATATAAAAAAGACGGCCGGTTTAGAGAAATCAAGGTCAGAGTAAAAAACAAGCGCTTAAAGGTGGCCCACCGCCAGGGGTATTTTTCCAACTGATGATGACTAAGTGAGCATCTTAAAGGGCTTTGCTTGCTTGGGTCAATCATTCACTTCAATCTGGTTGCTGTTGCGGCTCCGCGGTACAGGCCGTTGAACAAGAATTTAAACGTGCCGTGAGGCTGGCCGCGGAAGGCGATTTCCGGACCATACAGGACAAGCTTCCCTTTGCCAACAGCCGCTTCGATCAAAACGACGCCTCCCTCCAAGTAATGCTGTCCCCAGGCCCATCCGCTCCTCAGAGGGGTACTGCTGTCGAACCAGGCTATCGGACGAATCCCCTCGAGCTGGGCTTCAGGTTGCAGCCTGAAAACAGGGCTTCGGTTGAACACCACATCTGCAGTCTTATCCATCCCGTAAGCCAGAGGATGAGTTGTGTCGATGTGGACCTGAAGCAGGGAACCGGGGACAAAAAGCTGTCCTCTGGAAAGGGGCTTTTCGGTCCCGTCCTGTGTTTTTTCGATCAAGGCGTTTTTAATCGGAAGACCCGCATGAAAGCCCAGGCTCGTTGAGCTTCCGATAGCCAGAACGGTTCCCCCTTCTTTCAGAAAACGGAGAAGCTGGGGCACGGTTTTATCGACTGTAACGCTTCCCAAGCGGCTCCGGTATTCTTCAGGGACGTCTTCTGGCTTCATCGGAGTGGACCGGCCGAAGCGTTGGCTCCCCTGGGCATTTTGCCCGGGAATGGCCCCACTGACAAACACCAGGACGTCATATTTTTTTTTGAGATTGTCAGAGTCGAGTGATTTGGGATAGAGGACTTCGAACGGGAATTCAAACTGCTCTAAAAGCCACCTCATCCATCCAGATGAGATCGATCCTCCGTAGCGATCCCAAAGGCCGATGCGGAGCGGCCTCAAGCTAAAAGCTTCTCCCTCCGGTTTGATTGCCGTCCCCTCGAAATTTAATCCCAGCTCGGCCGCCAGATTTGCCAATCGTTCTGCGGTTGAAGTTTTATTCAGGATATATACCGTTCCGGGAGCATATGTTTTGCCATTTGTTGAGAAGGGCTGCTCCAGCCAGTAGACCTCTTCCTTTTCTTTTAAAAGCCTGTTTGTGGCAATAAAGGAATCGTTGACCCGGTGATCCAGCAGGAAACCAACCGCATGATCTGTGTTAACCACACTTCCAGCAGGGATTTCTGCAAAATCTGCAATTTTTTCAAATGGGCCGTCGAATCCCTCCAAGATTCTGTCAAAGTTGATTCCCATCTGGAAGGCGAGAGTCCATCCTGCCATATCGTATGTGGGTACGGGAGGTTCTCCTGGACAGGGAATGTCATCGGGATAGTTTTGGGGTTCGAACATGGAACGAAGATGAGGCCGGAAGGCCTGCGCGCTTTTTATGATATAGGAGCCGGCCGGATAGGATTTTCCAGCGATCTCAAAATCCCGAGTCGCCCGCTGCACGGCAATGCCGGTCTTGATAAGGGTGTTGACAAACTTGGTGGCGGTCAAAAAGTCGGGCTGGTTGGCTGGAAGGATATACCCTCTAGGGTCGCGAGCAGCGGGATCATGGAGCATCTTATAGTACTTGGTGGAGAAACCCCGGGATCGGCCTGATCCTTCCATTTTTGCCTTATCTGCCTCAATTTTATTCTTCAGAGATGTGATATTCCTGGGCACGATGGTCCAGTGATCCTGATTGCCCCATTCGATGGATCTTTTTCCCATCTTGAAGATGTTGAGCAAAAATTCTTCGCGGTGCTTGGAGGCAAAATCGAGGATGGCCCGGTCGGCAGTGATGGAGTACTCAACAGATTGGCGGAAATGCCATTTCTGGGGAGCTATGGGATAGGGGTAATCGCTGTTGGGAAGATATTTATCCGGGATGAATGGAATTTCCACCGGAGTGGGATTCCCGATAGTCTCGGTCAGAATTCCTATCATGTTATGGAAGTATACGGTGGTTCTTAAGCCTCCATTCCACCAGATGGAGTAGCTTGCTCCGGACCGCATTGTGGCCCCTGGTTTTCCTTCCTGGATGAATCGGGTGTGCATAGCGGCTCCCACTAGTTGAATTTGGACGGGGATCAATGGATCATAACAGTAATTGAAGGGATCCCGGAAAGGCGGAGCAAACAAGACGCAGCCAGATGGACCCGATTGATGCTGATTGTATACGATTTGTGGGAACCATTCCCTGTACAGAATCCGGTTCAAAGCTTCGGTTTCAGCCTGGGTCGACATGTAGAAATCCCGGTTGTTATCATGACCGATGTATTTGTGGTACAGCCTGGGAAGTCCCCTGGTGGAACGTTTGGACGGCTCCGGTTCACGCATATACCAGCCGGAGACAAGGTCCATGCCGTCAGGATTGGAGCAGATTGCAAGAAGAATGACGTTGTCCAGGATCCTTTTGGTCTCTGTGTCGTTTCGGCTGGCCATCTGGTAGACCAGTTCGATAAGCTGCTGGGCTCCTAAGACTTCTGTCCCGTGAATACCTCCGTCGATCCAGACTACAGCCCGGCCCTCTTTCGCGAGTTCTTCTGCTTGAGAATCACTCAAGTTTTCGGCCAGAGCCAGACGCTTTGCGATTTCTTTGTAGCGATCGATCCGGAGGTGATTATCCGGAGATGTGACGATGGCCATGTGCATCGGTCTTCCCTCTGTGGTTTTGCCGATTTTGACCAGGGATATCCGGTCGCTTTGCTGAGAGAGTTTTTTCCAATAGGCGGATAACTGGGTATAGGAAGCCAGTTGGTAGTCCTCTCCGACATCAAAACCCATTGCCTCCTTTGGCGATGTGATTTTTGTTTGTGCGAAAGCCTGCGGTCCAAACAACATCGGAATGAGCAAAAAAAGAATCAGTCGTTTTTTCATGTGTCTTTCTCCTCTTTTCACTGCGCGAAAAAAGATAAGAAATTATATAACAAACTCATCATCCGAAGTCAAAAAACAGCCCGGGCAGGTTTTTTATCGGCCTGCACAGCTGAGTCTGTATGGAGGATGGGATATTTTTTTTGAAAAAAATGGAGGCGTTCCTGTATTGTAGGAAGAAAAAAAATTGTATATAATGGCAAACCCGGAGAGGATTTTAAAAGGGAGACTTCCATGCAACAGGGCACAGAAAATCTTGTCTATCAAAAGGCATCCAAATGCTGGAAATATGTTAATAAGGCCGCCGAGATATTTAACCTCTTGTTAAAAGAGGAAGGAGATTTCAGAACGCAGGATTATTACAGAGCCCGGAAGTTGCTGCGGGATGCCGACGGTTTTTTGCAAGAAGCCATAAAGGATGCAAAAAAACTTCTCGGGCCTACCCCCGCTTATGTCGCGGAAGATTACCAGAAATGGCGTGATGAACTGCTTGAAGAGTTTCATATTTTGGCGATGAGTCAGGATTATGAAGCGCTGCGGGCTGAACTTTTCGCCGATGAATTTTTGCGCGAGTGGATGGATGAGGACAACATCGAGCTTCTTCTGAAAAAACATTTTCAAACACAACAATCGGGGAAACGAAAATTATCCAATATTAAGGTCAGAATAATATTGGACCGCTTGGAAGAGCTGATCGGTCAAGCTAAGGAGTTGAACAAACGAGCTATACAGAAACAACAATCTTGACTCCTGAATAATTCATGCTATTATTGGCGGAAAGGAAATACGTATGGATGTGATTATCGTCAACCCTGAACATGTAAAAAAAGCTGATTTTATCGTTGGGATTCCCTCCTTTAACGAGGCTGAATCCATCTCTTATCCCACGCAGATGGCTAGCCAGGGATTGTGCAAATTTTTTCCGGATAAAAAATCGGTCATAATAAACGTGGATAACAATTCACCGGATGGGACAAAATCTGCTTTTTTGAATACACCCACCGATGTGCCCAAGATTTACATATCGACTCCGGGTGATATTCGAGGGAAAGGGAATAACCTGAGAAATCTGTTTGAAGCCGTTGTAGAACTCGGGGCCAAGGCCGCTGTTGTTGTGGATGCGGATTTAAAGAGTATCACACCCGAGTGGATTCAGTATCTGGGGGAACCCTTGTTTGCCGGCTTTAACTATGTGACCCCAATCTACATCCGTCATAAATACGATGGGTCAATCACCAATCATATCGCTTATCCCCTTTTGAGGACCTTGTTCGGCCTCCGGGTGAGGCAGCCCATCGGGGGGGATTTTGGATTTTCCAGACGCCTTTCCCAGGCTTTTTTGTCTGAGAAAACGTGGACAGAAAACGTCGCCAATTTTGGGATCGATATCTGGATGACAACCATCGCTATTGCTCACCGCTTCAAGGTCTGTCAGACGTTTTTGGGAACTTCTAAATCTCATCGAACCAAAGATCCCTCGAAACACCTGGGACCGATGTTTATGCAGGTAATCATGACTTTTTTTGAACTGATGATCGACCTTGAATATTTCTGGAAAGATACAACAGAGAGCTGGCCGAGCAGCATTTTTGGTTTTGGCCTGGGTGCCACGGAAACACCTCCTCCTGTGTCTGTGGATACGGAGGCCTTGTATTCAAGCTTTATCGAAGGATTCGATTGGTACGGGGAAGTGTGGAAAAAAATTCTTCCCAAGGAAGAATTTGCTGAGATCAAAAAAACAAAAAATCTCCCGAAAGAAAAGTTTTATTATCACAGCGATCTCTGGGCCCGAATCCTATTCAGCTATGCCATCGCCTACCGCAATAACCAGATCCCCAAGGAGATGATCATTGAATCCATGATTCCGTTTTATCATTCCCGGATTTTGTCGTTTGTGAATAAAACCATTCACATGAACACTAAAGAATGCGAAGAATATTTTGAAAAAATTGTCCGGATTTTCGAAAAGGGAAAACCCTATTTGGTGAACCGCTGGAACGAGGATCAGAGAAGACTGGGAAACAAACTCTTTCGGTTTTAGCCTTCCAATTTAGCCGCACCTGGCAACTGAGATTTTGAAAAAATTTATTTTTTGGGCTTTGCGGCGCTTATTTTGATACTGGAGACGGCGTGAGCCAGCTCTTTGAGCTGTTCGACCGCGATCCTTGTTTCTTCAGCTGTGGCTTTTACCATTCCTCCTTCGGATTCTAGGCCCAGTGAGAAAAATTCCTCTCCCTGTATATCGACATTCTGAAATCCGGCGTCCTTGATAAGTCCAATATATTCCTCTTTTCTCATAGCTCCGGCGATGCAGCTTGTGTAGGCCTGGACGAATTTCTTAATTTTTTTATCATTAATTTTCGCTTTCACTTTCATCAGAATTTCCTTTGTGTATTTGCCATTATCGGAGAAAGCAGATTCGTAACCATTCCTTCAAAATCCTGTGCTTTGATCAAAGAGAGGCAGCAAAACTTGCCATCCTTTTTCATGGTGATCACAACCAGTTTATCCCCCGGGCATATTTTTGCTTTTTCTCTTATCTCTTTGGGGAGAACCATTTGCCCCCGTTCATCGATGCTGACTACGGATTCTACTGTGCAGCATCCAAAGTCTTTTTCCCCGGTTTCACAAAAAGATTCGGTTTTTTCTTTTTGAACCATCCGAAAACCTCCATTTGGATAAATCTGACATATCAGATAATTCAGAATACACTAATAAATAAGATTTGTCAAGATATTTTTCAATGGTAGTTTTCCAACAAGGGTTATTTGTTTATATCGACTTCATCTCTCCAGTACCGGAGTTTACCTAATCCTCCTTTATCGGGACTGGCATCAAAAGCCAGCCCATAAAAAGAGGGCTTAGCCTCGAATAATGGTTTATCCTTGAAAAAAATCTTGGTAAGGTTAACTACAGTATAAGAAATTTTTGAATTTTTGATGGCAGCAAATAAAAAATCTCCGTTGGTTTCAAAATCGTTAAATCCGATTCTTCCGGCCTTGTAGGTGTAGCGGGGACGGCGCCAGTCACGCGACATATCCATGCGCAAATCATTTTTCGCCCCTATGACGATCTTTTGGTCTTCTGTGTCGATCACCACGCCAAGGCCTGCCCGGCTGGGTTCTGTCGGGATGGAGCGGATCTTATTCAGCCATTTTTTGGGGGAGTCCTTCTTGGCATGGGGAATGAGGACGGAAATAAAACCGACGGTTTCGCCCATTTCAAAATGCTGGGCTGTGGTTTGGTGAATCAGAATCTCGTCCTGGTAGTGTCGTTTTTCCGGTTCGGTTCCTTCCAATCTGAAGCGGGCCATCGGGAATAAAATCAGCAAATTCTTATCTGCGGGAAGATCGATGTTTTGGATCCTGTCATACACCGTGTCATACCAGTGTTTTCCTTGAGCAATGATTTTGTGCGTGTGCCACAGATTGGCCAGAGTGAAATATTCCTCCTTAAGGGACTTGAACACATCGAATACGACAAATAGCTCTGGCTTTTTGACATACACAACGATCCGGTCCCATTCATAACCCATGCTGTCGTCGAGGAGTCGAGTGCGGCTGTAATCAAAATCATCCAGGCTCAGAAAGTCAACTTTCTGCGTGCGGACCCTGCGGTAGGATCCCGCATTGTGGAGAAAATCCAGGATGTTCTGTCCTGGAACGGCATTCCTTATGCTGTAACGGAATTCTCCCTTTTCCTGCCCCATCCAGATTTTTTCAGGCCTCACACAAAGTCGGTTGTGAAAATAATCCTGGCGATAGGCCCCAAAGGGACCACTGGGCATAAAGTCGCGGTACCCTCCGTCATGGAGAAGAATAGAACCTCCGGACATCAACAAAACGATGCTGTTTTCATCCGCATGCCCGTGGGTCATTTTTTCTTCTTCCACGGGGATTGTGTCCCTCAAATAATCCCGGAAGTATAAACCGCCATCACCCTCATCCCTGTAATTCAAGAGCAGATAAGAGGATTGAGGATCCCAGCCGTTCCGGAAAACGATCTTTTTTCCCTGCACATCCTCCATCACTTCTTGGGACAGAGAGTCCGGTTGCTGGACAGGAATGTCCTCTCCTCCCCAGAGGTAGCAGTCCAAGAAATTGTAGGCAAGGCCGATATTTTTGGGATTGTCGAAATCGATGAATTTTCGCGCAATCGTGGAGGCCGCCCATTTCAACTGAGGGTCCTTGTAGTGATTGGCCGCTGCTTCAAAAAACACCAGGAAACGCGGCCAATTTGCCATCCAATTGGCATCCCCGAAATCTGGAACCATACCCGCAGGGCACATCAGCTGCAGGAAATAATGGGCGTAATAATACATTTCTGGGGTGTCCAGAAGTTTGTCCAGCCGGCCCATCGCGTCCGCATATCCCAGCAAAGCATACAGCCAGACGCCATGATAGATGGTGGCATCTTCGATCTGCCAATTTCCCCAATTGTCATCTCCCAGCGCTTTACGCTGCATCTCCCATTTTTTGGTCTCTGAATAGCCGGGGAGAGCACGCACAGCCCATGCCAGAGATTCGGCCCGAAGGGCCGTTCGGTTCATCGGCCCCCACTCCTGGGTCCGCAGGACGTACGCCATGCTAGCTGCGATTTCACTCTGGATTTTTTGATTTTCTTCTGCATGCAAAACACCGGCTCTCTGTAGGATGTCGTAAGCTCTGAGGAAACGCATCACTGTAAAAAAATCCGGCAGCATCGGAATGCCATCCTCGTAATCCGGGCGTTTCTGTCTTGCCCATTCCGGGAAAGCGGATCGATAATCTCCGTAGGTAAGGAGTATCTTTTTGGAACGGGTGGCAAATTCCGGCTTTTTTTCCTTTTGATACAAAAACGCATAAATGACGGCCATCTCCAACAGGCCGCCAGGAGGACGGTAGCCGAACACATTTTCAGGATCAAAGCCCTCTTTCCAGCGCTGGATCACATTGCCGTAATTCCCCCAAGTGTAATCTGCAGCCTTCCGGGCATAATCTAAGTATTGGGATCGAGGAACAGCTTTTTGTGCGAATCCCCGAATCTGGATAGAATGAAATAAAACACCCAAAAATAGGAAAATGGAAATTTGCCTCATGATGGACTTGTTTAAGGTCATCTCAGTTCTCCCTAATAACGAATTTTTGCCTTCCCTCAATAAAGGTATTTTACCTGGAAAATTCCTCACCTGATTTATTCATAAAAAAGGACGATGCCCTATTTCAAAATAAACAGAATCAGT
>CAZOJY010000040.1:0-26655 GCA_964580235.1 uncultured Eubacteriales bacterium | reverse complement strand
TTAGCATGATTTAGTGTTAAATGCATGGACATCAGTCAAACAGTTGACTTTGCTGCTATCAAGAGACTACACTGTTTTTTTATTTTTCCGGGTGTCTTTATCCTGGCTATTATTATGAAAATGAAAACAAAAATCGCCGTCATTTATATTGTCACCTTGACCGGAATTACCATATGGATTGGGGCTATATTTGGGGCTCCCTATTTTAGAAGTCAATCATCTTCTTTTTCTGGATTCCTGTATGCAGTTTTTTCCCCGACATGCCATCAGATTCCCGCTCGCTGTTTTTATATTTTTGGATATCCTATGGCGGTATGTGCCCGCTGTTTTGGGATCTATTCTGGATTTCTGCTGGGAACCTTAATTTTTCCTCTTATTAAGGGATTTTCCGCGCCAGCTATGCCAAAGGCAAAAACTATCATTTTTATATCGATTCCGATTGTAATCGACGCTGGTGGCAATCTTTTGGGCATTTGGGCCAGTTCAGATTGGATTCGCTTCCTAACCGGAACTGTGTGGGGCCTCGCACTTCCTTTCTTTTTTCTTGCTGGTCTGACTGATTACATCCTCAACAAAATCAAATAAACATTTTCTCATTCAGAATTAACTTGAAATTAAGATAAAAAAATAACTAGAATAGAAAAAACGATCGAGAAGGAGGATGCATGAGCAACCAAAGGCCCGGAATGTTTGTCCCAGCTCTAATCGGAGGCGTGATAGCCGGCGTATTATCTGGAATACCCCTCATTAACTGTCTCTGTTGTCTCTGGATTATCGGGGGAGGCATCCTGGCTTCCTATTTTCTTGCCAAGGGATCTCCCCTTGTTCTAACAGCCGGCGATGGCGCGATTGTAGGAATTTTTACTGGAATCATAGCAGCCGTGGTCGAGGTTGTTGTCAATATCCCATTCAGCGCTGTGAGTGAAAAGATTGTCCAGGGAGTGCTGGACAGGTTTTCACAATTTTATGAGGAGATGCCATCAGGCTGGGAATCCTGGCTGGGGAATAGAGGCTTTGAAAGTTCTATCGTCTGGAATATTCTTGGATTAGTGGTTTCTATTATCATTTTTTCAGCCCTGGGCGCTTTAGGAGGAATCATCGGAATGTCCTTCTTCGGGAAAAAAAAGGCCGTTCAGAACGTTGAGGGAGTTGGGAATGTCTCTGAAGACTCAAGTGATCGTCAATCCTGAGTCTAACAGGGGGCGGACCCGAAGAAGATGGGCACAGATCAAAGAAGCTCTGAATACATTTCTTAAAGAATTCAAATACGAATTCACAGAGAAGCCTTCTCAAGCCATAGATATTTCCCGGGCCGCCATTCGCGAGGGATCTGATTTGATCGTTGGCGTCGGTGGTGACGGGACAATCAACGAGATCGCCAACGGTTTCTTTGATGGCAAAAACATCATCAATCCAAGCACGGTGATGGGCATCGTGCCTTCGGGAACTGGATGTGATTTCATAAGGAGCTTGCATATCCCAACAAATCTTAAAAGTGCGATGAAGGTGATTACCCAAGCTCCCTCTCCCATAATAGACGTCGGCAGGGCGAAGTTTAAAACGGCTGCAGGATCTGATGTGGAACGATATTTCCTGAATGTCGCTGATTTTGGATTCGGAGGGGAAGTTCTTGAACGCATGAACAAGAACCGGGCAAAAAGAAAAACGGCCTCCTACCTAAAAAGCACGCTTGCCACGTTTTTCCATTACACAAACAAACGAATAAATCTAAAGGTAGACGGAGAAAAAATCCCCGATGGGGAATACCTGATTGGAGCCATCTCAAATGGACGCATTTTCGGCAAAGGCATGAAAATTGCCCCAAATGCCCGTTTGGATGATGAGCTTTTTGATATCATTTTAGTCAAGGGGATGAAAGTCTGGGAGTTCCTCAGGAATGTATGGAAGATTTATGCAGGATCTCACCTTTCCCATCCAAAAATTTCGTTCATTCGGGGCAAAAAAATAGAAGCAATCCCGGAAAATCCTGACGAAAATATTCTGATTGAAATCGATGGGGAACAGGTAGGGAAACTTCCTGCTACTTTTGAGATTGTCCCTAAAAGCATACCTGTGAAGGGTTATGTTTGAGGGAATAAAAACTTATTTGGATTTTTTTTTATTTTTTTCCCAGAGAGCCTTGTTATCAGTTAGGACATATTTTCCGTTTTCATCATAAAAAGCATAGATTTTTGTCCGTGTTGAAATCTTCGACTTGGGATATGTTGCCATCACTTTTTTGATGTAATTTCTTGTTTCTTTATACGGCGGGATGCCGCCATACTTTTTGATGGCCTCCTGCCCGGCATTATAGGCCGCAAGGACGTGTTTTGTATCTCCGTCATAGAGCTTAATCAGGTCCACAATATATTTCACCCCGCCTTCGATATTTTGACGGGGATCAAAGACATTCATCACTTCGTACTGGGCTGCTGTCAAGGGCATGAGCTGCATAAGCCCCATGGCTCCCTTGGAGGAAATGGCCCAGGTGTCATAGTTGGACTCTGTTTTTATGATAGAATGGACCAGTTCGACTGGAACCCTCATTTTCTGTGCAATATCCACCACGATATCATCGTAAGGCTTCTTGGAACTGGACATCACATCGGCCTTACCGTTAATAGAAAGGGAAAAAACACAAAGGAATACCCAGAAGATCTTAAAAAAACGCAAAACCCTATCCCTGCTCATGCACATACTGATATATATGATGACAAAAAAAAATTTCTTTTTCAATCCTCTTTTGGGGTGATTTTTTTGAGTAAAGATTCTTGTATAATCGAACCAATGTTTTCCAATATGACCGATATTTGATCAGGTTTTGTTCCACCAGCCTGAGCAAAATCTGGCCGTCCTCCCCCACCGCCTCCCAGCATCGGAGCCACTTTCTTGATCAGGTCATTGGCTTTGATGCGAGCGGTTAAGTCTTTTGTTACGGAAACGACGATATAGGCCTTTTTTCCCTCCGAAGTGCCGAGTACGACAATCCCCGTACCAACTTTTTGCCTCAAGAAATCGGCCAATTCCCGCAATTCGTTTGTGGCGAGTCCTTCTACTTCCTGTGTCAGCACAGAAATATCCTGAATTGTTTGGAGCTTTTGGGCTTGGTTTTGGTATTGAAAGCGGGCCATTTTTTGACGAAGGCTTTTGCCTTCCTTTTCCATTTGCCTTATAGATGTCTTCAGTTTAGTGATTTGCTCCAGGATTCCTTTTTTCGGTGAATTCATCAACTGAAGAATCTCATGAAGAAGGCCTTCTTCTTCCTGCACATGGAGGAGCGCCGCTTCACCTGTTAACGCTTCAATCCTGCGCATTCCTGCAGCTATGCTTGTCTCAGTGACAATCTTGAACAATCCGATCTCTCCGGTGCTGCGGACATGGACTCCTCCACACAGCTCTTTGCTGAAATCGCCGACGGTCACCATACGGACGCTTTCTCCGTATTTTTCTTCAAAAATGGCGATAGCCCCTTCTTCCATTCCTCTTTCCATGGTCGTAATTTTTGTCTGAACCGGAATGTTTTGTCTAATTTTATCGTTCACCAAAACTTCGATCTGTCTCAATTCGGCTGGATCAACCGGTGAAAAATGGGTGAAATCAAAACGAAGTCTTCCTGGGGATACGAGAGATCCGGCCTGTTTCACATGATCACCAAGTATCTGCCGGAGGGATGCGTGCAAAAGATGCGTGGCCGTATGATTTTTGCTTAACGACATTCTCTGGGAAAGATCGATTATGGCTTCAACACTGTCATTGACACGAATCTGCCCCGAAATGACCTTGAGTTTATGTGCCCTGATTTCAGGAATGGGATAATATGTTGTACTCACAACTCCAGAAAAATGGGGATTTTTCAGGATTCCCGAATCCCCGACCTGCCCGCCCGCCTCTGCATAAAACGGTGTGCTATCGAGAAATACTTCTCCCGACTCACCCTCACTGAGTTGTTGGATGATATTTCCTTTTTTAAAAATAGCAACAACCTTAGCCTCTGCTTTATCTTGATCGTATCCTACATACTCGCTCGGAATATCTTTGATTTTTTCATAAACCTTTTTTTGTTTCTGCTGTGCTTCTCCCTTCCAAGCACGGCGGGCACGCTGACGTTGTTTCTCCAGTTCCTCCTGGAATCCTTTTTCATCAATAGCCATATCTTTTTCAATAGCAAGTTCTTTCGATAGGTCAATAGGAAATCCAAAAGTGTCATAGAGCTTGAACAATTTTTCCCCAGAAAGGATATTGCGGGATTGATTCCTTGCCACCTCGACATACTGATCAAAAGTTCTGAGCCCAGAAGTCAAAGTGATGGCAAAGCGCCTTTCTTCGG
This sequence comes from uncultured Eubacteriales bacterium, assembly GCA_964580235.1. Taxonomy (GTDB): domain Bacteria; phylum Acidobacteriota; class Aminicenantia; order Aminicenantales; family Aminicenantaceae. The sequence goes on along the minus strand of CAZOJY010000040.1, from coordinate 22,328 downwards.
AAAGACAAACCTTGGAAATGTAGCTCGCAGAAGAGAGGAGTTCAGGATAGGCATCTTTCATGATATCGATAACCCTTCCCGCCAGCTTGTACAGGAACGGTTCATCAATACCTAAAAAATTCCCCTGGCGGTAGGCCCGCCGTATCAGCCTTCGCAGAACATATCCCCGGCTATCATTGGACGGCATGATACCGTCTCCGATCAAAAATATTACCGCACGAATATGATCGGCAATGATCCGGATGGCAATATCCGATTTTTCATTAGATGGATATTCTCTGCGTGATAAGTCACAGATTGTTTCAATCAAAGGCAGGAACAAATCGGTGTCGTAATTATTCTTTTTAGCCTGAAGGATTGTCGCGACCCTTTCCAACCCCATCCCCGTATCAATCGATGGAGATGGGAGCGGGGATAATTCCCCATTCTCGAGCTGTTCATACTGCATGAAAACAAGATTCCACAATTCCAGGAATCGGTCACTGCCCTTTTCTATCAGCTCAGCGGGTTCCCCTTCCTCCATTTCTTCACCCAGGTCACAATGGATCTCAGAACATGGGCCGCAGGGGCCTGTTTCTCCCATGGCCCAATAGTTATCCTTTTTCCCAAATCGAAAAATCCTTTTTTCAGCAATACCGATATCTCTATTCCATAGCTGAAAAGCTTCATCATCCTCCTTGTAAACTGTGATATAAAGTTTATCCTGGGCCATCTTGAATCCCTCTGTCACCAATTCCCATGCATATTCTATGGCTTCCTTCTTGAAATAGTCTCCGAATGAAAAATTGCCAAGCATCTCAAAAAAAGTGTGATGCTTGTTTGTTTTCCCGACCTGCTCCAGATCATTGTGTTTTCCGCTCACCCGCATACATTTTTGGATGGATGCTGCCCTCGGGTAGCTTCTTTTTTCAAGACCCAGGAATGTGTTTTTAAACTGATTCATCCCTGCATTGGTGAATAGGAGTGTGGGATCATCTTTGGGTTTAAGGGAGGCGCTTTTGATGATACGATGATTTTTTGAGGCGAAAAAATCGAGAAAAATCTCTCTGATTTTCTGGGCGTGCATCTATGGTTTTTCTTAGTCCTTTCTTTTGACTTTGTTTTCTTTTTCGGCAGTTTCCAGCTCTTCTTCCTCTTCCTTGACCACTTCTTCGGGGGGTCGTTTAACAGAGGTCATTTCACTTTCCATATTCTCAAGAGCGACATCAAGAGTTGACCGGATTCCCATGACTCGCAATTTGAAGTTATCCGGACTAGAAGAATACCTCAATCCCTGTTCATAAGAAATAAAGCCATCTTTGTAGAGTTGATAGATCGATTGGTCAAAGGTCTGCATGCCGTACTGGGAGACTCCTGCCGCGATAGCATCTCGAATGAGAAGGGTTTTCTCCCGATCATTGATACACTCTTGAATGTAAGGCGTATTGATCATGACTTCACAGGCCGGAACTCGTCCCTGGCCATCTTTTCTGGGAATTAGCCGCATTGAAATACAGGATTTTATAATGCTGGCCAATTGAAGGCGGACTTGCCTCTGGTGATGGGGAGCAAAAACCGACACGATTCGATTGATCGTTTCGGGAGCATCTAAGGTATGAAGAGTGCTCATGACCAGATGTCCTGTTTCGGAAGCCAAAAGAGCTGTTTCAATCGTCTCTCTATCCCGCATTTCTCCGACCAGGATTACGTCTGGATCTTCACGGAGAGATGCGCGCAAGCCGCGCGTAAAATCCGTCACATCAAGTCCAACTTCTCTCTGGCTAATCGTGCTTTTCTTGTCTCTATGAAGATACTCGATTGGATCCTCGACCGTAATAATGTTTTCTTTCCTGTGGATATTGATATGGTCAATCATGGCAGCAAGAGTGGTTGTTTTTCCGGATCCTGTAGTCCCTGTGACCATGATCAATCCTCGGGGTTCCAACGCAATTTTTTCTATGACCTCGGGAAGAAGGAGCTCTCGGATTTTTTTTACTTCCAAAGGAATGATCCTCATGACAAGAGCCACGCTCCCCCTCTGGTGGTAAACACTGCCTCGGAAGCGGCCAAAACCGGGGAGGCTGTAAGCTAAATCGATGTCCAGGTCTTTATTAAACTTTTCCTTTTGGTGTTCATTCAGAACCTGATTGGCAAGCTCATAGGTATTGTTCGGACTGAGTCGAGGAAACTGGGTAAGCAGCTGGAGGTTTCCGTGAATCCGGATGATGGGATAATTGCCTGCTTTTATATGAAGATCGGATGCATCGCTTTCCAGAGCGACTTTTAAAAATTCATCGATTTCCATGGTCATCTCCCTTTAATTTTTCAAGTTCACATATGTGAGCCATTCATATCTGTCTTCCTTTTTGCCGTTGATATAGGCAAAAAACTCTTCTTGGAGTATTTTTGTAATCGGGCCCTTTTCCCCTGAGCCTATGGCTATTTTATCAATTGATTTGATAGGCGTGATCTCAGCGGCAGATCCAGTGAAGAAGACTTCCTCAGCAATATACAGCATTTCTCTAGGGATCGTGTCTTGAAGGATAGGAATTTTGAGGTCTTTTAGAAGCTGAATGACGGTTGCACGAGTAATCCCTGGAAGTATGGAAGAGGACAGCGGCGGTGTATATACAGTGCCATCGTGAACAAGGAAAATGTTCTCCCCGCTCCCCTCGCTGACATGGCCTCGCACATTCAGAGCTATACCTTCCACATAACCTTCTTTTAAAGCTTCCATTTTAATCAATTGAGAATTCATGTAATTTGCCCCGGATTTTGCCAAGGCAGGAAACGTGTTGGGTGCCATTCTCTGCCAGGAAGAGACCCTAACATCTACTCCTTTTTCCAAAGCCTCATCTCCTAAATATTGTCCCCATTCCCAAACAAGAATAGCACATTCTACTGGACATGGAAACGGATTAACTCCCAACGTTCCATAACCGCGATAAACAATCGGTCTTATATAGCAAGAGGAAAGGTTGTTTGCTCTGACAGTTTCGATCACGGCCTCTTTAAATTCTTCCTGGGTCAATGAAAGATCCATCCTGTACATTTTACATGAATTATAAAGTCTTTTTGTGTGCGCCTGGAGCTGGAAGATTACACTTCCCCTGGGCGTGTCATAGGCACGGAACCCTTCAAACAGAGAAGTCCCGTAATGAATGACGTGCGAGGCAATATGAATATTGGCCTCACTCCAGGGAATGAGTTTGCCATTCATCCAGACTTTGCCGTTTTGATTAAAAGAACTCATCCATTACTCCTGGTGCAATTTCTTCATTTCGGCATGCGGGGGAATTCATATTATCTCAATTAGATTCCCAAGTCAAACATCCAACCTCAGACGGATTCTCCACAATGGGGGCATTTCTTTTCCTTATGCGGCAGAGGTCTCCGGCAATTCCAGCACAAATCCGCCTTTGAACGCTGCCTTGCTCTTATTCTGGCCCGTATCTCATCGAGTTCGGATTTAGCAGAATCTTTTCCTTTGAAAAGGGAAAGATCTCTGATAATCCCGGAGGCTTTTTCATACCTGTGTTCCAGGTTTACAGCGAGGCATTTCATGATTATCTTTTCGATTTCTTTCGGGATTTTATTATTTTTTAACCGAGGAGGCGTGATTTGTCCCTTTTGTGCTTTCTCCAGAATTTTAAACGGATCCGGATCAAAAATTGGGGGTCTTCCGATGAGCATCTCGTAAAAAATACAGCCAATCGAATAGATGTCTGATCGAAATGTAGCTTTACCCATAAACTGCTCAGGAGACATATACGGTGGAGATCCGATCCGAGTGGAAGCATAAGGAACATTGTTCAACCAAACCGAGGTTCCAAAATCTGTGATTTTTATTTTCCCTTCATCCGAAAGAATGATGTTCGAAGGCCTCAAATCGCGGTGTACGATTTTATTCTTGTGAGCATGATTAACTGCATCAGCAATCTGGATGATGTATTCGGCAGCCCTGTCAAAATCGAGAATTTTCTCCTTATCTAAAATTTTTTCCATTGTCAGGCCTTTGATGTACTCCATCACCATGAAAAAAACCTTTTTCTCCTTTTCAGCCGCAAGCATACGGACAATATTGGGATGATTCAGCGCAGCCTGGAGACGTGGCTCTTTAAGAAGCTTAAATAATTCAGTGGACTGTTTGTGTGGAACTTTGATTGCCACCAGTATATTCAGCCAGGTATCTTTTGCGAGAAACACAGATCCAAATCCTCCACTCCCCAGGGAGCGGACGATTTCGTATTTCCCGACCTTCTGTCCTTTAAGAAACATCCTCGTTTTTCCAAAAATGAGAAACCATCGCCAGGCTGACTATAGCAGCAGTTTCAGATCTCAGTATAAGAGGGCCGAGGCTTACCGCCTCGTAATAATTTTTCATAATATCCTGTTCTTCTCTCTCTGTCCAGCCTCCTTCAGGACCGATAAGCAGGATGATGGAATCGGGAATCTTTATCTTTTCAGCAAGAGGAAACATCAGTATATCCCGCAGATATTTCCCGCCTCGTTCACAAAGGAATAACTTTTTTGCTCCTTTCCCTCCCTTGATAAAGGAACCCAGTCTTATCGGAGGATGGATATCGGGCAGAAACGAACGGCCGCATTGCTTGGCCGCTTCAACCATAATGCGCTTCCACCTTTCGACCTTTTTATGCTGCTTGTTTTCTAATTCGACTACAGTCCTGTCACTGATAATCGGAATAATGCCATCCGAACCGAGCTCTGTGGCCTTTTGGATGACCATGTCCATTTTTTTGGTTTTCAGCAGCACTGGAGCAAGTGTGATTCGGACTTTTGGCTCGTGTTTCATCTTTGTTTGGAGGATACGCAGCTGAGTTTGTCGCTGTTTGACCGCCTCTACATAAGCCAAGTATTGTTTCCCATCTTCATCGAATAAGCAGACTTCCATCCCCTGTTTAATCCTGGCAACTTTGCTCAAATGATGATGTTCTGATCCCTTGAGAAAGATGTGGGTTGCTCCTTGAAGTTTTTCCTTTATAAAGAACCTATGCGACGTCAAATGCTTCTCCTGAATTCTTTATCAGCATTTTTTAGCTTCTGTGCAGGCCAATCTCGCTGAGTAAACTGGGTGGACATCGGCTTTGTTACAGACCCTTCTTCGCAGATAAATACCAGCAATCTCAACTATTGAATAATCCAGCTACCTTAATGAATGATATCTTTAAATTTATCCCTAATACTTTTGTCTATACCTTCGACTTTTTCGCCCATGGACTCTGCAAATTGTCTAAGGTATTTTTTCTGTTCTTTGCTTAGATTTTTTGGTGTCTTTACCTGGACTTTCACATATATATCTCCCTTTCGGTGCCTGTAGAGTTCCTTGATTCCTTTTCCTTTTAAACAGAATGTCTGTCCTGGTTGAGTTCCCTCCGGTATTCGCAGATGCTCGGTTTCTCCAAACGTTGGGATTTCTATAGTGGTGCCCAACGCTGCTTTCGTGAAGGGAATGGAAATCTCGCAGATGAGATTGCTGCCCTCTCTCTCAAAAAATTTATGTCTTTTTACATGGGCAATGACATACAGATCTCCCCTCCCCCCTCCCGGATCACCTGCCTCTCCTTCTCCTTCCAGCCTGAGTTTTGTGCCGTTGTCCACACCAGGAGGAATCTTGATAGTCAAAGTCTTTTTTTTCTTGATCTTCCCGGTACCTCGACAATATTTACAAGGAAAAGGTATGATTTCTCCGTTTCCTTGGCAATGAGAACATGTACGGGATATAGCAAAAAAACCCTGTTGGTAGCGGACCTGGCCTCTGCCCTGACAGTTCTGGCAGACCGATTTTTCCGTTCCCGGCTGCATTCTAGAACCCTCACATTCTGGACAGAGTTCAGTTCGGTTTATCTTTATCTCCTTTTCTGTGCCAAAAACAGCATCCTTTAATTGCAAATCCAATTCCAAAGCAAGATCTCTTCCCCTGTTTGGATAATTTGCTCTTCTCTGTCTAGATGTACCAAAAAGATTTTCAAACCCAAAATTGAAAAAGCTTCCCAGAATATCCTCAAAATCGGCAAATACAGAAGAATTGAAGCCGGAAAAACCACTGAAACCTTCTCCTCTCAAACCCTCATGGCCGAAACGGTCGTATATACTTCTTTTTTCGCGATCAATTAAAACGCTGTATGCTTCAGCAGCTTCTTTAAATTTTTCTTCTGAATCTTTATCGCCAGGGTTTCTGTCCGGATGATACTTCAAGGCCATTTGGCGGTAGGATTTTTTTATGGATTCGGATGATGCATCCCTTGCAACCCCCAGAATTTCGTAATAATCCCTTTTTGCCATAGCTCAATATCTACAATTCTTGGGATTGTTCCCGCTTTATAATTTTATCGATTTGTTCGCCTGTCAATCCCGATGAAGGTTTGACCTCTATCCCATGTTCGCGGTGAGTCGCCACATCCTTGGCAGACACCCTCACAATACCATCCGCATCAATCTCAAACGTCACATCTATCTGGGGAACGCCGGCAGGAGCAGATTCGATTCCCACCAAATCAAATCGGGCTAACGACATATTTTCCGATGCTTTTTCTCCTTCTCCTTGGAGAACATGAATGCGAACCCTTCTCTGATCATGTTCTACTGTAGTAAAGGCTCTGGTTTTTTTTGTAGGAATGGTCGAGTTTTTCTCGATAATTTTGATAAATTGATCATTTTCTGCCTCAATGCCAAGGGAAAGCGGTGTTACATCGAGCAGAAGAATTAAATCGGTCATTTGCCCCTTTAATATGCCTGATTGAATGGCGGCTCCCATGGCCACGATTTCATCCGGGTTAAGTTGTTCTTTTGGTTTTTTTCGGAAAAAATCTGCAATCATTTTCCTCATCAGCGGCATCCGCGTTTGTCCCCCAACGAGAATGAATTCGTCTATCTTTTCTGGCTCCAGTTTGGCATCCTCAAGAGCCTGGTCTATGAAAGGAAAAGATTTTTCGATGAGATCATGTGTCAACTCCTCAAGAGTTTGTCGTGTCAGTTTTTTCTGGATGTGCTTAGAGCCAGCGTCAATCGAATATATAAACGGTAGGTTTATCTCTGTTTCTACAGTAAAGGAAAGCTCCCGCTTGGCCTTTTCAGCTGCTTCTTTCACCCTTTGCAAAGCCAATTTATCTTGGGAGAGGTCGATGTTTTGTTCTCGTTTAAATTCATCGGTTAGCCAATCTACGATGCGGTTATCAAAATCTTCTCCTCCCAGATAGGTATTTCCGTTCGTGGCCAGCACATGAAACACGCCGTCATTAATTTCTAAAAGGGTGATATCAAATGTTCCTCCTCCCATGTCGTACACGGCAATCGTGGCATTCTCATTCATATTCAGTCCATAAGCGAGGCTTGCCGCTGTCGGTTCGTTTATGATGCGTAACACTTCTAAACCCGCAATTCTTGCCGCATCTTTTGTTGCCTGCCTCTGATGGTCGTTGAAGTGGGCGGGAACGGTTATTACAGCCTCCTTTACGGTTTCTCCGAAAAAAGACTCTGCACATTTTTTCAAGTATTCCAAGATCATTGCAGAAATTTCAGGAGGACTTATTTTTTCTGAACCCAGTTCCACCATCAAATCACCGTTCGAGGCTCTGGTGAGCGCATAAGGCATCCGGAGAATTGTTTCTTGAGCTTCCTCAGAATCGTATTTTTTTCCCATAAGCCTTTTCACTGCTGTGATCGTATTTTTTGGATTTGTAAAGGCTTGTCTCAGGGCGAGGTTGCCTATCAATCTCTCCCCAGAACTCGTGATACTCACCACCGATGGAGTGGTGAGCAGACCATCTAGATTTGGGATAACGTTGGGTTCATTCGCCTCCATGTAAGCAATGCAGGAATACGTTGTACCTAGGTCAATACCGACGACTTTTGCCATAATTATTTTTCTTCTTTCTTTGGAATATATACTTTTACCAGGCTGGGTCGCAAGAGACGGTCATGAATGGTGTACCCTTTTTGCAATTCTTCTGCTACTTGAAGCTCTGTCACCTGGTCAGACTCTTCGGTGAGAAAAGCCTGGTGCAGATGGGGATCATATCTATTTTCTTCGATTTCGATCTGTTTCACGCCCTGCTTGAGCAACAGGTCGTAGAGCTGTTTATATATCATTTCAACACCCTGACGAAAGCTTCCTTCTTCATCTTGATCTTGACTCTCAAGAGCTCTTTCAAAGTTGTCCATAACTCCAAGAAGTTCTTTTAGGTGCTCGTTCAAAGCATATCGCAAGTAATCGGCCTTCTCTCTTTCGAGTCTCTTCCTGAGATTTTCCATTTCAGCCGCATTCCGCAAAAAATCTTCCTGCAGCTCTTCAAATTTTTTCTTGAGGCGTTTTATTTCAGTATCTTTCTTTTTTAGTCGATTTTTCAGAGATTTAGTCTGTTCTCTTTTTTGGCTTAATCCTTTTGCGCTTTTTTTTCTCTCGGTGATATATTCGATTTCAACCCGGTCTTCATCCTTATCTTTTTCAATTTTGGACTTTTCTGGCATTTCTCCTCCCTATTGAGAAAAACTTATCGTTTCGCTCAATTTTTTTGCTACACGATCTACCAATGGAATTATTCTCCGGTAGGGAATCCGTTTTGGCCCGATTATTCCCAAGGATCCCAAAACCTGTCGGTCATATCCATAATGGGAAAGGATAAGTGAACAATCTGAGATATCCGGTAAACTGAACTCCGATCCAATTAGAACTTTTACGCGATCCAAACTGATAACATCAGAAAGAAGCTTGGTTAATCTGGCTTTTTCTTCGAATTTTTGGAACAATGATTTCAGGCTTTCTGCGGCAAAAAGCTCGGGCTTCTCCAAGAGCTTCGAGGTTCCTTGGATAAATATCTGGCTGTTTTGTTCCTCTTGAAGGAAATAGGTTTTCAGAAGAGAAATGAGTTTCCGGATAATGCTTTCATATTTTATTTTATATGTTGGGATTTCTCGTAAAAGAAGATCCCGGACATACAACAAATTTTTCCCCCGGAAGTTTTCATTGATATAACGGGAGGCTCTGTCGAGTTCGACTTGAGTGAAATAACTCTTTGTTTGCACGATTTCTGTGAGAACGAGGTTAAAAGTCGTGATCAAAATAACCATGATTTTTTCTTCTGACACCTTAATAAAGCGGAGATGATAGAAATTAACAATGGAAACTTTTGGGGAAAGAACGAAACCCAGATTATTTGAATATTCGGATAAGATATGAGAGACATTATCTAATAATGAATGGAAATCCCCCCTTCTCCGATAAAAATCTTCTGTTTGCAAATCTATGGGCTTCTCAGCATAGATGGCTTCTTCAAACAAGTGGTTGACATAAAGTCTCAAGCCTTTATCTGTAGGAACGCGGCCTGCCGATGTGTGAGGCTGATGAAGATATCCGAGCTTCTCCAGCTTGGCCATGACGTTTCTCACAGTGGCAGAAGAGATAGGACGATCCATCTTTTGGGAAATATGACCTGAGCTTATGGGCTTTCCTTCCATAAGATAGTGCTCCACGATAAGATAAAGAATCCGAACATCTTTTTCTCTTAGCAGTGCCTTTTTCAACTAGATACTCCGCAAAAATATATAGCATTAATCATTAAAAATTTCAAATGCGATTTCACTTCTTCCCCCTGAAATTAATACATATCATTCGGGCATATCGAATTCCTATATCATAGGGGAAAAGACAATCTTGATGGGAATTCTTGTCAGATAATGCGAATTCCTGCATATCCGACAACTTTGGAAAAGTCTCCGGATATGTCTCCTGATGTCTGATATTTTATGAGTTCGGCTTTTTTTGCTTCGAGCTGCTTCGATGCGATTATGGCGGCGGCAACGGGCTGGTAACCACACATATTGATGTTCTCTCCTTTAACGACATCATAAAGACCTCGAGCATCCAATTTGAGAATTTTTCCGATAGCATGAAAGTCTTTCTCCTTTGCAACTTCTTGACTCACATAGTGACTCATGTCTGTGCTGGCAATAATTAACACATCTTTGCCGTACCCTCGGATTGCCCCCGAGATGGCCCTGCCCAGCTCTTCAAGGTCATCATATGTGGCAAAATAAGCAATACAAATTGGGACAAACGAGACGTTCTTTTTCAGATACTGGATAAAAGGCAATTGGACTTCCAAGGAGTGTTCAGTGGAGTGGCTTTTTGCACTCTCTTTTAGAATATCAGATTGGTTCGTGATTAGATCAGCCAGAGTAGTGTTAATCGAAACATCCCCCAACGGAGTTTCCCATACTCCGTCTTTCATGAGGGAAATCCTGGTGGATACATCTTGGTGATTAGGCCCCATTATTACGAAATTCTCGGGCAAAACAACAGATGAGAACACGCTCCCAGCGACTTTCCCCGAGTAAACATATCCCGCATGGGGTGAAATCACGCCTATTGCTTTTTTTTTATTCGCTTGAGGATCCACCATTTCTTGAATCATGGATCTGAGAGAATCGGAATCATGCGGATAAAAATAGCCGGCCACACTCGGTTTTCTTTTCAATGAAACTCTCCTAAAAAAAGCAGAATCGCTTATCAGTCCTCGATCCACTCTTTTTTTTCTGTGAACGAAATCTCTTTTTCCTTGAGTTCTTCAAGAATCGGAGCATAGATTGCCGGCGTGACAGGGATGTGGACGCCCGGCTCCTGGATTTTGCCTTCGAGTATGAGCTTGGCTCCTATGGCGGCCGGTAATCCAACGGTGCGCGCCATCGAAGAATCTCCTCCCGGGATCCCATAATCCACAAGAGTTGAAGTGATCTTCTCTTTTTTCCCATCTGGATAAGAGGCCAGGAACGTGTGCTGAAGGATAATCATATCCCTCTCTCCTTCCTGGTATTGAAGTTTCTCTAACATTTTGGCACCTAACACCTCCAATGCCGAACTTTTCTCGACAGGAAGAGGATTATCATCGAGGAGTCCCAGCCATTCCATACGCCTGATGACTTCTGCATTTTCATCCAGATCCAGCCTGGCCGCAAGAGATCTCTTCAGGTCAACCCCAGTTGATTCACCCAACAATGTTCTCAGAAAATCCGCACAGGTCATCCCTGTCCAATCCTTTTTCTCTTCGTCTAAAAGTCCCAGGTCTACCATTTTTTTCATAGTTTGACACCAACCCAGATTTCTCAAAGTTCCCCGAAGCATGGTGCGCACTGATGGAATATTATAAAGATCCTTATAAGGCAAAGAATTTCTGTTTGGATAAGCTTCAAAATCCCCAAGCCCTTCGATAGAAATAATTTTGAAATTTTCAAAAAGATTCTCGGATGGAATGAAAATTTGCTGCCCTTCGAGGAAATACTGGGCTGAGTTTTTCCCGGCCAGCAGGACACCTATCGGGCTCCAGGAAAATTTATATCCGAATGGATTTGTATTGGCTTCTGGTGCAGGCAATCCTCCACAATAGGAAGTGAAACTTGTTATCTCGCCTCCTTTTTCTTCCACTTCATGGATAATCCTCATAGCTTCCATGTGGTCTATTCCCGGATCAAGCCCGACTTCATTGAGAATGATCACACCCGCCTTTTTCGCTTCGGCATCAAGATTCTTCATGATTTCACTGACATAAGATGTGGTGACCATCTGCTTTTGAAAATCGATACAGTATTTCGCCACCTTGGGATGGAAGGAATAGGGAACCATGCTGATCACCAGATCTGCATCAGCCACTTCCTCTCTTAAACTTTCTTCATTCTTGAGATTCAATTCTTTTGCCGTGCCATTGGGATGGTTGTTGATAAGTTTTGCGGCTTTGCTGACTGTCCGGCTGGCAACCTTCACCTCAAAATCTGGGTGATCGAGGAGATATCGGACCAAGGGTTTAGCCACAAGTCCTGCTCCAAGTATTAAGATTTTTTTCATGATGATACTCCTAAGTTAATAATCATTAAGCCTGCATTCTTCATAAAAAATGACAATGCTTTTTTTGCTTCAACAATATCAGGAGGTTATACTGACATTGCTGAAAAAACTTTTCAAGAAAAATCTTATTACACTCATGGCCATTTTTATCAATAATTCAAGTTATAAATTCTTTCATGTATTCATATTCAGGAGTCAATCTTCCCTTATAAAGAATAACAGCTTTTTTTACCGGATATGGAAGATCACAATCTTTAAAATGGCCCGAATAGTCAGCCAGGGCAATCGCAGGCACCAGAGGAGACAGTGCATTAGAGAAAAAAAGCGATGATTCAAGGGACAACTCAGCTGGCAAGTTATCAGTCGCCATGACAACTACTCCTCTCCCTTGTATCCCATTCCTCGCTTTGTTTTCGATGGGGTCGTACACATAAACAGGCTCACCAGGATTGGTTGCATGCAATGTGCATTCGATTGCCCCCTCTATATCGCATGAGATATCGCCGATAACCTTTATGCGTGGAGAACGATCCCTTCTCCACAGTTTGCTCAGGTATTCTTTCGTTAAAAAGTGAGGATAGGGAGGCGCCCAATAAACGCAGTTCACCAAGGCAGATAGAAATGGAATGTAGGATTCAAAAATCGACTGGTATCTTTCTGGATGATCGTAGTAATCCTTGAGTTCGAAGTGCCGAGAAGAAGAGCGAGGCCTCACCATATGTTCCTCTTTAAATATAACTTTATAAACTCTGTTGGACGCATAATTTTTATTATGATAAAAAAATTCAAGCTCTCCGGGCGATATTTCTTCCGCTGGAAGGAGATCAAAAATTTCCTGCGCTCCTTGAGAGACACGCCCATAACCAGTGAAACCGAATATTAAAGGGACAAGAGAAGGATCGACCCCCATTTCTCGGATACGCCATCCCAACTTTTTTATATTTTCTTGGGCATCCACTAGACTTCCATATTGATGGGCCAGCCGAACTTCTTCGAAAGGACTGCCCGTCCCTAAAGTTTTCAGCCTCTGTCCGAACGCCCAAAACGTGTCGATCATTCCGGCCTGCCCGGCCTGGGTTCCAAAAAACACCAGCCGCTGCCCTTTCTCATCCATCACTCTCTCATAATCTATAAGTGTGCATCCCAAATCCATCATCTTTTTCAGCATAGGCATATTGTATGGCTGTCCTTTTATCGTGTGAGAAAAGAACATGTATATCTTGCCAGGGGAAAAAAAATCAAGAGCGATTTCTTTAACTGCAAAAACAACAGAACAGGAAGAAAGATCCTCCTCAATATTCACTCCTTCCATTATAAAGTCCTGATCTGCAAAAATTCGAATGGACGAAGGCTGCATCCATAATTCCAGAGGATATTTCTGGATGATTTCTCTCGCATGAGAAGGGATAAGGGGAACCCGTCTTTCCCAGGGATTTTTGTCTTCTCTTCGTATGCCGATCCGGACTTTCATCAATAAGATTCCCTTCTCTAACACAAATTATTGCATAATTGATAAATGCCGTCAATTCATGGAACGTTCTCCTTGTCATTGTCAGGTAATTTCGAGTAAAAAGAACCGCTTAGCGAAAAACCTTCATGGAAGCAGAGCTTAAAATATTGGTTTTGGCATAAATTGGAAATAGTGTGGACCAAACGATTGACTCTGATAGCAAGAAGCTTAATAATATTTAATCATGATTCGATTTTTTAACTCTTTAAGCGGGGAGGTTGAAACTTTTCAGCCAATCCAAAAAGAAATCGTCAAGCTGTACACTTGCGGCCCCACAGTGTATGACTTTGCTCACATAGGAAATTACCGCGCCTACATGTTTGAAGACTTATTGAAAAGATTTCTGCGGTTCATGGGCTTTAAAGTTATCCATGTGATGAATATCACCGATGTGGATGACAAAACAATAAAAGGAGCAAACGCAAAAGGATTATCGCTTGCAGAATACACCCAAAAATACACCAAGGCTTTTTTTGCTGGTTTAGATACACTCAAAATCGCCAGAGCGGATTATTATCCGCGGGCCACAGAGAACGTCCGGGAAATGGCTGATATGGTGAAAGTTTTGTATGAAAAAGGGTATGCCTACCAAAAAGAGGGAAGTTATTACTTTGATATTTCTAAATTCAAAGATTACGGAAAACTGTCCAACATTAACCAAAAAGAACTAAAATCAGGTGTTAGAATCGATTCAGATGAATATGAAAAAGAAAGCGTGCACGACTTTGCTCTCTGGAAAGCCAGAAAAGAAGGAGAAGTTTATTGGGAGACAGAAATAGGCCCGGGCCGACCAGGCTGGCACATCGAATGTTCGGTCATGAGTGCCAAATATTTAGGGGATTCTTTTGACATCCATTGCGGCGGCGTGGATAATATCTTTCCCCACCATGAAAACGAGATCGCCCAGTCTGAGGCTGCCACAGGGAAAAAATTTGTGAATTACTGGCTCCACTGTCAGCATCTGATTCGGGATGGACAGAAGATGTCAAAATCCAGGGGAAATATCATCACCTTGGAAGAGTTGATCGATAGCTATAATGCCGATCCTATGGCCCTACGGCTTCTCCTCCTTTCGACGCATTACCGCAAAATGCTGAATTTCACATTCGCGGCTCTCAATCAAGCCAAGTCATCCCTGGACCGTATCAACGAATTTGTATCGCAGCTGGGAAGTTTGTCACTTGAAGAGGGAGAAACCTCAGAAGTCTTGGCTCTTGTCAATGAGATGAGACAAAAATTCATCCAGGCTTTAAGTGATGATTTGAATTTTTCATCCAGTCTGACCGCTGTATTCGAAATGATCAAAAAGGTAAACATTTTAACTGCCCAGAACAAAATCCTGAAGACGGATGCAAAAAATGTCATAAAGGCTATCGCTTCGATCAATAAGGTATTGCGCATCGTGAGTTTTCCCCCCGGCATCAGCGTGAATGAGAGGGCAGAAGTTGGGCCAGAAGTTGATGTCAAGTTCGAGGAGCAATCTCTGCCTGAAGAGATTGAAAATAGAATAAACGAAAGAGAAAAAGCACGGCAGCAAAAAAATTATGCATTGGCGGATAAAATCCGGGACGAGCTTATGGAACAGGGTTTTGTGCTCGAAGACACCAAAGATGGAGTAAGGTGGAAAATTATCAAAAAGTGAAAATTTATTCATCCCACAAACTCGGCAGACTTGGAGAAGACATCGCTCAAAAGTATCTGCGAAAGAAAAAATTTCGGGTAGTTTCGAAGGGGTATCGTCTTTACAGAGGTGAAATCGACCTGATCGCATATGAGGGGAAGACACTTGTTTTTGTCGAGGTGAAAACACGGAGCCAAGGGGCGCTTGGTTTTCCAGAAGAATCCGTGGATCGGCAAAAACAAAGGCAGATTCGAAAAATCGCTGAGGGCTATCTAGCCCTGAACAATTTAGATGAGGTGGAATGCCGTTTTGATGTGGTTTCCCTAATTTTCAACGAAAATGGCACTTATTCTTTATCACACTATAAAGATGCATTCTAACCTGAATAACCTGAATTATTTATAAAAAAATGCCAATGAAAATAATATATTCCATGGGTCATTTTTATGCATTGACGAACATACCTTATGGAAAAATAGAAGAAAACGTTCAGGATCAATTATCATGGAGGGAATGATGTGTAAATTTAAGGTGTCTACCGTACTGATTCTATTCATTTTTCTCATCTCTTTATTCTCCTTTAGCTTCGGACAGTCTGTCCCCTCACCAAAGGAAGTGCTGGGATTTGATGTGGGAGCAGACTACCATCTGGCCACCTATACACAGGCCATTGCGTATTTTAAGGTTTTAGAGAAGTTATCGGAGAGAATAAAGCTGTACGAAATGGGAAAAACCTCGATGGGACAGACCATGACTTATGCGGTCATATCCGAACCTAAAAATTTAAAAAATCTAGATAATTATAAAGGAATTGCCCAAAAGCTCACATTGGCTAAAGGTCTCTCTGCTGAAGCGGCCATCAAACTAGCCAAAGAAGGAAAAGCGATTGTTTACATAGATGGCGGATTGCATGCATCCGAATGTGCACCAGCCCAACACAACATCCAGCTCGCCTATAATCTGGTGGCCGCCAATGATCCCAAAACTCTGAATATCCTCGAAAATGTCCTTCTCATCTTGGTTTTTGCCAATCCGGACGGAATGAATCTACTTGCCGAATGGTACCATCCAAATGTGGGAACACCTTATGAAATCTCTTCAATGCCCTGGCTATATCATGTGTATGCGGGCCATGATAACAATCGAGACTCTTACATTTGCAATCTGGTCGAAACTCAGAATATAACCAAACTCGTAACAAAAGAGTGGTATCCAGTCATCCTGTATAATCATCACCAAACTGCACCGTTTCCCGCCCGAATATGGATTCCTCCCAATTCTGAACCAACAAATCCTAATGTTCACCCACTCGTTGTCCGCTGGCAAAATCTGATCGGTTCGGCTATGGGAGCAGCTTTTGATAAGGAGGGGAAGAAAGGTGCCATATCTCGCATCGTATTCGACACATGGTATCCAGGATACGTAACCCAGGTTGTGGATTCTCATAACATCATTTCCATCCTGACAGAGACAGCTCTGTATCGTTATGCCACCCCTCATTTTTACACGATCCGGGACTTTCCCGAAGAATACCGGGATCTGACGATGTCTGCCTTTTATCCCAGCCCGTGGAAAGGAGGGTGGTGGAGGTTAAAAGATGCGGTGGATTACTGCCAAACAGCCTCCATGGCTGTTCTCGATGTCGCGGCCAAATACCGCGAGGAACTCCTGTACAACAAATACCGGATGGGATCCGATGTCATCCAGAAATTCACAAAAGAGCCGCCGTACGCATGGATTATTCCAAAAAAACAAGATGATCCGGGGAATGCCTCCCTTCTTCTCAACAGAATGATTCTTCTTGGAATCCAGGTCTATCATAGCACGGAGTCCTTTTCTTGTGATGGCATTGAGTATCCCGCTGGAACTTTTATCATCCCGATGAGCCAGCCCTTTGCCTTATTCATCAAAAACGTGTTCGAAGAGCAGCATTATCCTGATATGAGAAAATATCCCGATCTGTGGCAGGGCCTCATCAGTCCCAAGAAATTCGAGGGAGCGCCTTTTGGATCGTATGATTTGATGGGATGGACCCTTCCTTTTCAGTTCGGCGTCCGCGTACGGGCAGCGAATAGCCCGATAAATTCAGCCATGGATTCTGTGAGAGAGGCAAAATTCCAGGAAGGCGAGCTCTTAGGGAGTGCCGGTTATGCCTACATTCTTAGACATGAAGAAAACAACAGCTTCAAGGCGATGAACCGAATTCTCGAATCAGGGGGATCGGTCTTCTGGTCAAAATCCTCATTTATCATCGGCAGCCAAAAATTCAACGCTGGAGCTATTGTTGTTCCCTCGCGTAGTATTAAAGCGTCCTTTATGCAAAAATTAGCTGAGGAACTGGATTTAAAGATTGTGGGGCTATCTAAAAAACCCGAGGCCGAATTAGCCAGCATAAAACCGGTCCGGCTGGGCATTTACAAATCATGGATAGCCAATGCTGATGAAGGCTGGACGCGTTTCATCCTAGAAAAGCATGAATTCCCTTTCAATCATGTCCATGATTCAGATATTCGCGCAGGAAATCTTAATCACAACTATGATGTGATTATTTTCCCCAGCTCACGCCGTTCTGGATCGATCGTAAACGGCCATGCCAAAGGGACCATGCCTCCCCAATATATTGGGGGAATAACGCCAAATGGTGTGCGTAATTTGAAGACTTTTGTGAAGAGCGGAGGGACTTTGATTTTCCTGAATTCAAGCTGCAATTTTGCAGTGGAGCATTTTAATATTCCGGTGAAAAATGTCCTGAGAGGGATCGAGAGGAAAAAATTTGTATGTGACGGATCGATTCTCCGGATGGAATTCGATACAGAACACCCAATCGCTTTTGGGATGCCTAAGGAAACAGGGACCATATTTGATGGCAGTTGTGCTTTTACCATTATGCCATCCTTTGATGACAAAGAGGAAATAAAGACAGTCGCCAAGTACCCGGGAGAAAATCCGCTGATGAGCGGTTGGATTTTTGGGGACACTCTCCTCAGGCAAAAAAGCTCTATCGTCGAGGTTCCCTATGCAAAAGGAAAAATCATCCTGCTAGGATTTCCTGTCCAGTTCAGAGCCCAGCCTTATGGAACATTTAAACTTCTGTTTAACGCGGTTTTTTATTCGGGGACATAAAGCTTGACCTTTGACGTATCACTGGACTTTCGCCACAAGTCCCCGATTTTTTTCTTTAGCACAGGATGGATGCGGTCAAACGCGATCTCTTTCAATGGAACGAGCACAAAATTTCTGTTTGCCAATTCTGGATGGGGAATACTGAGTTCTTCAGAGCAGACAATGCTGTTCTCTGCAAGGAGAATATCAATGTCTATGCATCTCGGCCCTCTCAGAGAAGTGGAAATTCTTCCCATTTTTTTTTCAATCTTCTTCACCAAGTGCAAAAATGACTTTGGTTCTGATTCTATCCGCACTTCTAACACTTGATTTAAGAACCACGGCTGTTTTGTATCTCCTACTGGAGATGTCTGGTATATGGAGGATTTATTGATAATTTGCGCCCCATATTTTTTCAACAAATTTCTGGCTCGTTCAAGATTTTTCTCTTTCTTGCCAATATTGCTGCCAAGGCTAATGTAATACTTCATAATAATTTTTTTTGATCGACGAAAAATGGACGCAACCAATAAACCAACCTGAATTATCCAGGCTAATCAAAGTTCTAGAAAACCAAACCTTTTGATCACTCCTAGTACCGCAAGAGTAACCCACAGATGATCTTCCAATGTGGATTTTTTTAATCCGGATTTCCAGTAGCCTTGAGGGGTCTGCTTTTTTTGCAGCCATTCCAAGGCGTTTTGAATTCCGTCTTCTTCAGGGGAAAAGCCGATGCGAGAGAGAGAGTCTAAACAGCTAAGAATATCAGTAGCCCAGTAGGGATAAGTGATTTCTTCCCAGAAGGAAGCCAAGACCCTATCCTCATAAGCATCAGGTTTAAAAAACCTCCCTGTTACCAATTCCCCGGCTCTCTTTGCTGCTTTGCTTTTTCTCCAGGTGGGCGAAGCCGCGAATGCTCGTAGAACCATGCCTGTAACAAGATGGGAAAAAGGTCGGGATTTGTCAGGCTTCACAGGGTTGAGTTTCATCTGGGCATCCAGATTATATCGCTTTTTGAGTTCTTCTCTATCGATGGTTCTGTAAGGGATTACCCATCCTCCATCGTGTTGTCTATTCCGGACGAGCCAGCGAAAGCCCTTTTGAACCCTGTTGTCATCATCTTTGCCAAACATACAGAGCAGCTCCAGTATCAGAGCATGATAGGTAGGTGCATATTCGTTAAGATAGGCACCACGAAAGTCCCCTTCTTTTGATTGGGTCGAAAGCAAAAATTTTATTGCTTTTTGAACTCCTTTTTCTTTTAGAGTGCATCCAAAGTTGTAAAGCTTATTACCATTCTGAAGAGTATCAACGATGTAATATGTTTTTTCCCACCGCGGATGTCCCTCATACTTCTTTTTACTCCAACCACCGTTTGGTTTTTGGCGTTTAAGGATGCGAATACGGGCGGCATACTTCTGCAGGTTCTTTTGTTCCCTTTCCACAGGAACCTCAAGGATTTCTTTTTTGAGCCAATACAGAATCGGAAGGTTACCCCTGGCAAGAAGAAATTCAATGGCTTTGTTCGTGTTAAATTTCATGACAAAAACTGGCCGTAGCTATTTGCCCATTTCTGGATTTAATATTGTGCATAAAAATTCAAATGGTTCCTTATTCGGATTCTTAAATTGATGCTTTTCTCCTGCCGCAATAAATACACTATGGCCTGGAGAAATGGGGATGTCTTTTCCAGAAGCATCGACAACAAAACCTCTCCCCTTTTCCACACGCAGGACATGCTCGAAGTCATGGCTGTGGAAGGGGGTATTCCCTCCCGGCATCACTTTGAAATATCGCATAATGATATTTGATGAGCCATCGCTAGGGCCGATCAGGATTCTTCTCGTAACATCGTGAACACCTTCTTCTTCTACAAAAGCCGCTGGAATTTCTTGCTCAATTTTGATTATCATGATCTTCCTCCTGTTTTTTTCCCTGACCGTATAGGACCATTCCTGGAAGGGTCCCCGCATGATATGCCCCGTTTGCGACCACAATCTCTCCATTGACAATGACATACACGAGTCCCTGACTGTACTGGTGAGGATCAGCAAAAGTTGCTCTGTCTTTGAATGATTTGTAGTCAAAAACCGTGATATCCGCATACATTTTTTCTCTGATCATCCCTCTCTGCCGGATTCGGAACATCTGTGCAGGCAAAGACGTCATCTTCCGAACGGCCTCCTCTAAGGTTATTACGCCCCTTTCCCTGACATATCTGGAAATGACTCTCGGGAATGTCCCATAGCTCCTCGGATGGGGCATACCGATTCCCTTAATCTGAACGCTTCCATCCGAGGCATGCATCGTGTACGGCAGCCGCATCAAATACTCCACATCGTTTTCATCCATCTGGAAAAATATGCCGCTGGCCCCGCCATTCTTTTCAATATCGATGATCAGATCTGCGGCGTTTTCAATCGTCGGCTCTTTTTTCTGGGACATGAGAATTTCTCGGAGGTTTTTGCCCTCATAATCAGGGAATTCTCGCGAACGAGCGATGTAAATTGCTGCGAGTTTGTCGATGTTTTTCTTTGAAGTAAGCCGCCTCCCGATGACATAGGATTTGATCCTTTGATATGTCCCCTTATTCTTCAATCTTTCCAAAAACTTTTCTTTCCCACCTTCAAAACACCAAGAAGGAAAACTGCTCGTAAAACCAGAACTGGTTGCGGTATAAGGATATTGGTCAAGAAAAACTTCAACGCCCCTTTTCCTAGCCATTTCAACGGGCTTTGTAATCATTTCAGGTTTTCCCCAGACCACATCTTCGGCAAGTTTTATGTGAGAAATCAATACAGGTATTTTGTTTTTTTCTCCCACCTCTACAGCCTCTTGTATGGCTGGAGTGATTTTTTTCCCCTGATCTCTTATATGAGATGTATAGATTCCGTCGAAGGGAACGATCGCTGACGCAAGGGAGACCAATTCCGAGGTGTCTGAATAAGTCCCGGGAAGGTAAGACAGCCCTGTAGAAAAACCGATGGCACCTGCTTCCATTTCTTTTTTGATCAGACTTTTCATCTCATCCAACTCATTATCTGTCGGAGGAGCCATCTTGAGTCCCATGACTTCCCGGCGTATTGTATTGTGTCCCACCAAACAACCGAAATTGATCGCGATTCCGTTTGCTTCCAGTTTAAGGAATAGGGCGGAAAGTGGATAAGGATGGCCTCCGCAGTTGCCCCCTATTACCGTTGTGACTCCCTGGAGGACATAGTTGTCAACAGTGGGGACTTCTGTAATCAGGCGGTCACAATGGGTGTGGACATCTATAAAACCAGGGGTGATTATCAGATTCGTTGCATCGATTGTTTTCCCGGCTTTGCTTTTGGTTAGGTTTCCAATCTTAACTATTTTTTTGCCATTGATTCCGATATCGCCTTTAAACCATGGATTTCCGGTGCCGTCAAGGATAAAGCCATTTTTAATCAGAATGGTAAAGTCTTGTTCAGGAGTAAAACTTTTTAAGATAAAAAAGAAAATAAAAAGAGCGCCAAAATATGAAGATATTCGGAATAGCCTCTTAATCATGCCTCTGCGGAGTTGTCAATTTTATGTCAAGAAAGCAACCCCTGTCAATTTATTTAACTTCAAACAAGGACCCGAACTAGGTACATTTATTGTAATTTCAATAGGTTAACCCCAATAATAAGAAATTATTTGAGTTTCAATTGGAACTGAGGATTCATTTTATTTTCTGATTATCTGAATATTTTTTCTTGGAACACAATTCTGTTCTCCTGCCTCACATCCTGTTTAGACCCGAATGGACTCGGGTCCTCAGAACTCTAAACATGACAGGGTTCAAGCACACAACAACGGGGGGTCCCTTTCAAACATGTCTCCCTCGCATCAGGACTGGTCAAGGTGCAACAATGAATGGTACAAACTTCCGGGCTGCGATGGAAAAGCTCTGTGCTCAGGTATTTCATGCCCGAATCAGGAATAACAGTGACTACGGTTTGCCCCTCCTCCATTTCACCCGCCACCCTCAAGCTGGCAAAAACATTAGCTCCTGCAGAATAACCAGCAAAAATCCCTTCAAGCCGCGCCAAACGGCACGCTGTGGCTTTTGCCTCTGCGTCTGTGACTTTAATAATTCCATCATAGTTTCCCTCTTCCAAAAGATCAGGAACGAATCCTTCTCCAATTCCCTGAATTCTATGATAACCTGGACATTCTCCGAGGATGACGGCCGAGTTGGCTGGCTCCACAACATATATTTTTACGTTCGATTTTTTCTCTTTCAGACCCCTGCT
>CAZOJY010000039.1:3759-27544 GCA_964580235.1 uncultured Eubacteriales bacterium | reverse complement strand
AAATTCGGGACATGTACCGATTTTTTTAAAATCGGTAACGTGTCCCTTAAATTTCCGGTACATGTCCCTGATTTCAACGCATATAGTATTAAATTCCGGTAAAAAAAATCATATTTATGAATAATTCAGGTTAAAAATGAGGGTGGGACGGGTTGGCATCGGCTGAAAGGCTAAATAATATTTGATTTTTTTACGCAATATTATTTTGGAGAAGAATTATATGAATCAATTTCCCTGTTTTCTTCAGCCGTTGAAGGTGAACATTCTTCCAATCTCGGAGGCGGTGCGGCCGATTGGAAAAAGTTCATCTGTGCCGCCTGAAGTCCCACTTTGATCCATCCCCGGCTGAGAATGAAAATCTGGCCGATGATGAAAGCAATGAAAATGGGCAGGAGAGAATGAGTTTTAACAACTTTTGGGACAAGAAAATCGACGGCAAAAATGACCGCTGCTGTCAGCATAAAGAGCCAATAGACCGCCAGCGTGCTCCTCAATTTCTGGAAAACAAAACCTGTGGCCTTGAAAAGCGAACGGAGGACTTTGCCCGTGTCTTCATGCACAATCTTTATGCGGGCATAGTCTATGATCATTTTGACAAGGAAAATAAGAAAAAGCGCAACCACCACCTGCACCAAAATCAGATAAAACAATAAAGCTTCATGTGTGCTGCCTTCGGTGAAGGGATTCAGGATCAGATGGAGAATCAAAATGACGACAATTACTCCAAGCCATAGGATCAGAGAATAGATCAGCAGCCGGAGAAAACGCCCGAAAAATTTGCCTCCTCCCTCGAAAAACAGGGGCGCCAGACGCCTTTTCTTTTCGGTTTTCCTGGGATGGAACAACGTGAAAAGGATTCCCCCATTGCAAAAGACCGTGACAAATATGTAGGCGATCAAAAGAAGGAGCGCAAAGGAGACAATGGTGTTGAATCCCTTACCGTTGTGTGTCAAAAGCTCAACAAATGTGTTGATATCGAAAGCTTTCAGGAAGTGTCCCGCCGCTGTGCTGCGGGAGAGAACATTGTTCAGATAATCGAAAAATGTGAAATAAATGAAACTGGCGAAAAAGACATTGATCAGCCACAGCAGCCATACCAGTTTTGCTTCGGATGTCGCTTTTTTGATTCCCTGAGAATAGCAGTTTAAAATTTTCATGGTTCACTCCTTCAGAAGGGCAAAAGAGTCAATAACTTTTGGAAGGTGAGCGTTATTCCCAGAGCAAGACGAAGGAGGGGAGTTTTGTCCGGCTTCAACAGCCTGGAGTTGTTCATCAGGTTAATATCCAAAGGTATTTTATTTTCTGGATCGATTTGTGCCATCTTGAGTTTGGCCGGTTTGAAATATTCGAACCGTTTCCATCGGCTTCGACCGTCCCAGGATTCACGGATCTCTTCACCGTTTTCGAAAACGATCAATATCTCCTGGGGGAAATAGAGATCTCCTTCGCGCCGGATGACCACCTCGTTTTTGTACGTTTTTTCCTCTGAACCGACTTTTTTCCTTTCCGGTTCAACTGATTCTCCCTTGAAGATCCCTTGGGGGGCTTTGATTTCAACCGACCGGATGCGGCCCACTGAGTAGTCCAACTGGCCCGGGGTTTTGAAAAACTGGTCGAAAAACCAGTCCAAATCCTGCCCGCTTACCTCTTCGGCCACAGCGAAAAAGTCCTCGGATTTTGGATGTTTGAATTTCCAGCGTTCGAAATAGGTTTTCATAACATCGGCCATGACATCCTCACCGAGGTATCCTTCCAGGGTAAGAAGCGTTAATGCTGCCCTGGCATAGACGTTTGCCCCATAGCTTCCCCGGCTGTAAAATTCCCAGCTTTTGGTCATGATGGGATCAAGCTTGGAAAGGCCGAGAATGGAAATCCTGGAGTTCACCAAATCGCTCATTTTGACGGCGGCTATATCCACCATAGACCGGTCGCTGCCGTAATATTGATCCATGGCCTTGACTTCGGAATAGGAGTTGATGCCTTCATCCAGCCAGGCCTCTTCGAACTCATTGGAAGCGACCATGCCGTACCAGTAGCCGTGGCCGAACTCATGGATAGTCACCATTTCTGGCACCTTTAGTCCTTTCGGAAAAAACCAGGATCCCATGCTGGTGAACAGGGTCGGGTACTCCATGCCACCCGCGCCCAATGCATTGAGGGGAGGATCCACAAGAGTAATGGTCTCATAAGGGTAGGCGCCGTAACTCTGGCTGTAGAATGTCAGTCCGTTCCGCAGGGCTTCTTCATATCTGTCCTTCAGCTTGAGGTGAGCCTTGTGAACGAGAAAGATCATTTCGGTTTGAACAGGGGGATCGTCCAGGGAGAAGGGTTTGCGGATCTCCACAAAATCCGGACAAGCGGTCCAGGCGAAATCGTGGACGTTTTCCTGATAGTAGGTGTAAGTCCTGGTCCCATTGCTGTTTTTGACTTTTTTGATCCGCTTGCCCGTTGCCCCTAACACAAAGTCTTGTGGCACTGTCATATCCACCTCGAAAATTCCAAAGTCTGCGTAAAACTCTGAGTTGCTGTGATACTGGTGACAGTTCCACTGACCGTTTTCCGACACCCCGATTTTAGGGAACCACTGAGCCACCATGAAAAAATTCCCTTTATACCCGGAGCGGGCGAAAACCTGCGGCAGCTTGGACTGAAAATTAATTTCCAAGATTATGGCCTCTCCCGGAGGCAGGGGTTCAGGCAAAAACACCCGCATCACAGTCTGATCATCGGGGTTTTGATCATCCGGTTGAATATACTCTATGGCCGAAGTAAGATCGGCACCGCCCTGAATACCGATTCTGGAGATATCAATATGGCCCCATCCATCTTTGTCTATTTCGAACCATCGGTGGCTGCCTCCGCTTTCCTTCATAAAAGTCGACCGGTTGTTCTTGAAAGCGTTGAGATAAAGATGAAATTGCAGTTCCGATACAGAGCTATCTCCGGTGTTGCGCCAGGAAAGTACTTCCTCTCCAAACACAATTTTTTCCGGGACCGACAGCTTGGCTTGGATGCGGTAGTTCACAATGTAATCATTGGATGAGGCCAACCCTGTGTTGATCAAAACCGTCAGAATCAAGATTGGGAAGACATAAGATTTTTTCATGCATATTCTCCTCAGAAATTGGAAAACATTATTTCACGAGAAACCAAAATCTCTTTGCATAATTCCTATATAACTCTTACGAAAAAAAATCAATGATTGTTCCCAAGAAATGGTTGTTTCCAAAACCTCGATTCGAGCTCCTATTCCTTCTCAGGCCGGATGGAATCTCTTGAAGCAGCCGGAGTCGCCAAGCTTTGCTTTATATGATGAAAAAAAATAAAATTCATCTAGAACCTTTTTCCTTCTCAAACGTCTTTGGTGTTGAGACCGGATGTATGCCGCATGAGCCATCAGAAGTTCGACGAGCTGTATGATACATACAGAGCTGCTGTTTTCAGTTTTGCTTTCAGCTTGACTCAGAACAGGGGAGAAGCGGAAGATTTGTTCCAGGAGACATGGCTGCGCGTCGTCCGCTATTTTCCGAAAGTGTTGGATATGAAAAAAGTCAAATCGTGGTTATTCACGATCACGGCCAACCTGAACAAGGACGCGCTGCGCAGAAAACGCACGAGAAGACGGTTTTTATTCCAGAAAAAATGGTCTGCTGATCGGGACATGGCGGGGTGTGAGGCTCTGCCCGAGCATGTAAGCCAGGCTGAAGCCGCCGGATCAGGGAGTGCAGAAATTAGCCGTGCCATCAATCAGGCCGTTTCCAAATTGCCGGATCAGTACCGCCTCGTCTTTATGCTCAAAGAAGTTGCTGGATTCAAGCAGTCGGAAATCGGCGAAATCCTTGGGATTCCGATCGGCACGGTTAAGTCCGTCATGTTTCGTGCGGTAAAGAAGCTTCGCCTTGATCTGGCGGCCTATCATCCAAAAATGACTGAAAATAACAGGAGAGGACCCAATGAATTGTGACGATGTTGAGGTTTTGTTATCGAGTGAAGATGATTGCCAGCAAAACAAACGCGAAGAAATAGAGCGGCATTTGTCCCACTGCTCAAGATGTGCAGCTTTTAGATCCGATTTGCAAAAGATCCGGACTCATCTGCGAGAGATGCCTATCCCAATGCCCTCAGAGGAGTTTTATGAGCAGACACACGCAGTGTGTCTCGCCAAATTGGAGAGGTCATCCATCCCGAGATTCATTTGGGCATCATTTGGGATTCTCCTGATTTTAACGGGTATTTTGATGCTGCCGTTGGCAGGAGAAATCAGACTGGATCAACCTCTTTCCTTCCCAACGGTCGGCGTTTTGATTCTGGTGCTCCAGAATCTGCTGATGCTCTTTTTTACTCCGGTTTTGATCCAGAAATTCCGGTTTAGGAAAAAAGATCTGATAAATGGTTTTGCTGATAAGGAGGTATGTCATGGATAGCACAGCAGGAAAAACAATAGCCATTATCATCCTGGTTGCTCTTCTCATATTGGTTTTAGGGCGGCTTATTCCGTTTATTTTTGCTCCCTTCGGGATTTTTCCGCATATCTGGCAGGTGCTGAGAATCCCGAAGGCCGGCCATTTAGAGTTTGGTCCATATGGTTTCATCAATGTGACTTTCTATTCGATCATATCTCTCACTCTGCTCGTGATTTGGATATTTGTGATCGTCTGGGTGTACCGAGATGCCGAACGCCGCGGGATGAATGGAGTATTATGGGCACTGCTCGTATTTATCGGCAACTTAATCGGTTTGTTGATCTATCTCATCGTGCGGTCGAGCAACGGATCGGCTGACAGAAAAGTCCCAGCGCCGCAGCCGTCCTCTCAAACCTGTCCGAATTGTCAACTGCCATTATCTCCTACCTATGTCTTTTGTCCCAGTTGTGGGGCTCGGCTGCATTCGGAATGTCCGAAGTGTCATAAACCTATTGAGAATGACTGGCAGGTCTGCCCTCATTGTGGTAAAAAGCTGAAATCCTAGGTCAGAGGTTAATTTTATCACAAAATCTCACCCCCAAAATCACACAAAAGGGTGATTTACTTCCTTTTTGAATTGATTAAACTAGAACTTAGTTTTTTGGCCAGCCCCTTGGTTTGGCCGCGAGCTCATGCGTTAGGAAAAGCGTCATGAACATAAGTACCTACAAAAAAAGAATACTCATCGTAGATGATGATCCCACAAGCTTGAAAATACTGGAATCCATGCTTCCAGCCGACAGATACAACGTCGTCAAGGCCAACAACGGGGAAGAAGCTTTGGAATCCGCATTTAATCAACCCCCTGACTTGATTTTGCTGGATATCATGATGCCTGGTATCGATGGATATGAAGTAACGCGGAAAATAAAAAAGGATAAAAAAACAAAAGATGTTCCGATCATTATCATCACGTCTTTGGATGGATCTGAAACCAAAATAAGGGGGCTTGAGGAGGGTGCCGAGGAACTCCTCAGCAAACCTGTCCATGCCACAGAGCTGCTGGCACGAGTCAGCTCCATGATCCAGCTTAAGGAATACCGGGATCAACTGACAATTCGGACACTCTCGGGAAAAAGCTTTGGATTCATGCCCAAGAAGCAGGAAGAGATCCTGATTAAACAGGAAGAAATACATCATATTCTGGTTGTCGAAGATACTGAGGTGGATGCCAAAATCGTCGAAAATGCTTTGGATGGAGAAACCTTTCACCTGACAACGATTAAAAACGGAAAAGATGTTTTTTCCACTGTTGGCCAGGATGAGATAGATCTGATTCTCCTGGATATTCTTCTTCCAGATATAGATGGTTTCGAGATCTGCCGCCGGTTGAAAAAAGAGCACAAGGATATCCAAATCGTGATCGTAACATGTTTGGACGATCTTGAAAGCAAAATAAAAGGAGTTGAGCTCGGGGCGGATGATTTTTTGGTGAAGCCTATCATCGGACGGGAACTCAAAGCGAGGGTGAAAACTTTACTAGAGAAAAAAGTCCATCTGGACAGCCTGAGAATCCATTACCGGGAGGCTCTGGGGAGATCACAGCTGGATTGGCTTACAGGACTTCATAACCATGGCTATTTCCAGCAATTTTTAGGGTATGAGCTGAAACGGTCTCTTGATCAGGGATTTCCTGTGAGTTTGATCATGATCGATGTGGATGACTTTAAAAAATATAACGATACTTTGGGACACTCGGCCGGAGATGCTATTTTGCGAGAGATGGGACAGGTGATTCGCAACAGCATAAGAGAGCTGGATTTTGGCGCCCGTTACGGGGGAGAGGAGTTTGCCGTGGTTTTGCCTTATGTCGGCCGAGAGAATGCCATAAACATCGCAGAGCGAATCCATAAGGCTCTATCGTCCCATGGATTTTTCCACGAGGAATCCATTGAACTGGGGAAACCGACGGTGAGCATGGGCGTTGCCATTTTCCCGGAAGAGGCTTCAAACAAAGGAGACCTCATCATACAGGCCGATTCGATGCTCTATTTAGCCAAACAGAATGGCAAGAATCAGTTCCGTATCTCGGAACAGAAGTCTATTTCTCATTTGAACCATTAAAGCTTATCTGGATTAATCTCTCCATATGAATCCCTATTTGTATTTTAGGTTTTCCCACCAACCTTTTGACTCAAGAAGAAGTGATCACAGAAATAAGGTCGCTTAGACATGCTGGGAATTCTTGACATTCGAAGAGAAACCCGCTAGATTACTTTTTCCCTATTCATACAGTCAACCTGAAAGGCATAAAATGTCGAGGAAAAAAATTTAAGATTGTGAAATGAGTTTTTATAGCAATAAATATCGGCATCGGCAAATTATATGCATAATTCAGGTTTAATAATGAGGTGATTAGATATGTCTGAAACGTATGATAAGAAAGCAGATCTAGCAGGCCCGGGTATCGGAGATTATGCTGAGCTGGAGAAAATTCTACCGGCAGATTACAGCTCTCTCTTGAATCCAAGAGAAACCATGACTGCCGTATATGCGGTAAAAGATTATATCGAAGAAAACTTGGGCAAAGAACTCAACTTACAGTTGGTTCAATGCCCGCTGATTGTGGATATCGAGAGCGGAGTGAACGATATGCTGGACCGCGACGGCTCTCGAACCCCTATCCAATTTCACATCTCCAACGATTATGACAAAAATCCGATCGACGCTCAGGTTGTCCAGGCTGCCACAAAGTGGAAGCGGGTGGCTTTGAAACAGTTCGGGATGGGAGTCGGCGAAGGTCTTAACACCGACATGAGAGCCGTGAGAAAAGACTACTTCCTTGACCATGACCACAGTGCCTATGTGGATCAATGGGATTGGGAGCTTGTGATCTCAGAAGATCAGCGTAACCTGGACTTCTTAACCGATGTCGTTAAAAAGATCTGGAGAGTTCTTAGAGGAGCGGAGAAACATGTCCAAGGGATATTTCCTCAACTCGAGACAGACAAATATCCAGACATGCCTGAGGAACTGACCTTTTTGCATGCCGAGGAAATTCTTGAAATGTTTCCCGATCTTCCCAGAAAGCAGAGAGAAACAGAAATTCTTCAGAAATACCCGGCCATATTTATCTACGGCGTCGGTTATCCTCTAGAAGATGGTCTTCCGCACGAGATGAGGGCAGCGGACTATGATGACTGGATCACTCCGACTGCTTCAAAAGATGGAAGACCCACACACGGTCTCAATGGGGATATCCTTGTCTGGAATCATGTGACAAAGCGCCGGCATGAGCTGACATCCATGGGGATTCGGGTCAATGCCGAAACACTCAAGCAGCAGCTCGAGATGAGCGGCCAGCTGGACTTCCTAGAGTTCCCATATCATCAGGGAATCATAAACGGCAAGCTTCCTCTGACCATAGGGGGAGGAATCGGCCAGTCACGCACTTACATGTATATCTTGAAGAAGGCTCACCTAGGCGAAGTCAGCGTCACTGTCTGGCCAAAGATTCTCAAAGACATATGCGCGGAAAAAAACATTTTTGTTCTGGAATAATACCTTACGATCTGATTATTCACAGGGCAGCTTGAGAGCTGCCCAGCAGCATACCTTGCAATTAACCTGGATTATTCACAAATGGATATGCGCGGCTCGGCCTGCGAAGCTGTGGTTGTCCACCGCGAACAGGCTGCAACAAAGCAGATCTATTTGCCCGGAGGGTAAAAAAGGCCGATATAAGGAAAATTTTTTCAGAAAAATAAAAGGATATGTTAATACTTGACTCAGATTGCCTAACTGATTGATTCTGTTTATGTTGGAAGATGGCATCGGCCTTTTTTATGAATAGGTCAGGTTAATCATCCGATCAAATTTGTAATTATCCTCACTGTTGCCTAGAATAAAGCCTAGGAGGGCCAACACGTGAGAAAGAAAAAAGAGACATTAAAAAACGGAACCAAAGTTATAATAAGAGATCTGCATGATGAGGACCTCGATAAACTGATGAAATTTTATCGCTCCCTTCCTATCGAGGATAGAGCATACCTGAAAGTGGATGTCACAAAAAAGAAAATCGTTGAGCAGCGGATGAAATTGATCGAAACCGGGACGGTTTTTCGTATTGTTGCCCAACACGATGACGAAATTATCAGCGACGGGATGTTTGAGATTTCAAAAGAACAGTGGCGCAAGCATCAAGGGGAACTCCGTGTTATTGTTGCGAGGCCCTTTCAGCGAAAAGGACTCGGTATGGTCATGTTTAGGGAACTCCATTCTCTCGCCATGAAAAAGGATATAGACAAGATCGTCGTCAAAATGATGAGGCCGCAGGTTGGAGCCATAAATATTTGTAAAAAACTTGGATTCCATAAAGAAACCATCATCCCGAACTATGTTTGGGATCAAATGGACGAGCCTCAGGACCTGGTTATCATGACGTGTAAACCCAAAGACTTGTGGGGAGAGCTGGAACACCTCTACAGCGACTCTGATTGGAGACGCTGCCGGTAAGTAATTTTGAAAAAATACTCCAAGTTAAACTATAATCATACTTGGGGAAAATAGGCATGAAGAGGAAACCGTATGTAAAATCAATACTCCCTTTTGTATTTGTGTTCTTTTCTCTCATCATCTTCCCGCACCATTCTTTTGCAGCGGAAAGAGGCCCTATTATCCTGGGAATAGGCGGAGGCTATTCTTTCTTTCTCGATTCCGGCTTGAGATCGTACGAGATATACCATCCAAAGTTGATATACTTCAGTGAACAATTGAACCTGAGAAATAATTTAAATTTCCATATACAATACTTCCCGTGGCGTGGATTCGGATTTCAGTTAGAGTATGATCACCAGGGGGCCAGCTACAATTCTGATTTGAAATGGTATGGTCACCCCACTCCCCGGGGCGACATTATTGAGATCAACCACATCGAAAAACCTTATAAAGAGAGTTGGAGCTTGTCATCTTTCACCTTATCCATACTGTATGCTCTGACTCTTCGGAAGCATGAAAAAATACGTCCCTATGTCTTTGCCGGGTTCGGGTACTATTTTTCTGGAGGTGATGCAGAACGGTTTTTTCAAAGAACACGACTCGGACCCGAAAAAAGCGGAAATCTTGTAAAGCTGGGACTGGGTGTTAAGTACCAGATTACACCAATAATCGGCATCAATTTCAGAGGGCTTGGCGGGACAATCTGGCGAAGAGAATATGGCTTTGGCGAAATATTGTATGTGGGTGCCGAACAGTTTGACATTGAAATATATGCAAAAACAGGGAAAATAGTCCGCTTAGAAAAATTGCTTGTCAATTCCTTTACTTTTTTAGGAATTGCTTTGAGCTTGGAATTCACTTTGTGAGAGTTTTAGATCAAATGAATGACAAACCTTCCACAATTTTGAAAAAAGCATCTCAGGCAATAGTTATCCTTTTCCTTTGGGTTTTCACGGCCTGGCTATTTTATCCTTTGTTCGCATTGAACGCCATCCAGATGGCCAATGCTAAGCTCTATCTCTTCCGGGCGGCTATCGGAATTGCCATCATGCTCATTTTGTTCGGGAAAACCATTTTTGACCTTTTATTCCCGCAGGCATCGTCCGAAGCCAAGTCCATACTTAATACCGTATTTCTCGCTGTCTATTCCTTTGCTATTGCCGGGGGAATCATATATATGGTTGCGAGGATGATTGTTCTTTATATCAGGAGCATCGATACAGGCTCCTTCTTTTAGCCTCTCTGCTCAATCCGAAGTCTTCCTTGAATTTATTGCACTGACAGCTTATCTCTAGGGGAAAGGAGCATCTTTCAGCAGGAAAGCCCCTAATAATCGAGAAACATGTCAAAATATAACAGGTTTTTAATTGGCATGAATAGTACAGGTTAGTTGATGACGACTTCTTGATCGCTGTCGTTGAAAGTGACGCGTTTTCCGGTGTGCATGGCCGCGATGGTCATGCACAAGGCGACAGAATGGTTGTAGCCGGCACGGATATCGGCATTGGGCTTTTTTCGTGATCGGACACATTCCATCCAGTTCCGCATATGGGCGAGAGTTGTTGGATCAGATCCGGTGTTGGCGGCAGTCTCCACCCCTCCATTTTCGGCCAGTGAAAATTCCGCCAGCATATTCTCGTTCATCCCCATGGCCCGGGCCATCCGTTGAGTCAGTCCGCCATAGGAAGTAACCATGTTGGTGTCGAGATTCAGAGAACCTCCGTTGGAAAAATAGAGTTCCTTTACTCCGCCTGCGGAATTTGTCTGCCTTGATGAATACGTCACAAGGAATCCTCTGGTTAAATCCTTGAGCGGGCCGTAGTCAAAAACGGCTGTGAGGGTGTCGAAATTTTTCCGTCCGTCCTTCCAAAGATATAGGCCTCCGTTGACCACAACGCTTCGCGGCCGCGGCAGATCGGTAAACCAGTGCACCGTGTCGATCTGGTGGACCATCCATTGACAGGGAATACCGCTGGAATAGGGCCAGAACAACCTGTATTCGATGTATTTTCGCGGGTCCCAGGGTTCATACGGTCTGTTCATCAGGTATCTTTCCCAGTCCACATTCTGCTCCTCGAGATCCGCCACTAACTTCGGCCTGCGCCATCGTCCGGGCTGGTTCACATTCCAGGTCATCTCCACGGCAACGATGTCTCCGAACCGGCCGGATCGGATGAATTCGTTGGCCTTGATATAATTAGGGGCGCTGCGCCGCTGGGTGCCGATCTGAACAATTTTATCCGAATTTGTGACTGTTTTGAGGGCTGCCCGGGCGTCTGCCAAGCTGTTGGCAAAGGGCTTTTCCACATAGATGTCGCAGCCGGATTCGACTCCCTGAATGCAGAGGAGGGCATGTTGGAAATCGGCCGTACTGATGATCACCGCATCTACCATGCCCGACTCGTACAGCTCCTCATTGTTGCGCATGGGTGCGATTTTATTGCCGGTGAGTTCTTTGAGAAATGCAACCCCTTCTTGCCTGCGCCGGTTCCAGATGTCTGAAACCGCTACGATTTCAAAATTGAGGTCCTTGGCATGCCAGTGAAAAGCCGGGATCAGGGAGTGCCGGGCTCTGTCTGAAAATCCAACTATTCCCACTTTGACGCGATCGTTGGATCCCCGGACACGTTTGTAGTTAACCGCAGGAAGGCCAATGGCCATGCCGGCCGTACCGGCGGATATGGTTTTTATAAAATTGCGCCGTGTGATATTTTTTTTCGCCATTTTTTCCCTCCCCTCATGAGAATCTTTATGGCTCGATGATA
Organism: uncultured Eubacteriales bacterium; assembly: GCA_964580235.1. Lineage (GTDB taxonomy): Bacteria > Acidobacteriota > Aminicenantia > Aminicenantales > Aminicenantaceae. The sequence goes on along the minus strand of CAZOJY010000039.1, from coordinate 15,879 downwards.
CGAATCTTTATGTGACGAAACCAAACTGCGTTAGTGTGGTCCTGAAGAACGATATGGCCCCTGCGCTTTTTGGCAAAATCCGTGATGTTTTTGTATTTGCTTGCGGCAATGAGGGCATCCATTTCAGGCGTATTCAAATCGTATTCCAAAACCTTTATACCGTTGAGCCAGTGTTCGCCATGATTTCCCTGGAATAGGATCCGGGCTGTGTTGAATTCCCCCACAGGTTTGAGGCTTTTGTTCTCGGGGGTGATGAGATCATACAGAGCTGCCGCTGTATGAGTGCTGCTGACTTGAGCATCTGGATGGCCGCTGTCGTCGAGTATCTGGTATTCGAATCCAAGCGCCGCATTCGGAGGAGGAAAAGAAGTAGACATCTCTTCAGATACGTTGTACTTGATGCCGCTGTTACCAGCCGGGCTGATTTTCCATTCAAAATAAAGCTCGAAATTTGCAAACGTCTGGATGGTTATCAGGTCTCCCCCAACAAGCGGCTGACCATCTTCTTGAAGACGTGCGTCCTTGGTCGCAATTTTTTTTATGGTGCCGTCTTCGATAATCCAGTGTCCCTCAGGGATTCCCTCCCGGCCTAATCCCCGCCATCCTTCAAAAGTCTTTCCGTCGAACAATAAAATCCATCCATCGGCCTTTTCTTTGTCTGTGAGGATGTTCAAATCCGCTGTGTTTCCAGTTCGAGGTTCTGCCTGCATCTGGCCTAAGGGTTCGGTTTCTTTTTGGGAACGGCATGAGATAAACAGAGCAAGGAATAAAACCAAAATCATGCTTTTGGAACATCTCTTGTTCATGTTAGGGATTGTCCCTCCACGTATGATGACACAATTCTATCTTAGAGACAATATTTTTGTTCGGGGGGAAGAGATTTTTAAGAAATACATTTGAGAAATAGGTGAAAACATATGCTGTCCCCAATTAAATGTTGTGTCTGGGAGATGATTGTAGTATGTAATTAAGCAGACTGATAAAAGGAGATGAAAAATGGGGAAGGTGACAAGAAGAAATTTTATAAAAAGTGCTGGAATGTGTGTTGCAGTGGCGTCCCTTTCTCCCGCGATAAAAGCCTCGAACAAAATTGCTGGGCATAACGATCCTTTAACTTCCAAATACGAAGAAAAGCTGAGCCGTTTGAACCTGGGAATGGCCTCCTATACCTTTCGTGAATTTCCCCTGGAAGGCACCTTGGCCATGACCAAGAGGCTGGGTCTGGCGCGAATCGCATTCAAAAGCTTCCATCTGCCTTTAGCGAGCTCGGACGAAGAGATCAAAGCCGTTGTGGAAAAAACGAGAGCAGCGGGTCTCGACCTTTACGGCTGTGGTGTGATCTACATGCAGACCGAAGAGGAGGTGGAGCGCGCATTTCATTATGCCAAAACTGCCGGCATGAGGATCATCATTGGAGCTCCTAATCCAAATTTGCTGATAATGGTGAACAAAATGGTGAGCAAATACGATCTAAAATTAGCCATTCACAATCATGGCCCGGGGGACAAGTTGTATCCAACGCCAGAAAGTACCTATTTGAAAGTAAAAGATTTGGATCCTCGCATCGGATTGTGCATCGACATCGGACACACCCAGCGTGCCGGCATCGATCCTTCCGAGTCAGCCCTGAAGTTTGCTGCTCGGCTGCTTGATGTGCATATCAAGGACGTGACAGCCGCCACAAAGGAGGGCAGTACTATCGAGATCGGCCGCGGAGTTATCGATATCCCCAAGTTCTTGAGGACTTTGATCGAACTCAATTATAAGGGTTCGGTTTCTTTTGAATTCGAGAAGGACGGCAAGGATCCGCTCCCGGGCGTGGCTGAATCGGTCGGCTACGTGCGGGGTGTTCTGACATCTATTTGAAGTAAAAGATAGATAATCATGACTATTGAAACAAAAGCTTATGCTAGAGCTGGAATATTGGGCAATCCCTCAGACGGGTATTTCGGGAAAATCATCGCTGTTGCGGTTAAGGATTTCGAGGCCAAGGTTTTTTGCCACGAATCCCATGAAGTGATGATCCAATCCCACAAGGATGACATCCCGGTGTTTAAAAGCATGCAGGATCTTGTCGACAGGGTGGAGCTTTACGGTTTCTATGGAGGAGTCAGGTTGATCAAAGCCATGGTCAAGAAGTTTTGCGAGTACTGCAGGCGCCAGAATATCCTGCTGGAGAACAAAAACTTCACCCTCCGGTATTCCTCTGGCATTCCCCGGCAGTTGGGTTTGGGTGGGTCGAGCGCGATCATAACGGCAACCATCCGGGCATTGATGGAATTTTACAGCGTCAAAATCCCGATCGAAATTCTCCCCACATTGATTCTGGAAGCGGAGCGGGATGAGCTGGGTATCGATGCCGGTTTTATGGACCGTGTCATCCAGGTTTATGAGGGGTGCGTTTACATGGATCTGGATGAAAAAATCATCCGGGAAAATGGCTACGGCATTTATGAACGGCTGAGCCCCAAATTTCTCCCGAAGCTTTATCTAGCCTATAAACCTGCTTTGGGCAAGGTTTCAAGTAAAGCCTTGAATGATATCCGCCAGGGTTATGACAGGGAAGATCCTTTTGTTTGCGAGATACTCCGGCGCATCGCCGAGAAGGCTGAAGCGGGGAAAGAGGCCCTGTTGAAAAAGGATTTTAGCGCGATGAAACAATTAATGGATGAAAATTTTGACCTGAGAAGTCAGATTATGAAAATCAGCGAAAGAAACATGGAAATGGTCATGACAGCGCGTGCCTGCGGTGCCTCCGGTAAGTTTGCAGGATCGGGCGGCTCGATCATCGGGATGTATGAGGATGACGAAATGTATTCTCGATTGAGCGCAGCCTTACGGGAAATCGGGGCAAAGATCATCAAACCCATTATCGAGTAAATGAGGCATCGACAATCCTGTCTAATATTTTTTGCCTTGGCTTTGGTCTTTGCCGTTCTCCTGTCCCAACCTGCGTGTAAGCTCGATCGGAAACTAAAAGTCATCAAATTGGGCCATGGGCTGGATCCTGCTCATCCTGTTGATTATCAATCTCGTGTTGCTTATGGTCGGAACGTTTATGGACATGACTCCGGCCGTTCTGATTTTTACCCCGATTTTTTTGCCTGTAGTGATGCATCTGGGAGTCAATCCGATCCACTTCGGGATCATCATGGTGTTGAACCTGAGCATCGGATTGTGCACTCCACCTGTCGGGAGTGTTTTGTTCATCGGGTGTGGGATTGCCGGCACCAGCATCGCCCGCGTCATCCGGCCGCTCCTTCCTCCCTTTATCGCAATGCTTGTTTCTCTCCTCCTCGTCACTTTCATCCCTGAAATCAGCCTTTTCCTCCCCCGCCTCTTCGGCTACTAAGGGACGTCTCCCTTTATGATGAGGTTTTTCTCTATGCCTTTGTGTTATACTGAAAATTAAATCGGAAAATCGATAAGAAAAAAAGGAGATGGATTCATGCTCGATCAAATGCCCTTGTACGTGGGTTCAGGCGTGATATTTCTCTGGGGGGTCGGTCACATCATGCCAACACGTTCTGTCGTGAAGGATTTTGGCGAAATTTCTAAAGATAACAAACTAATCATCACGATGGAATGGATTGCTGAGGGCTTGACGTTGTGTTTTATCGGACTTCTTGTCGTAATCGCAACGATATTTGGTGGGCCTGAGAACGGAGTTACCCACATCGTAATCCGGGCTTCGGCTGTAATGCTGGTCGTTTTGGCATTCTTGAGTTCGGCAACCGGAGCGAGAACGTCCATCCTTCCGATGAAACTCTGTCCTTATGTCAAAACAGGAACCGCTCTGCTTTTCCTGTTGGGGAGCTTTTTATGATCCGGATTCATCACAAGCCAAAACGATCCAGCCTGTAGAAATGTTCGCTTAAATCGATGACGGGGCCGCGATGAATGAATAATGTGCAAGGAGGTCAGGTATGAAAACTGCCGCAAGACTTTTAGCTGTAGGATTGTCAATTTTAACATTGACTGCTCAGGAAATGCGGCCCATCCGCGATGATGTTGGCTTCTGCTGGAACCTGAAAAGCATGGAGAGACTCGTGGGTTATCTCGAGAGTCAGGAGAGAGAAAGTTTTGAGGCCGAGGGCCTTGTGGCTGCCGTTTCTCCTCATGACGATTATCTTTATGCAGGCAGAGTTTATTACCCTCTGTTCAAAATCCTGAGAGCCAAGGAAGTTGTCATCTTCGGCGTCACTCACGGCACAGTGCGAAATGAAATAAACGGCCTCCAGAATATCCTGATCCTGGACGGATTCAAATACTGGCACGGCCTGAAAAAGCCCATTGCTGTCTCTGATCTTAGAGAATACTGCAAGAAGCGTCTGGATAAGACCATGTTCATCACGAACAGGAGGGCCCATGAAATCGAGCATTCCATAGAAGCCCTCCTTCCTTTCCTTCAATATTTTAATCCTGAGGTCAGAATCACTCCCATAATGGTCACCCCCATGCCTTTTGTGCGCATGGAGGAGGTCTCGGCAAAGCTTGCAGAAGTTGTCGCAAGCTACATGAATGAAAAAAATCTTGCAGCAGGGAAGGACATCTTCTTTCTTATCTCCTCTGACGGCAATCATTACGGCAAGGACTTCAATAATTCACCCTTCGGAGAAGGAGAAAGGGCCTGGGAGAAAGCCCTCCGGTTCGACCAGCGTCTGATTCGGACTTATCTTACCGGTGATATGAATACTGGAAAGATCGAGGGATTGACCCAGGAGCTCTGGGGGGAAACCTACCTCGATTACCGTAATACGTATTGGTGTGGGAAGTATTCCATCCCTTTCGGCCTCCTGGCAGTTGAGAAGATTATTGAGCTTTCTGCGAATAAAAAAATCTACGGCAGGCAATTTCGCTTTTCCGACACCTACAGCGAAGGTGTCCTTCCGCTCAAGAAAACTGGAATGGGAACAACGGCCCCTTTTTCACTCCGGCACTGGGTCAGTTTTTTTTCGATAGGCTATTATGTCCGGTAGAACACAAAATCACTGTATTTTTTCCCAAAAGACATCGCACGGTAGCTGATGCCCTTGAGGCAGACGAAAATGAGGATACTTCCAAGGGAATACAATGGTTTGACAACCGGAATTTTGCTGTGATATAAGTCCTGTGGGAATGAGGAAATTTTGGCAGAAGGAACCTATGTGTTTGTGATTCCTGCATTTCCATTTCGAGAGGAGGAGGTCCAATGATTTGGTGGGTTTTTTTGCTGGTTGTCGTCACGATATTATCCTATTTATCCGATGTCGGTGTCCTCACATTTTTGCAGGATTGGAGAGTTCCTTTCCTGAACGCTTCTTTGACGAGCATCTTGATTTTGCTCTGCCTGATCGGATTGCTGAGCCGCATGATGAGGATGTCCAAGAAGGGAGAAAAGGAAGCTCTCAGGGAGAAGGTCAAACAAATGGAAAAAGAGCTGTCTGATTTAAAAGGCAGCTAGAAACATCTGCTATTTTTCTTTAATCGTCCACGCTCCTTTTTCTTTTGCAAGGATAAATGTCGATTTGTAGCCCGGCTTAACGGCAATAGTAATTTCTATCGGCTCCGGTTCCAACATGACACGAAGCTTGTAGCGGCCGTCCTTGATTCTTACCGTCTCTCCTCCCACAGTTCCACTGGCTACCACCCCTCCGTTTTCATCGAGGACAGCATATTCGATCTTCAGTGCCTGCTGGAGTGATCCCAGCAATTGCTGAGAATCTTTTGCGTCGAGATATTTTCCCCCCGTCGATTGGGCGATCGTCTCCAACTTCTGCCGCGAGGCGGCTTCTTTGATATCGAAGCCCACAATATTCACCTTTAGGCCGATTCCCAATTTTTTTAAGGCGGGAGCGATGGATGTGATATCTCCGTTGCAGCTTTCGATACCATCTGTAATGAGAATGATGCTCCCTCCGCTGATATTTTCGAAATCTTTTCCCGCCTGGAGAACGGAGTAAACGAGAGGCGTTTTGCCTTTGGGCTGGATGCGGCTGACGCTGTCGATGAGCCGGTCTCTGGCCACAGGGGCAATCGAAGCGACCAGCTCTGTATCCTGGCAGGCCCGTGCATCCTTTAGGGTGTAGCGGTGGCCGTATAGGCGCAGGCCAACGTTCATTTTGTCGGGAAGACCGTTGATGATTTGAGTTAAAACCTCTTTGGCAATCGCAATTTTACTCTCGCCGTTAATCTGGCCCCACATCGAATTCGAAGCATCCAGGATCAATTCCACATTCTTTGCGGCCTGCTTTTCGGCCTCTTCTTCGAAATCGACTTGCACCGAACCGGGTCTCTTGATTTTTTCTCGCATGTAAAACGGAAAATGGCCACAGCAGAACTCGAGCATCAGGGCCCCTAAGGATGTCGTGAAAATCCCCATGCCAGCTTCTTTTTGATCGCTGTCCCAGCTGCCGTTGTCGTTCTGATTGTCGACCAGAAGCCGGCACATCCACGATTTCCAGATGCGCCAGTCATCTCCTCCTGCTTTCAGCATGGCCCTTGAGCCGTAATACCAGTAGTAGAAGGGCCAGCCCTCGCCTGGATCTTCTACAGCCCAGAGAGGGGGGTTGTCTTCCATAAAGCGCAAAGCATGAGGGATGAGAGGATCGTCTGGAAGTCCGCACAACTGCAGCCCCAGTGCGCCGATTCCAGCCCGCGCACAGCCGACATCCCCTCCTGGCTGGTAGGTGAAGGACTGGTCCTCCCCGTCATAACAGGCTCTGAGGAATTTGGCAGCTCCTGCCAAGGACCATTCGGGTACGTCAAAGCCAGCGCTTTGAGCGCCCTTTAGAGCCAGGATCTGCCAGCCTGACACGGATATATCGCTTTCTGTGCTGTCAGGATCGTAGCGCCAGCCGCCATAATATTCTGACTGAGCATTGATAGGCCCGCCGATCAGTTGGGGTTTGTGCTCTGTGTTTTGAACGCGCAGGATCAACTGCACGGCATCCTCGACGATTGGCTCCAGACCCAAATCGCCCGAGCTGACGATAGCCTCAGCTAACGATAGCGTTGAGATGGCATGCTCGTACATGATGCTGTCGGCCGATGCGATCAATCCTCCGTAGTAGGCCTGCTCTTTAGAGCTCGGCTTGTAATCAGAGCTGGGATGATATTGGCTTTTAAGGAAGGTTACAGCAGCCGTGATGTTTTGAGCATAATCTTTCTGGATGCACTCTGCCCCCAAGAAGGCCATCAAAGCAAGCCCGGATATCCCGATAGCCGATTCATTAGAGGGCCAGCTCCCTTCCGGTGTTTGGATTCGGGCCAGCCAGTCCAAAGCTTTGTCAAGGGCCCGATTGACTTCCTCAGGCGTGGCCGGAGGGGCTGTCGGTTTTCCCGCTCTTAAAGTATAAGCCTTCTCTTCATTAAAGCCGTAATTGTTGACCATGATGTAGTATTTGCCGGGCTTGACTTTCATCCTGACAATCATTTCTTTTTCGTCCATTTCACCATTGTTTGCTTCCTTGAGCTTCTGGCCGTCTGAGTCGAGCAGTGCAAGCAATAAATCCACTCCATCCAGTTCAGACAGCTCGATAACCAAAATATCCATACCCGATGCCGGGATGGTCACCGCGAACCAGTCTTCGTCTGAATCTGGGTAGGCGAATCCCTTGACAGTTTTTCCCAATTGGATTTCATTGGCTTGTTCAAGTTCGTCGTTGGGATCGAATTCCTGGCCTTCCTGCCAGGGGCCGATGAGTTTGGTGCTGAGTGCATATTTTTCTTTATCATTCTTTTGACGGCCGACAACTTGGATATAGTAGGGGCCCTCCTCACATCCAAAATTGATGATGGCCTCTCCCTGCCCTTCATCGCCTGCATCCGATTCCTTCAGCCTGTCTTCTTTGTCATTGTATATCCTAAGATAGGAGTCGGCGCCGGCAACCCCTGTCAGGTCAATCCGAATGATGCTTTTAGCCGGTTGACCAACCACAAGCTTGAACCAGTCTTCATCCTCCTCGACCTGGAAAAGTCCTTCAACAGTCTGGCCCAGGCGGAGTTCATTAGCCTGGTCGCGGTCATTATTCGGCTCTGTCTCAAAGAGTGACTGACCCAATGCCGAGGAAAAAAAGCTGATGCATGCAAACACGGTTAACATCCACAGAAAAAAACGCCTGGTGATCGACGATGGAAGATTCATAGCCAAAACCTCCTTATTTTTCCGTGATTTTGCCTGCAAACATGTTTAGAATTATCTTATCACAGTTTTATAGAAGTCATAAGCCAGAGCAACAGGATAATGACTCCAACGAGTATCCAGCTTCCGCCGAATCCCAGAACATCGATCTTTTTAGGCTTCATGATTTCCCAGTTTGAACCCGGTTTGATCTTATGCTTTTCGAATTTCACGGGATTGTCATAAGATTCCTGCAGGGCTTTCTTTTCTTCCTCATCTGTCTGCTGAACCGGTGTATGGAGTTTGGCAAAAAATCTATCCAGGTTCGGTTTGGGTGCTGGTTTCGTGAATAAAGAGATCAGGAATAAAAAAACAAACGGAAACAGGGCATCGAAAAAGAACCGGATGGCGACTAATTGAGATTTTTTGTATCCAGAAAAATCAATCCCGAACCAGCTCAACACCCAGAGTTCAGCATGGAACCGCCCCAGCCCCACTTTTGCCGAATCTGGATCTGAGGGATCGACTCGAGCGACACTTTCGAAATATACGCCCACAGGCTCGGTGACATGTCGTTTGGTGATGGATTGACCGACAAAATCGGCATTTCCTCGTTCGACATCTGTCTTTAATGCACTTGTTGTGTATCTGACAGCCTTGGGTTGTGTTTCCTGGAGAAGCGAGGGATTGGTCTTGGCCCAGTTTAATGAAGGAAAAAGATTTGGGATGACGGCATAAATGATCACACAAAGCACCACTTGGGTGATGACGGCAGTTTTTGTCAACCTGCGCCAAAGGAAGCCCAGCCAGATAGATGCGCCATAGATGGCGGGTATGGATATGATGTATTTAAAGAGCTCCAGCAGATTGTTTATGTAAAGAGCAACAGCAATTCCTCCGAGGAGGGTTGCCGCGATGGCGATGCGGCCCACCAACAAATAGTGGCTTTCGGATTTTCCCGGTTTTAAAGGCTGATAAATGTTTTTGATGAAAAGGGCTGAGTAAGAGACGGCGCTGGCATCCAGTGTGGACATGTTGGCAGCCAGGATACCCACCAGCATCAATCCTATAGCTCCTGGGAAGAGAAGGTCTTTGGACATGTATCCCCAAATCAAATCAGGATCGTGAAGGATCCCGGTGTACAACCCGATGGCAAGCAGGCCTGCCAATGCCCAGAAAATCATGATGAAGCGCTTAAAAAACATGCCGCCGATCATACCGAAGCGGGCGGTCATCTCGTTTTTGGCTGATCCGGCTGTCTGCATACCCGGGGCCACAGCTATGATCGAGACGAGATTGGCCAGCACCATTCCGCAGATGGTATACCAGGCATATTCGCTCATGGTGACAGAGCCAAAAAGCTCAAACATATAGTTGGGCACCGAGGCATGAAGGCCGGAAAAGCCTCCAATCTTGTGAAGGCCTATCGGAATGAGAATCATAGAGAACGTGATGATCAACACTCCCTGTATGGCATCTGTGATGGCCGCAGCGCGGAATCCTCCCAGCATGGTGTAGATTCCCACGATCACAGCATAAATGAAATAAAAAAGAATGGGATTGGTGTGGGAGATAAACGAATGGAGTTCGCCCCGCTTGTTTTTTTCGTTCAATTCGTCGTATCGGATTTTGTCCTGTCGGCTCAACTCCTGACCTAATTGATTTCTCAGGCCTTGAAATTCCTGATACTGCTGCACACTCATGCGTTCTTCATGGGACCATTGTCCGGGCGATTTGGGCGTCATGGCCATCATGGTTTTGGCTGCCACCATATAGCCGATTCCGCCTCCCAAAATGGACATCAACAGGATGAAAATAGCGTAGCTTGCGCCGAGGGATTTGCTGTTGAAACGTTCGGCGAAATAATCCCCGATTGTTGTCAGGCGAATTCGTCTGAAGAAGAACGTCGAGAACCAGTAGAAAGGGGTCAGAAAAAGGACCAGGAACTGGATCCACATGCCGCCGATTCCCGTCCGATAGATTTCACGGGAAACGGCCACAGCCTGATCGGCGTTGGTGGAGCAGCCGAAATTGAGGAAGAATTGATAGAATTTACCCAGTTTCCGGCCGGCCAGGAAAAAATCGCCTGTGTTTTTGGTTTTTTTGCCGGCCCGTTTTCCAATCCATAAAATGAGAAAAACATAAAAGATGATGATTCCGGCATCCATGAAGTGCAGACCCCAGATATTCATGATCACATCAGTCCAATGCCTAATTTTTTACTTCGGATCAACCCCGATGTCAACAGCCAACCTCCCCTATTTCTTGAATCCAGGCAGAGTTTGATGGTATGTTTGCACCGATGGGCGAGAAGACGTTCGTTAAAACCGGCCGGCCGGAATTCGACCAGTTTATCCCCAAAATCCGCTCCTTTCTAGAAAAAAATGCCCTGGATATCGTAATCGATGGGAAGAAAATCAGGGGATACCGCACTCCAGATTCCAAATCCTTCTGGATCAGAGACTACAGCGACATGCTCCGCGGCGTGAAGTATCTTGAACCGCTACTCCCGAATGATAGAAGAAACGGGAACGACTTATCTCTGGTATTTTCCCGATGGAAGGCCTGCGAGTGCTGCAACAAGCACGAGTCCAGAAGCATCCCCCGCAGATGCGTGGGGTTCGAGTGCGATGCTCTATGCTTTTCTTGAGGGTCTGGTGGGGGTGGAAGACAGAATGAGTATGATGCAAAATGTTCAGCTTTCCCCCCGTTGGGTGGCAGCAGAAATGGCAGAGGCCGAAGTCCGGGTCGAGTATCAGTGTTCTGCCGCTAATTTGGGCTATACTTTCTGGCACAAGAAAGATCTAATCTGTCTCGACGTTCGGACATCCCAATCTAAAATCCTGTTCCATGTTTTGGTTCCTAAGGATTTTGAGGGGAAATCTGTGAGTGTAGGCGGCAAAGATATTGAATTTCAGAATAGATTGATCGAGAAGAGCCCGTATGTGGATTTTTGTGCTGAGGTTTTGGGAGAATCTTCGATCAAAATTCAACTGAAGAAGGCCAGGAGGAATCTATGAAAAAATGCCTAATTATTGCGCCTATTGTTTTTTTTATGTTTTGTTTATTTTCTAGCTGCAGCAATCGGGCGCAGGAGGAGCAGAAGTATGAGATCAAAGCTCAAGGTCTGGGAGAGCTAATTGTTCAACAGGCATCGGCCTGTGTCAGCCAGTCAAGGGCCTATCAGGCAGTCTGGGAATATGCCAGAGTATCGGATATGGATTTTGAAACAGCTGCAGCTCAGATGTTAGGCCCAGAAACGAAGCAAAATAAAGCCACGATGATCGAGCACAAGGCAATGATCGAGAATCTCCTCGGAGAGCTGAAAGAGCCTCCCTCGCAATTTGAAGAGACATACAAAAAACTCGAGGAGCTTTATGAGATTTATGTTCAATTGCATGATCTCGCCATGAAGCCGCTAAACGACATGGACCAACACATGAAAGCTGTGAATAAACTGTTTGACCAGATCCAGGCTAAAAAGCGGGAGCTGGATGCTACATTTATTGTGAAGTAGGAAAGAGGCAGATGGCATTATCCGAAAAAGAAGCAGCGGTCTACAATGTTCTGGATGAGCTTGGGATTTCTTACACCAGACATGAACATCCGCCTGTGTTCACGGTAGAGGAAGCTGAAAAATACTGGACACAAATCATCGGGGCCCACTGTAAGAACCTCTTTCTGAGAAATAAAAAAGGAAACCGCCATTACCTGGTTATCCTGGAAGCCTCCAAAGCGGCGGATCTCAAATCTTTAAACAGGTTATTGGGAGAAGACCGGTTGAGTTTTGCTTCCGAAAAAAGGCTGATGAAGCACCTGGGCCTTGAAACAGGCTCTGTATCGGTTTTTGGCTTGATCAATGACAAAGAACATCATGTGCAGGTCGTGATCGATGAGGATTTAAAGAAAGCCGATAGGGTCAATTTCCATCCCAACGTGAACACGGCGACGGTTGGCATTACTTTTCAGGATTTGACAAAGTTTTTATCCTGGTGTGGAAATACTATCCGTTATCTTCC
>CAZOJY010000039.1:0-3659 GCA_964580235.1 uncultured Eubacteriales bacterium | reverse complement strand
ATGCTTTCTGGAGTAAGTATCGAGACTTTTCGAGGAGACCTGGAAGGCCTGGAAAAAATGGCGCATTCGGCCTGGCGGAATGAGTACGGGATTGAATCCTTTCCCAACCTTTACCGCCCGGAATTCCTGAGGTTTGTCTTCGACAGGTTGGAGGATAAGACCCATCTGATTGCAGCCTATCGAGGGAATGAAATCATCTCCTTTATGGCCAACCTGCCCCGCCGTTTCAGCATCGATGGAAAAATTTACCGGGGAGTTTACACCTGTCTGTTGGTCACCAGAAAAGAGTTCCTCCGGCAGGGAATTGCCCAGGCTCTCATCCAAGAGGCCCTCAGGCTCAACAAAAAGTATCAATACGATCTTTCGCTTTATGCTCTTGAAAAAGGGCATCGGTCGACCCAATTGATTAGAAAACTTGAAGCGACCGGTAACCCTGTCCAATGGCTAAAGAGAAATTATGTCATTGCCCGGGTGTTAGATCTGGACCGGGCGGCTGAATCGGAAGGGCTGAAAAGCTGGGAAAAGGCAGCGATCCGTCTCATTGGTGCACAAAAAGCTCCAAAAAAGAGGGATTCTTTTCCTATGCGGGAATATCGGGAAGAAGATTTAGATCGCTGTTTGACTCTGCTTAATCAATATGCAGAAAAAATAAGATTGGCTGTGGTTTGGGACCGCGAGGAGTTGGGTGTCGAACTCGATTATCCGGATGTCTCGCAGACATTGGTGTACGAGAAAGAAGAGAAAGTGGAAGGTCTGATCAACTTTATATATCATGATCATCTCGGAAAAAGCAAAGCGCGTTGGGCCTGGATCAATCATGTGGCTTACCCCGCACTTTCCAGCCGCGAACGGAAACGGTTCGTTGAAGCTTTTCTTTGTTATATTCGGCAAGCCGGTTGTTTAGGCGCGGTCGAATGGACACGGAAGTATTATCCGATGGAGCCCCTGTACCGCAACCGGTTTTTCCCCTATTTTCGGTATGTGAACCTGGTCGCATGGACTTTTAATAAGGATATTCAGCTCACTAAGATCCCAGCTGTGTATGAGGTGCAGATATAAGCTTTTCCACGGCCGTGATCCGCCAAATACAGACCAGCGCTGGGGCTATGATGGCGTATTATCAGAAACCTTTGGAATATAGAATAAGGCCCCTCTCTTAGAAATTCCTATTGCCATAAGTCCTGCTGTTGGTGTTAAATAAGGGTGGCACATCATCAAAAGGATTAACCTGGATAATTCAGATTAATTAGCGTTAGTCATTCAGGTGATTTATTGATGAAGAAAGAAGAAATCTCTGTCGGCATCGATAGTTACTGTCTGCATCCTCTCGGCCTGTCGCCTCTCGATGTCTTGAAATGGGCGGCAGACAACGGAGCCAAAGGCGTCCAGTTTTCGGGGCTGGATTCAGATGTTGCCGGGAAAGTGGATGAGGCTTATTTGAAAGATTTGGCCAGTTATGCGGCAGATAAAGGCCTCTACCTGGAGTGGGGGGGAGCGCAGCATATCCCGTTTGATTTGAAGACATGGGAGAAAAAAGATATTGCTGGGATCAACCGAAAGGTGGCCGGGCAGGCTGCCCTTCTCGGCACATCGGTCGTGAGGTCCTGTTCGGGTGGATTGATGCGGTGGGATTCCAAGAGCCCTGTAGCGGAAACCTTGGTCGAAAAGATGGCTAAAAGCCTGCGGGCACAGCGGCAAATGCTGATGGACAACAATGTCATCCTGGCCGTGGAAACCCATTTCGAATTCACGACCCATGAGCTGCTCCGGCTTTTTGACAGGTGCGATACGGTACCGGGCGAATACCTGGGGATCTGCCTGGATACCATGAACCTGCTGACCATGCTCGAAGATCCGGTCAGCGCTGTGCAAAGGATCCTGCCTTGGGTGGTTTGTACGCATATTAAAGATGGGGCTGTTATCTTGAATCATCAGGGATTGACAACCTTTCCAGTCGAGATCGGGAAGGGCGTGATCGATCTACGGAAGATTTGTTCTTTTCTCGATCTCTCTCAGAGAAATATCAACCTCACTATCGAGGACCACGGTGGAGAATTTTTTCTCCCTGTGTTTGACACTCTGTTTTTATCGAAATTTCCTGATCTGACAACAGAAGAATTTGCCCGGATTCTTCAGCTGGCCCTCCAAACGGAAGAAAGGATAAAAAGCGGGGAAATGGCCGTCACAGCAAGAGAAGACTGGCCTCAGCTCTGCGAAGCGAGGACCAAGCGCGACATCCAAGCCCTCAAACAATTGCTTGGCTTTTAAAGCCATTCCGACGATGTCCAATCCTTTAAAAGCAGCAATGACTCCTATGCTCACGTGGAATCCGTAAAATAATCCAGATTTAATTTTTCGTTCTCTTTGACTAAAAATTCCGATACACTATAGGGGACCATGTCCCAGCATGAGACATTTGCCTTTCAATCAAGTGAAGAATTGCTCCAGAAGGCCTCTGATTTGGGGATAGAGCTTCCTTTTCAGCAAGATCTGAGCTCTTTGTTCGAAGAGATTTCCTTGGGGTCGAAAAAAATAACCAACCGTATGGCCGTCCAACCCATGGAAGGATATGATGCCAATCCGGATGGGTCACCCAGTGATTTGACTTTGCGGCGTTACAAACGTTTCGCTGGGGGCGGAAGCGCTTTAATCTGGTTCGAAGCGACGAGCGTGGTTTCAGATGGACGATCCAATCCCCGGCAGCTGTGGCTTCATGAGCAGAATATGGGTGGCTTCGCAGCGCTGATTGCGGATACTCGCCAGGAAGCCATCCAATCTTTCGGGGACAAACACGGAATCTTTTGTGTGCTTCAGCTGGCGCAGTCGGGCCGATACAGCAAACCTCGAGGGATGCCCCAGCCGCATGTGGCTATGTTCAATCCCGTTTTGGATAAAAAAGCTGAAAACCTTCACATTCTCAGCGACAAAGAGTTGGATCTTTTGCAGGAGAGTTTTGTCAAAGCTGCTTGTCTGGCAGCTCGAGCGGGATTTGATGCAGTGGATATAAAGGCCTGTCACGGCTATCTGGTCAATGATCTTTTGGCTTCCTTCGAGCGGCAGAACAGCAAATATGGAGGTTTTTTTGACAATAGGATTCGGTTTCTAACAGAAGTAGCCAAAAAGATCCGGAAGGAGGTTCCCCAGATCCATCTTGCCGTGCGATTGAGTGCCTATGACGGTATTCCCTTTCCCGATGGTTTTGGTGTTTCGAAAGATGAATCGGGATGTATTGATCTGACCGAACCAAAAAGAGTCGTCATGCGGCTTCTCGATGAGGGATGCTCTTTGCTGAACATCACTGCGGGAATTCCCTCTCGTTTTCCTCATCTTGGCAGACCTTTCGACCGTCCTCTTCCCGGAGCTTCCATTCCTCCAGAACATCCATTGGAAGGAGTGAGCCGGCTCCAGTCCATAACGGCCGATATGCAGAAAGAGTTTCCAGAAATTCCGATGGTGGGAACAGGGTATTCCTGGCTGCGTCAATTTTTTCCCCACGTGGGGGCGGCTGTCCTTCAAAAAAAAGAGGCCGCTTTTATCGGGCTGGGAAGAAGTTCATTTGCGTATCCAGACGCGCCGTTGGATTTAATGGAGAAAGGGAAGATGGACCCCAAAAAAGTCTGCATTTCCTGTTCCCGGTGCAGTGAAATGATGCGGATGGG
>CAZOJY010000038.1:0-28194 GCA_964580235.1 uncultured Eubacteriales bacterium | reverse complement strand
CTCTGAAAAGACAATATAAGAAAAAGATGCTAAATGCTTTTTTCAGTAGATCCTAATTAAGTGAAAACGTATCCTGTCCCCAATTTATTCCCAATTTATTCGTCCTGAATTATCCTGGATTTTTCGACACTTCTAACAGCATCGGCGAAGATTTCGAGCCCATTGCGGGCCAAGTCTTCCGTAAGGATAAGAGGAGGGAGGAAGCGAGCCACATGATCGTAGTGACCCCCGATCTCGATCAAGAGGCCGTGTTGGTGGCAATAAGTCCTGATTTGTCTGGCAAATTCAGGGGCCGGTTCTTTGGATGCCTTATCTTTAACCAATTCAATCCCCAGCATCAGGCCTTTTCCGCGGACCTCTCCGACGATGTCTGATCCTTTTTCTATTTCCTTAAGCTGGGATAACATTTGGAGACCTAATGCCGAAGCATGTTCTGCCAGGTCGTTTGCAACCATAAACTGCAGGGCGGCATGCCCGGCTGCATAGGCCACCACATTGCCACGGAAGGTTCCTATATGTTTACCAGGTGGCCATGTGTCAAGCTCCTGCTTGTAAGCCATTCCGGAAATCGGAAAACCTACCCCACCCAAAGCTTTGCTCATCGTGACGATATCCGGAAGGGTGTCGGTATGTTCGAAAGAAAACATTTTCCCCGTCCGGCAGAAGCCTGCCTGTACTTCGTCCATAATCAACAGAACATCGTATTTGTCACAAATCTCTCTGAGTTTAGGGATAAACAAATCATGAGGAACAACGGTCCCTCCTTCTCCCTGAATGGCTTCGACAATTACCGCCGACGGCTTTACTACTCCGGAATGAGGGTCTTCGAGAACATGCTCCAGGTACTTAGCGCAATCCACCTCACATGTTTCCGGTTTCCTCCCGAATGCACAGCGGTAACAATAGGCATAAGGAACAAAATGCACCTCTGAAAGCAGCGGGAGAAAATCTTCCTTGAATCCCGAGCCGCTGGAGAGTGAAAGAGCACCGGAGGTCATGCCATGATAAGATCCTTCAAAAGCGATCATCGGAGGGCGTTTTTTGTTGTATTTGGCAAGTTTCATGGCAGCTTCAACCGCATCTGAACCGGTCGGTCCTCCGAAAAAGAGCTTGTTCAGAGAGCTAGGAAGAAGGTCCAGAAGTATTTCGACCAATGATTTTCTGGCAAGATTGGGAACATCCAGAGAATGGGTGAAATCAGCCATTTGTCTTTGGGCGGCTTCAATCACCCATGGATTGGAATGGCCGACATTCAACACTCCTGCGCCCCCGAAAAAATCAATGTAAATATTCCCATCCACATCCTCGACGGTTGCTCCTCTGGCCCGTTGAACCGCCATCGGCAGTCCCCTGGGATAGGAAACAGCTGAACTCTCAGAAGAGGCTTGAAAATCGAGAAATTCCTTGGATTTTGATGCCGGGGGTACGGTCTTGATCAAAGGGGCTTTAGGGAAAGACAATTGTCGAAAATCCATGATCGGTCTCCTTTTGGGATTAGAAACAAAAATATAAAACAAATCCGTAAAAAAGGGAATCAAAGATTATGAAAGTTATGAAAGCCTGACTCCCAAGGTGCGGAGGTGGTTGATGGCGGCCACCAGCTCCAGGCTGCGGAAACCGGCAAAATCACCGGCAGGCCTCTGGCTCAGTACATCCAAGCCATTCTCCTCGACATCCTTCAGTACTCTATCAACAACCTCGGCAAGCGTTCTCTTGCCGTCCATATGTTTCACAGCATAATTGATAGCCTCTCCGATGGCCCTGGTCTGGCTAGTGTCCACGATCTGCTCGACCTTCCCCAAATCGATCGGATGCGTGCCAAACAGGATGGTCCTCAATCCCTTGGGCGCTATCTTGACCGGTTTTCTTCCCCTGCTCGGATCAAAACTCCCTGCAAGCGGGATTCTTTTTGTGATCTGTCCAAAATGGTCCCCACCCTCAGGCTTCCTCTCAGCCTTGTATTTTTGAGCAATCGACTGCGCCTCAGGGGTCACATCCACAGGCCTATATTCCACCATGCATATCACACAATCCGCCACATCGAAATAATCCCCGGACCCTCCGATCACAAGAACTGTCGAAACCTTTTGATCCTGATGCAGCTGCTGTATTTTGTCGATAAAAGGCGTGATCGGCTCTCTTTCTTTTGATACCAATTCCTGCATTCGATGATCCCTTATCATGAAGTTTGTGGCAGATGTATCCTCATCGATCAACAGAACGCAGGCACCAGCTTCCAGGGCTTCGATGATGTTCGCAGCCTGAGACGTGCTGCCGCTGGCATCTTCTGTGGAAAAATCGTCTGTTCTCTGCCCGAAAGGAAGATTGTTGATGAACGGCGAGATATCCACCTTATGTATCCGCCGTCCATCCTCTGCCCGAATCTTTACGGCAGCAGGATCGGTCACCACCAGCTCGCGCCCATCCCCGGGAATATGATTATAGATTCCCACCTCCAATGCTCTCAGCAGGGTAGATTTCCCGTGATAACCACCGCCGACAATGAGCGTGACTCCCTGAGGAACACCCATGCCTGAAATGCTGCCGCGATTGGGCAATTCAGTCGTTACCCTAAGGGAGGGGGGTGATTTAAAAGGGACGACTTTAGCATCGCTCAGAGGGTGGGGATCGATGCCGCTCGCTCGCGGCAAAACGGCTCCGTCGGTCACAAACGCCACAAGGCTCAATTCCTCCAACTGGTTGCGCAGCGCATCGGCATCCTCGGCAGTTTGAATATGACTGATCAAGACCCCGCTATCAAGATTTTTGTAAAAAAGAGAATGACACACGATTTGAGGAAGCTCCTCAAAAAACATGGATTCAGCGTGACGCCCTGCTATTTTTCTTCCAAATGCAGGCAGTCCCATCAGGAATCGCGCTTCCACAAAATCTTCTGTCACAAACACAGATGTCCGCTCGAGAATTTCTTGACCGGGGCTGTCGATCGTGAGGAGGCCGCTTTTCCCCGTCCCCCGGCTGCCCTTGCTGTACTTTTTTGAAGCTCTAAAAAAAGCCCGCGTGACGAAATCCCGTAAGGCAATCTCTCGGCTTTTAGTCCCCCATGTTTCTCTGGGAAATCCGGCCAACGACTGGCTGACCCGAATCCGCACATTGCTCGGTGAGGCAAAAGGATCCCCCTGAGCACGGTCCACATTCAGCGTATAATCTCTGAAATCATATGCTCCTTCGATATTTTTGTAGGCTTTGTAACCTTTGCCGTCGATTCTTCGAAGAATGGCCCGCAGATCTTCTTTCGAATACATGATCACCTCACAAAGCCGTTAAAGGATCCTCATTTCTCGATTTGATAATTTTAAGGGCAACCGGATAACAGATGAGAGCCAATATCAATCCAAAGATGGGATCCAAAGCATAATGATAGCCCAGATATGTCGTGCTCACCGCCACTCCAAATGACAGAGGAAACAGAACATAACCTAGGGGCCGAAGATACCGTAGAGCAATCAAAGACCACACAAACACGGCAGAAATATGGGAAGAGGGAAAAGTCGCTCCCCTGCACGCTCCTCCTGATTGAACGAACCGCGTGAAGTCCGCCACCCAATAACCTGTCCAGGATCCGAGATCAAAACCGGCCATCCCTTTGGCCATAAAAGGCGCCAGAACAGGAACAAAGAAAAAAAGGAGAAAATTAACAAAATAGGTAAAAATGCCGATGGAAAATGCGGCCAGCACAGCATTGTATTTTTTTTTGAAAAATAGAGTCAGGCCAACAAGAGGCATGAAAAGGTAATATCCTGAATAAAACACATTCATCAGCTCGTCCAGCCAGGGCATGTAAAACTGCTGGAACCACACATTGGGCAAAACACCGAAGATGGATTTTTCCATCTTGATGACCACATCTGTCCCCCAATAGTTATCGAAGAACATTGGGATCAGGGCATCCAGTTCACCCCAAGCAAAAAGATTGATGGCGATAGGATAAAATGCCCTGATAAACATGACCGTTCTTCTTTTTTTGTTTCGCTCTCCCCAGCGGACGATCTCCAATATCCCGAGCACAATACAGACGTGAGCCACCACATATACAGGCCAATGAGGAATTCTGGCGTGGAATATGACGAGAAGAAGGCCAAGCAGCAAAAGGTAAGCCATGCAGACAATGTCCACAAAATGGAATCGTACCCGGCCGTACCGTTTCCTCCACATGGTCATAAAAAATTCCGCTCCCTGTGTATTTTTTTTTTATGCGACATCAAGATGGGATGTTGATGAGAATAATCAAGATTCAGGATCTGGATAATCTTCGCCGCTGCGCTTGTGATATCTCTTTCCTTTTTCGTATTTATTGAAAAGCTCTTCGCTCATATCCATTTTAATCTTTTGACCTTCATCTGTCCTGAAAACGACAGAAAGCTTATACTTCCCAAGGGAATAATCCCCTTTTACTTTTTTCTCCTCAACAACACCGTGCCATTCCCCCTTTCCCTTTTTCTTTCTCTTGTAGTAAGGGAAAACGGCATAAATAAGGAATTCTATAATAGCGTCAATCATTTTTCTCGATCTCCTTAGTGAAAAGGATTATCTATCTGCGCCTGTTCCTTCCGATTGCGCATTCATACACAATTTGAAAATCCTTTCATCTTTTATACATAACAGATTCATCGGCCCTCTATCAAGCAGATTCATCAGCACGTTGGTATCCCCCCCTAGGATACAGTCGGACAGTTAAATCCGGTCCGTTCCAGGAAAGAAAAACACTTTTTGTTGTAATTTCCAGTAATGTCGGGCTAATTTTCTGATTTTATTGAAGGAATAAAAAGTATCAGCATTTTTTATGAATAATTCACGCTAAACTTTTAGGGCCTTTTTTTCGTCTTACTTATATGATAAGCCCTGATGCTGGAGTGAATATGAAGAAAAAAGTGTTGTCTGTGGGAATTGCCCTAGGTTTGTTTGCCGGCCTGATCGGCACAAGGTTCCCTCTCTATAGTGAAGCTCTTCTGAATGATCCAAGTATCCTTAATCCTCCATTCGCCGGATCGTCGCCTAAGATAGACGGCCGCCTCGATGATGAAATTTGGCAGAATCTCCCCCTGCGCGAAAATTTCATCACATACAACCCGGCGTACGGCGAAGTTCTCCCGAAAAAAACTGAAGTTTGGATGGCCTATGATAAAAAAAATCTGTATTTCGCTTTCAAATGTTACGACAGCGAACCAGAAAAAATAAAAACATCGATCACCCGGCGGGACGGCATGTTTTCCGATGACTGGGTAGGAATATCTTTGGATGCTATGGGCAACAAACAATCCTCCTATGATCTCTTCTGCAATCCCAACGGCATTCAGGGAGACATACTGACCTCTGCTGTCTCCGGCGAAGACATGTCACCCGACTTTGTCTGGGAGAGTGCCGGACAGCTAACAGAAGAAGGTTATCAGGTGGAAATGAGCATTCCCCTGCGCAGCATCCGCTTCAAAAGCGGCAAAGAGGTTAGGATGGGAGTTCTGTTTTGGAGAAGGATCAGCCGGCTGGGTATGAGCGGTTCATGGCCAGACATTGAACCCGGTCAAGGCATTTTCAACATACACCAGTCTATCATTTACAAAAACCTCAAAAGCCCCCTCAACCTGGAGATCCTCCCCAGCTTCACATGGGGCAGCGGGAGCAGCCGGGTTTCTCCTCATGAATGGAGCGAAAGCGACACCTTCCGCGAAATCGGGGCCGGGCTCAAATACGGGATTACGTCTTCCATTACCGCAGACATTACGTTGAATCCCGACTTCAGCCAGGTGGAAAGCGATGCCTTCCAGGTGGAGGTCAACCGCCGTTACCCGATTTTCTACAGCGAAAAACGCCCGTTTTTCATGGAAGGAACGGACGTCTTCAACTTTTTCACGATCCCGTATGGTTATATCCAGACGGCAGTACACACACGCAAGATCGTCGATCCCCTTTGGGGAGCCAAACTCACAGGCACCGTAGGAAAAACGGCGCTCGGATTGCTCGCGGCCGGGGATGAGTGGCCCGGCTTCCAGTGGGATTCCGGAATCAATCCCTTCGAAGGTAAAAAGGCCTATTTCACGATCGCAAGAGGAAAACAAAGCCTAGGAGGGGACAACTATATGGGAGCCATCTACAGCGGCAGGGAATTTTCCGGAGGATTCAACCGTGTCGGAGGTCTGGATCTCAGCCTGAGGTTTTTCGCCAACCACAAGATCCAGACATCCTACATGCAGAGCTTCTCAAAACAACCTGGAGCAGAATCGGCCATGAACAGCCCCACCTACCATCTTGTGTATTCTTACATCACCAAACCTTTGGGGATCATGGCTGCTTATGAGCATATCGGGAAAGACTTCCAGATGGATTCAGGATTTGTGCGGCGGACCGGGATCAATGAAGGGTGGCTGTGGATAGGGCCAAGCTTTTACCCCAATCCAGAGAAAATGGCATGGCTCAAAAGAATCGATCCTCATCTAACCTTTTCCTACCTGCACGATTTCTTCACAGGCATGGATGACTCTTTCTTCCGGGCAGCTGTGGACTTCAGCTTCACCAAACAGGGAAGGCTCGGAACAAGCTTCATCCGCCAAAAGGAGAGTTGGAAGGGGGAAACATTTGGCCTCTCTTCATTCAATACGGAAGGAGCGGTTCAGTTGACCAAATGGTTTCAGATGGGGGGAGGCTTCACTTTTGGTGAACAGATTTATTATCCGGCTGCTTTTCCCTTCAAAGGAGATTTTTTCGGTGCCGGATTTGGATTTACGCTTCAACCCAATTCCAAGCTCAGATTGACCTTGAGCCTGCATCACAGCCATTTAACAAAAGAAAAGGAAGAGATTTACGATGTCAATATCATCTATTCCCGAATGACGTATCAATTCAACAAATACTTTTTTGCCCGCGCCATCATCCAGTACGACAGCTTCAAAAAGAACCTGTTAACCGATATCTTGGCTTCTTTCACTTTTATCCCTGGGACAGTCATCCATCTCGGGTATGGCGGTCTTTATGAAAAGCAGGATTGGCAGAAGGGGGACTGGGTCCCCGGACATGGAAATCTTCGGATCATGAAGCGGAGTTTTTTCTTTAAGGCCAGCTACCTCTGGCGATTCTAGCCTGAACGGTTAACCTGGCTAAGAGGGGTCGCGTCTCAACATTTGACATTTCATTCTTTCCCATACCACTCCCCTATCCGGATTATGAACAAAATTGATGCGAGAATTTGATCAAATGTCAAATGTTGAGACGCGACCCCAAAAAGGAGGACGAGATGCTCTCCTCTTATGGTTGAAAACGATCGAAAATTATTTCTTTTTCAGATAAATATTTCCGCTGAAGCTTTTGAGCTCCACATCGGGCCCGCCGCCGTTGACACTGCCGCTGATTTTCTTCTTGTTCAGTTTTCCGGATGTCAAGATATCGAACTCGCTGTGAATGCTGCCGCTGAAAGTGGAAGCGGTAAGATCAAAAGCTGAACCAGAAGGGATGGTCATTTCGACCCTTCCGCTGTGGGCGTTTAACGAGTATCTCCCATTCGGGGTGATGTCTCCCTGATAGATGGCGTATCCACTCATCGTTTTCCCTTTGACAAAATCGGCCCCGGAAATATCCTGCAATTTTACATTTCCGCTGACCGTGTCTGCTTCCACATTCCCACGGATATTTTCAGCCACAACATCTCCGGATACACAATTCAGGTCAGCATTTCCGGCAACATTCCGGGCTTCCACATCTCCGCTGACTGTTTTGCAGTATACCCCATTTTCGATATTTTTGACTCTAACATCTCCGCTGACTGACTCGGCTTTTACTCCGTTTTGTGTCCCAAGAACCACTACATCCCCGCTTGTCGTATTGGCCGCCGCCTTTCCGCCGATATTTTCCAGCGTCACATTCCCGCTGACCGATTTGGCATTGATCGTTGCTTGGGAGGGAATTATCACCTTGTAATATACAGAAACGTTCAAACCTCTGACCGATGGTTTTGGATATTTGGTTTCGATCTTCAAGATTCCATCTTCCCTTGTCACCTCGATTTTGACCTTCGAAGCATTCTCCTTTGCTTTGTCCATAGAGGAGGCTCTGGAGGTTTTTTTTGCATCGATTTTCACTTCATTTCTGTCCCAGGTCGCAACCTCGACATCCCCTGAAACATTGTGGATCTCGACCTTTCCATCCCTGGCGAGAGATTCGGTTTTGGCGAATGTCTCCTCATGCTTCACCTTGCCCTGGGCAGAAGCCTCTAGAGGATTCAATCCAAGGAAAAAAATCAAGACAGCCAAAATGGCTAATAAAATAAGTATTTTTTTTGACATCTTATTCGACCTCCTTTTCTAGATGATTGCCTTTGATCCTTTTTTTTGGGACGAAGTTGATGAGATGTCAATCATGTTATCCAGCAACTCCGCCTTCTTTTTATAAACGGCCAACAGATAATATTGGGATTCCAAGTCACCGGGATCATTCTTGACAGCCCTTTTACAATCCGCTAAGGACACATCTATAAGTTTAAGATTTATCCGGAATATCTCTGCAACCTGGGGATCGAAATTTTTCTTTTGTGCCTGAACGGCTTCCCAAAGTGATTTGATCGCTAGTTTATAGTACTGCTCCGCTTCCTGAATTTTTATCATTGCATATTCCTGGCCCTTTTTCCCGTTTATGGATCGTCCTCGATTCTCCATCCGCACGGCGATAACCACAGCCCCTGCCACCACCATTAGCAGCAGCCCCGCGCTCACTGCATAACGCAGCCGCGCCGGGAAAAACAAAAACCGGACTCGAGGTTCTGGCAAAGGAGACTGCGCTTTCTGTTTTAAACGCGCCTGGATCCGGAACCATGTTTGGCCGGAAGGTTCTGCTTTTGCCAAACTCTTCGCCTTTTGTTTGATCTGCTTAAAATCTTTCAACAGCTTTTGACAATCCGGACAAGCATCCAGGTGTTTCTCGAGAGAAGAGGCCTTTGCCTTGTCCAGATCGCCATCGATGTATTCGCTAATGAATTTTTTGGCCTTTGCACACTTCATCTTTTTTCTCCTTTTACATCCATTGTTTGTGTTCAAGGAGCTTTCTCATTTTTTTCCTAGCTTTGAAAAGCTGGGATTTCGATGTTCCTACCGAACATCCCAGAATGTACGCTATTTCCCGATGTTTGAAGCCCTGCACGTCATGAAGCAGAAAAACGCTTTTTAGCCTTGGGGCAAGTTTTTGGATAGTCTGTTCGAGGATCTTATTTTCAACCTTCTGCATCGCGGAAGGCCCGGCATCGGCCGCAAATGCCTGAACATTTTCCAGAGGAATCGTTTTCTGCCGCAGCTTTTTATGACTTCTCAAGTAACTGAGGCATGTGTTGATGGTGATCCGGTAGAGCCAGCCAACAAAGGCTTTATCTTCGTCCAGGGTGTGCAGGTTGGTGAAAACTTTCACAAAAACATCCTGGATCACATCCTCGGCCGCTTCAAAATTACATGTGTACCGGAGAGCCAGACTAAAAAGGGACGATTTGAAGTGTTTATACAGGATTTCCATTGCCTGGAGATTGCCATCACGGTTTAGCCGGATCAATTCTTTCAGCTTTTGATCAGAAAACTCTTTTTGCCAACCTTGATCTTTATCTCCAATATCCATGTTTTGATAGTGTAAACCAATTGGAGCAGAACTGCCAGGCTCAAAGTTCAGCTTGTTTTGCATCAGGATCGCTGCGGCGGGTGACATTTGTTTACCTCTTAAATCTCCTTACTTGTTATGATGCACCAGCACAACAAAAGGTTGCCATGTAATGCAACCTTTTTTTATCAATATTATTAATTTTTCCAACCATTAAAATTAATTTTATTAATATACTACTTGATTTTATTAAGTTTTTGACCTATGTTATATAAAGAAATTCAATTAAAGGAAAAAAATGACAAAAGACTGGCAGGAACTAACAAAAATCACCAAAGGGGCCCCTCTTCTGATTGAGCGGATCAAGCTGATACAAGACGACATCGCTTTGGAAGGGAGCTTCGAGCTCCCTCCCCTTGCCCGTCTGACTATGGAAGACCAGATTTTTGTGACGGCCTTCATCCGCAGCCACGGTTCGATCAAAGATATGGAACAGTTTTTCGGCATCAGCTACCCGACAGTCAAGAACCGCTTGAACAGGATTTCAAAAATGCTCGAATTCGTGGACATCAATCCCCCAGCATCTCAGGCGGAAATCCTGGAAGAGCTGGATCGAGGAGACATTTCCGTCAAAGAGGCGCTCGGCAAACTGGGAGGACGATAATGAACCCGATAATCATGAAAATTCGCATCGAACCTGCAAAATCAGGTTGAAAAACTCCACGGCAGAGTTCTCATGTGGATGAAACAGGCCAACCCACCCAGCCCTTGCTTTTAAGGAATATGGATAAATTTTTTAGGAAGTGATCATGCTAAAAGATTTTATCAATAATTCATCTGGAAGGAGAAAAAGAGTGAGTGAAGAAAGAAAAAAAATACTGAAAATGCTGGCCTCTGGCAAAATCAGTGTCGATGAGGCGGAAAAACTGCTGTCGGCTATCTCGGCGCCAGATGGCGAATCCCGCTCTGGAGCAAAAGCAGAAACATCCAAGCCGAAATATCTCAGGGTCGTTGTGGAGCCGGGACCGGGAAGCGAAAAGGCCGAAAAAGTAAATATCCGCGTTCCGATCAAACTTATCCGGGCCGGGATAAAACTGGCTTCGTTCCTTCCCAGCGACGTCCAGGGCAAAGTGGACAGCGCGTTAAAACAAAAGGGGATCAGCCTGGATTTCTCGCAGTTCAACAAGGCAAACATGGAGGAGATCGTCGAAAGCCTTCGGGATTTGACGGTCGATGTGGACGGCCAGGAACGAGTCCGCATTACCTGCGAGTAACGGCGTGGGCTATTTTGTCCAGGCGTACCCCAGTTTTAAAAAAAAGGTCCTGTTGGTCTGGGTGATGTCGATATTGGTCATGCCCAAATAGTTATCCGAATACCCGACGAAAAGCACAGTCTGCGGATTGAGCTTGTAGGAAAAAAGGAACTGAGAAAACACTGTTTGGGTCTTATCCGGAATTGGAAAAAGATAAAGGCCGCTGTTCCGCGCTACATCCAGATACTGCACGATCACCCGAACAAACATCCGGACACTGAAATTATAGATGAGCTTCACCTGGGACAGGTTGGCCGTGAAAATTTCATTTCCTTCAAGGGATAGACGCTGAAAAGCATGCTGGAGATTGACGTTGATGTGCCGTCCTAGGCTGATTTCGACAAACGGGAGAAGATTCAATCCGATCGCCTGCCGGGCGTTGCTGTAATCGATCGTATCACCTGCCTGAACGACGGCATTGAACCGGAGGCCCCCCACGGGTTTCATTTCCGCAAAAAGAACAACTTGATCAAGGTCATAATACTCTCCCCAATAAAACTCCCTGGATTTTTGATACTGGGTCATAACTGTGGACTGCAAGGGGCCCGTATACCTGGCCTGTATGTCAAAACTCCTGTCCGTGAGATCTCCGTCATGATCGTAAACCACCGTTCCGTTGAGCACAAATCTTAGCTGGTTGAACCAATCATCTCGATCTCCCCAAAATGTGTATCCCAGCATTCCTGTTCCCTTCCGTATATCCACCCGAGGAACATACCCGTAATCCGCCCGAAAATCAGGATTAAAGTCCTGATAATTGAAAATGTAAAGCCAGTGTCTTCCATAATGCATGAATTCAGCGAACAGAGCATCGCCTCCGATTGCCCCCGCGTTTTGCCCGAAATCAGCGGCAATTTCATCCGAATATTTCGTTTCTGAATGGAGATACTGAATACGGAACTGCTTGGTCTGGCTGATCTGGAAAAAGCCGTCAACACCGGCCACCTGGTTATAATAATCGTCAGACACCCGGCCCGTGTACAGCACACCCAGGTTGGATGTTCGTCCGATGTCGCGGCGGTACCGAAAAACGCCGCTTCCCACCCCCTGGTCCACGGCTGTCGAGCTCGAGCCTTGGTTGGATGGAAAAAGAAGGTTGTTGACCCGGTCATAAGCCCCAAAAACCCCGAACGCATTTTTCCCCACTTTTCCGGTGAGTTTCAGTCCACCGTCCGGATCGGCCACAGTTCTTGTGAAAACTGCCTCGATGGGCGTGAGAAAAAAGTCTGCTCCTTCGAGAAAAAACGGCCGTTTTTCCGGGTACCGTATGGCAAACCGAGTATTGACCTCAAGCTGCCTCACATCGGCTTCCACCTGAGAAAAATCGGGATTTACCGTAGCATTCAAGATCAAATTGGGCGTAATTCCCCATCGAGCTGTTAGTCCAGGGTCGGGATCGACCTTTCCCGCTTTCATCGGGGCCTCAGGATCTGCCGGAAAATCCTCCCTATTATCTGTCCGGATGGTTGTCAAGGTCGGGTCGAGTTCGATATTCAATCCGGGAGAAATGCCCTGAATCCCTATGATTTTATTGAACTGGCAGAGGATACAAGTCACATCCCGGTCTCTCCGGTGAGAGGTCATGCGGTGCCGGACACTTCTGGGATAGGAACGTTCGATGCTGAATCCCCATGTTTGAACATCTGCAGTCCTGGAAAAACGCAACTGGTTAAACGGGATGGCGATTTCAAGGGTCCATCCCCATTCTGTGATTTTCCCTTTTGAAGCCCAGATAGCATCCCACGAAAAATCCTCATAACCCTCCGACTCGCTGAAATTCGCATCGGCCTGGACTCCCAGAGGATTGGCGCGGAACTGGAATCCCCTCCTTTCGTCATTGAAAGTATCGATCATAAAACTTATATGATCATCCTGGATAAAGGTATCCATGGCATCCCGGTCCATCAAATGGGCACGAATTTTGGAAGGGTCCGGATCATAACACCTGAGGGCAACATAAAATTTGTTCGAATCAAAAGTCACCAAACAATCGGTATCCACTGGAGCGGGGATGTTATCACCAGGAAGCCATTCGTACGGGACCTTGATTTCAACGGCATCTTCCCAGGCCTTTTCGTCCAAAATCCCATCCACTTTGATTGCGGAGCTGGCTGCAGTGACAATATAATTCGTGGCTTTTGGCCGTTCCTTTGTCTGTTCCTGCTCAGGAAAAGCCCATGAAACATCCACTTCTCCCAAGAAAAAGATGACAATTACAACTGCCGTCACAAAAAATCTTCTAAAAATCGCTCTCAAAATTCTTTCCTCTCTTTACATGAATGTATTTTTTGGTATTCGCAGCAAATTACCTACCATTTCATCTGCACTAGATAGTAATTACGTAAATATCCCCTCCAAGGTTGCCAAATATTTTACTCAGCCCATATATGCCATTCTTATTTTAACCTGAAAAATTCACAAATCCATGGCCGTGGGGGATTAGACATTTTCACCATTCAAGATGAGAAAATCATGAAAAAATCCCCCCTCCAAATCATCTCAACCAGCGATTGTCAAAGATCGGCCTTATAATAATATATATATAATAGAATCAGGGAATTTGTGACTCCCAAGAGGGAGTTCAATGCATAACAGGAAACAGAACCATGGAAAGTAAAAATAAAAAGGAAAAGCCCAGGAAGTCCTCAAAAACGACCTCGATTTCAGAAGACAAGAAAGAAATGACGATCGATCAAATACAAGCGGAGGTGGAAAGCACCGTCCGTCAAATACGTCTAAGCAAAACAGAGATCGGGAAGCAAACAGACGTTGTCATCGGGGGATTGTTGAAGATCGGCAAATACAGGCAAAAAATCGAATCTTTTGAGGAATTAGACGGCAAGAAAAAATCTGGCGCTCAGAAAAAGGGCAGAAAGAGAAAAAAAGAACAAAAAAAGGAAACCGTGGATTTGGACCACGAATTGGCCAACATGAATATGATAAAAAAGCTGCTCGACCTCTCGGATCATCTCGAGATCAGACGCGAGGAGTTCGAGTCAAAGAAAATGAAAAAAAGAAACCTCTTTCTGCGCAAACGGGTGAAAAACCTCGGACTTGAGGAAGAGAGAAAGAATGGGCGGCAAAAAATCCTGATCGTAGAGGATGATGCCACAACCGCAAACATTATCTCCTATGTTCTCACACAGCACAATTACAGCGTCAGCGCATGGCTAAACGCAGAGGACGGTCTAAAAATGACCCTAAAGGAAAAGCCCGATCTCATCATTCTGGACATCATGCTGCCAGGCATGGATGGCTTCCAGCTGCTTTCTATACTGAAAGAAAATGAGGAAACCGCTCATATCCCCGTTGTTCTCATCAGTTCTTTAGCCGGAGAGCACGACATCCTCAAAGGCCTTGAAATTGGAGCAGAAGACTACATTTTAAAGCCTTTTTCTCCGCGTGTGCTCTATCTTAAAGTGAAAAAACTATTGGGCAATAAAAATGAACATATCGCTCCTCATCATCGGATATAGCCTCATTTTGCTTTTGCTCCTGTCCATTTCCCTTTTTTCGTTTATCATCTTGAGGAGAATTGTCATCAAATTCCGTAAAAAAACGTTCAAGCGGAAATACCACAAAATCGAACAGGATATTCTTAACCTGATCACTTTTCCGCAACAGGAATTATCCGCAGAAATCGCCCGCAGACATCAATCCCATCCCAAAGTTCTAACAAAAGTCCTGATCGACTACATGGAACAGATCGAGGGGGAAGGAAAAGATCAGCTGAAAAAAATCTTCGATTATTCCATCAAAATAAAATGCCTTAAAGACATCTATTCCAGGCGGCTGATGAAACGCCTTCAAGCGACCCACCTATTTGTTGTATTTTCCGATCCATCTGAAGCTGTTCACATCATGCAGCTTCTCAACGATAAGCCGCTGGTGCGTTTGGTTGCAGTCCAGGCATTATCGCGTATACGATCTCCCCAGGCGATATCGTATATTTTCCAAGCATTCGAAAGGGATTCCAACCCCAATGCAAGAACCTATACAAATATCATGTTCACGTTAAAGGATAGAATCGAACAGTATATCAAAATTTACCTGAAAAAATCTCTATCTCTGGAAAAACTGGGGATGCTGATCGAACTCGTTGGAGCCATCCCTCTCCGCTCTTTATACCAGGATCTTGTTCTTTTCGCACAGCATCCCGAAAAGGAAATCAGAACAAAAGTGGCCAGAGCATTAGGAAAAATGCTCATCCCTGATTCGTATGAACTGTTGGCCAGGCTTTCCCTGGATGATGCCTGGATCGTTCGGGCCCAGGCCGTCAAGAGTCTGGGGAACCTCCAGGACCTCAGGGCATTGGACATCCTGACAGACGCCATGTTTTCCCCTTTTTGGCATGTCCGCTACAACGGGGGTCAAAGTCTGGCCTCCTTCGGAATGCCCGGCATCAAGAGGCTTCAAGCCGTCTCCAGGCAGAAAGAGGACCCGTATGCTTCCGATATGGCAGTCATGGTCATGGACGAAATTTATTATTCAGAAGAAAGAAATTGGACACAGCCATGACAGCAGTACTGCAGATCCTTTCATCCATTATTCTCGTGTACTTTTTCCTGCTCAATTTTTTCTACTTGCTTTTCATCATGCTCTCGATGTTCGGGTTGAACCGCTACCGGCAGATTAACATGTTCATAAATTACAAGGAAATTTTTATGATGCCTCTTATCAAACCCATTTCTATCATCGCGCCTGTTTACAACGAGGAAAAAGGTGTCATCGAGAGCATCAAGTCTCTTCTTTCTCTGGAGTATCCCCAGTATGAAGTGATTGTGGTCAATGACGGTTCCACTGATAAAACACTTAAAAAACTCATCAAAGCTTTCCATCTCAAAAAAACAAAATGGGTGTTCAGGAAATCGATCACAACAAAGCCAGTCAAGGCCATTTATAAATCGTTAACGAATTCCAAGCTCATCGTCGTGGATAAAATAAACGGAAAAAAGGCAGATGCGATGAACGCCGGATTGAATATATCCCATTATCCTTTGTTTTGCGGAATCGATGGTGACTCGGTTCTGGAAAAAGATGCCCTTCTCAAAATGGTGCGTCCTTTCCTGGAAGATCCCGAAAAGACGGTCGCAGCTGGGGGCATCATACGGCTTTCGAACGGAACCGAAGTCAGAGAGGGACAGGTCACTCAGGTCAATATGCCGCGGAACTGGTATGCCCGCTTCCAAATTCTCGAGTACCTCCGGGCATTTTTAGGAGGAAGGATGGGTTTAAGTATGCTCAAGAGCATGTTGATCATATCCGGAGCTTTTGGGCTTTTCCGCAAAGATGTGGTGTTGAGATGCGGGGGTTATCGGGCGGAAACCATAGGGGAAGACATGGACCTTGTGGTGAGGATGAGAAAATTCCTTCATGAACACAGGATTCCCTTCCGCATGGCCTATATTCCGGACCCAATCTGCTGGACTGAGGCACCAGAGACATTAAGATCGCTGGCAAACCAGAGAATCAGATGGCACAGGGGACTGATAGAAGCCCTCCTTCACTGCAAAAAAATGCTTTTCAACCCACGATACGGAACAACCGGCCTGATTGCCATGCCCTTTTATTTCATTTTCGAAATGGTCGGTCCCATGATTGAAGTTGCTGGATACGCTTCATTTGTTGTTTTAATAGTTCTGGGAGAACTGAATCAACCGTTTGCGCTGCTTTTTTTCCTTCTTGCTGTTGTATTTGGAATTCTATTATCTATCTTGTCCGTTTTATTAGGAGAATATTCCTCTAAGCGCTACCCACGCATGTCTTATGTTTTTATCATCACTTTGTTCAGTTTTTTGGAAAATTTGGCATACCGGCAGTTCATATCCATCGTCCGGGCTAAAGCTTTTATAGACATCCTCAGACGAAAACAAGAATGGGGAGCCATGGATAAAAAGGGATTCTCGGTGGCAAAGCAACAACCATGAAAAAAAAGAGGCGGATTTTCAATTTTTTTGTTTTTTGTTTGTTGCTGTTTCCGGCAATCGCTTCGGCATCTGATTCAATCCAGAAAGAAAAGGCCCTGCAGGCCCTCCGGACCAGGGATTATGAAGCGGCCATAAAAATATCTCTTCATCAGCTTAATTCTAACCCCGATGATTATGATTTCAATTTTATTCTGTCTCGAGCCTATGCCTATTCAGGACAACGGGGAAAAGCTCTGGATTTGCTGGGAAAGATGCTGGAAATTTCTCCTCAGAATACAGATTTAATGCTGTTTCAGTCACACATTTTTGCATGGGAAGGCCATTATGACAAAGCAGAGGAGGGATATAAAGAAGTTTTGGCAATAAATCACAACAACAGAGAAGCCATGATAGGCAGAGCTGAAATCGCATCCTGGAAAAAAGAATTTGCGGATGCAAGAGAAAAATACCAAAAAATCCTTCAGATCCATCCTGACGATTCAGATATCCATTTCCGCATCGGCCGAGTCAATCAGTGGGAGGGTAACTATACCAAAGCGAGGCAGTACTATAAAAAAGCCTGTGAGTTGAGCCCTGAAAATGCGGAATACAGAAGAGCATTGAAAAGCGCTCATCCCGTGTTCACAAACAGGTTTGAGCTGAGATATGAATTCAAAAATGAAAGTTTCGGTGACGGAAGAGGCCACTATACTAACCATCACCTGGTCTTCGGAATAAAAATTTCCCCGGATATCGGTTCTCTCAACTTGAAATACAACCGGACCCAGCGGTACGGCAGACAGGACGCACAATTCGGCATCGAGTTTTACCCTCATCTCTGGAACAAGGCTTACGGCTACATCGATCTCAATCTTTCGCCAGAGGCTGTCCATTACCCCCACACTTCCTATCTCCTCGAGGTGTACCAATCCGTTCTTCAAGCCGTGGAGATATCCCTGGGATACCGCCGGATGAACTTTGAAAACGAGGCGGTTTCTGTTTATCTTGGCTCTATCGGTTACTATGTGGGCAACTATTATCCCTTTTTGCGTTGGTACTACACGCCGGAGGAAGAAGGCAAAAATTTTTCCTGGTTCGTGAATGTGAGGAGATATTTCACAAAAGACAGTTACTTGGCTCTCGGATACGGGCAGGGATCTAAACCTTTCGACATCATCACGATCGAGGATGTTTTAGTCAGAAAAAGCTGGATCTTCCTGGCCGAATGGGATTGGTATTTCCTGAAACACATCCGCCTGAAAATTCAATACACCCACCGGAACGAAAAGGACGGGCCCACCCGCAATGTCCTATTCGTGGCGACAGGATACCGCTGGTGAGGTTATTTGTCCTGCTGCCTGAAAAGCTGAATGGTTTCGTCTTTGACCAGGATGACGAAGGAATAAATCGCCAGGGCCGTTCCCAGGGGAAAACTTAAAATACTGAGAAAGGCCACGATCAAAGTCAGGATTCTCCCCCATTCCCGCTTCTTCATCAACCCAATACCGGCGATGATTTTGGGAATGGAAAGGACAAAAAGAAAAATGGCTATCCCAATACCGACAGTTCTGAGGATCACGGGTGCTTCATAACCCATATCCGGAATAAATGAAATCCCAAAAAGAATAAAAAATACCACAAACGCCCCAAAAAAGGTCAAGGCCCCCAGGGCGATCCAGAGTATGCCGAGGAGATTGACATGCTTCTCCATTTTATCCTCCTTTTACTATTATCATGCGAAATTATGCCTCGATTTTTCTAATGTTTTTGATCTAATATTTCTGCGATTTTCGCTTCCATATCGCTAAAATGCGTCCCTCTCCAGAAGACCCGGCCGCAGCTCGGACAAAGGGCAAAGGAATCGGCATGTTCAAAAACAAAAGAGGAGACAAGATTTTTTGCGTTTTTCTTTGAGAGATTTTTCAATATCACGTTGCAATCTGTACAGCGGGAGTGAGGGTTGACTTTTTCCCGGAGATTGAAATGGTCTAAAACCTGCTGAACCTGGATCTGCCATTCGTCGTTTGTCAGAAACAGAGTCTCGACTCCCTTAGCTCGTTGGATCAACCCGGTGTCCCTTGTCAGGATAATTCTTTCCTCTTTTCTGGCCAGAGATATCAATTTTTCGTCTTCGATCTTGCTGAAAAAGAGTGTATCGAATCCAAGGATTTTCAGCCATTTGGCCAGTTTTCCCAGCATGCAGTCAACGATAAATTTCATGTGGCTTCCCGACAAGCCCGCTCCTACAGCCCAAGGAACTGAACACTCATGCCCGAGACAAAAATCATAGCGCCAGCGATGGCGTGGACGTATCTTTCCAAAAATCCCAGCCGTATGAAACGAACACCCCAGGAAGCCGCTGCGATTATCGTCAGCATGGTTAAAATTGTGGTCAGCCCAAAGGCCAGTGTGACAAACAGAACTCCCGCGGTGTTGTGTTTGGCCGCAGGGTACATTACAAGCGGGATGAGAGGCTCACAGGGCCCGAAGACAAAGATGGTAAACAGAATCCAGGGTGTAAGGGTAGACTTGGCTTTCTTGTCGTGGACATGGGAGTGGACCGCTTCTTGATGGGTGTGAGGATGCTCGTGTTCGACGCCGCCGGCATGAACATGAAGATGCCTGTGAGGTTTATTCCTGATGCCCCGGTGCAAACCCCATACGAAATAGGCCAGCCCGAATCCAATTAAAAGCCAGGCCGCCAGGCCTCCCCGGAAAGATTCGATTCCCTCTATGCGGAAAATCGCCATTCCCAGCGCAATTCCCACAAACCCGATGACCACAGAACTCAGCACATGCCCTAACCCGCAGAGGAAAGAGATAAAAAGCGTTTTGGAAAGAGTCCATCTTCGTGCCCGGCCGATCACGATAAACGGCAGGTAATGGTCAGGACCCAGCAGAGTATGGATAAATCCAATCGTGGCTGCTGTTCCAACTAAAACCAAAATTTCACTGCTCATAACATTTATTCCAAAAAAAGATGGTGGACGGTAGGGGACTTGAACCCCCGACCTCGGCGTTGCGAACGCCGCGCTCTCCCAACTGAGCTAACCGCCCACACCCGAAAATTAGATTGATTTGGACCTAAAGAATGTACCACTTTTGGAAGATTTTTTCTAGAGACCTTAAATTGCTTTAGATAAATTCCTAGAATGCCCATTCGGGCTATAAAATGGACAATCTAAGGCTCAGAGGAAGGGAGGATTTTCATAGAAATTTATTTTATTTCAACTACTTAGAACAGCAAAACTACCATCTAGAAAAATTCCGTTTTGACAGGAAAGAATCTCTGTGATATAAGCGAATCTCTGTGAAATCAATTAGCAATTTTTACCAGCGCCACATCGTCCTGTTCAATATCATTTTCCTGCTGTTTTTTTTATATCTCTTTCTTTTCAGCCTGGAATTGATGGGAGCTTCCCTCAAGATGTTCGGAAAAGGTCTGGCGGAAACCCTGATCGCCACCACCACAAATCCCCTGGTTGGTTTATTTATCGGGGTTCTGGCCACATCGATTATCCAGTCTTCCTCATCAACCACATCGATTGTCGTGGGATTAGTGGCCGGGGGAGCGCTGAATGTGGCCAATGCCATCCCGATCATCATGGGAGCCAACATCGGCACTTCCGTAACAAATCTCCTGGTCTCGTTGACACAGATCAGACGCGATGTGGAGTTCAAACGGGCCCTGTCGGCAGCTATCGTGCACGATTTTTTCAATGTGCTGGCTGTTCTGGTCCTGTTTCCATTGCAGTATTTTACGAATTTTCTGGGTCATGCGGCCACTCTCCTGGGAAAAGAATTTCAACATATCGGAGGTCTGAGGTTTTTGAGCCCTGTCAAATCATTGACCGAACCCCCAGTCGAACTTTTAAAAGGAATCCTAGGGAAACATCCCTGGCTCCTTTTGGCTCTATCTCTTATCCTGTTGGTTCTGGCCCTTTTGCGAATGGTAAAATCTTTAAAGATTTTGGTCATCAGAAGAGCCGAGGCCTGGTTCGACCGGTACTTGTTCAAAACGGCCTTCAGGGCTTTCCTGGTGGGCTTGCTGCTGACGGCCATGGTCCAGAGCAGCTCGATCACGACCTCTTTAGCCGTCCCGATGGCAGGCGCTGGTTTGTTGACACTGATACAGATCTTTCCTTATACTTTGGGAGCCAACATTGGGACCACGGTCACCGCCATCCTGGCTGCCCTTGTGACCGGAAATTTGTCCGCCATTATCGTGGCCTTATCTCACCTTCTGTTCAATGTATCCGGTATCGTTATTTGGTGGCCGTTCAAGTTCATCCCGATTACGATGGCTGAGAAATTTGCGGGGATAGCTGTCCGGCGAAAATACATCGCTATTCTATATCTCATCATCGTCTTTTTTCTTATTCCCATAACCTTGATCGCTGTATTAAGATAAAGAGAGGATTAAAACAGGAGAGATTTTTATGTTTAAAAAATGGCTGGCAATTTTCAAAAAAGACACTTTGATGGACAAGGCATACCAGCGGTCCTTTGATATGCTGGCTATCACACTGGCCATGTGTCAAGAAGCCAAAATATCCCTGAGGCAAAGAGAAGACAATGAGATCGACCTGAAGATAAAGGATAAAGATATAGAGGTCAACAGCTACGAACGGGAAGTCCGGCGCATGGTGTTCAATCACCTGGCAGTTCGGGGAACGGCTGATTTGCCATCCGGATTAGCGTTGATCAGCATCATCATCGATATCGAACGTCTCGGAGATTATGCCAAGAATATGGTGGAGCTGGCTCTGGACCATCCCGGCAAGCTTCATGGAGGCAAATTCGAAGGAGAAATCGTCCGGATTGAAATGGCCGTGGAAGACAGTTTTATCCAAACCAAGAGGTGTTTTGAACTGGGAGACACGGCATGTGCCCTCGAACTTCTGGATAAATATGCCTGGGTTAACGACGTCTGCGATAATATGGTGAAGGATATTGTCAAAGAGAAGGATGTAAGTATTCGCGCAGGAGACACAGCAGCGCTTGTGCTGTATGTCCGCTGGCTAAAGCGGATCAATTCTCATCTGCGCAACATCACCACCAGTGTGTGCAATCCCTTTGACCGGATCGGCTTTCAGCCTAAAAAAAAATAATTCGCTTTAGCCCGTAACGAAAAGAGATGCCATGCTGAGAGCACCTAAAAAAATACATCCCTTTATTTTAATATTAGAGATTTTCTTGCTCAGTTTGACTTGTATGGCACAAGGAAAACTTCCTCCGCTTCGCCCGTATAAAACAGAAAATCCTCCGGTTATCGATGGGAAGCTCGATGACGTGGTCTGGCAGAACGCGCCTTACATTTCAGGATTTAAAACCTGGCTGCCGGATTATGGTACAGAAATGACCTATGGAACGGAAGTTTACTACGCCTGTGACCAGAAGAATATTTATGTGGCTTTCAGGTGTTTCGACTCCGAACCGGAAAAAATCAAATCGTCGGTGACCAGCCGTGACAACATCGACCCGGATGATTGGGTATGTGTGAACCTGGATTCCTTCAATGATCATCAATCCCTGTATGTATTCTACTGCAATCCGAGAGGAGTTCAGGGAGATTCCACAGCAGAAGGGAATCAAGAAGATTTCAATGTGGACATGGTTTGGTACAGCGAGGGAGAAATCAACCAGGAAGGTTACACGGTCGAAATCCGGATTCCGTTCAAGAGCATTCGATTCTTTCACAAGGATCCTGTGGAAATGGGTGTGATTTTTGAAAGGAAGATCAACCGTCACACAGAATTGGGGACTTATCCTCCTTTGGATCCGGCCCAGGGCCCCAATTTTTTCACCCAAACCGTTACCCTTTTGTTTGAAGATATCGAACACTACACCCTGTTCGAGGCGATTCCAGCGGCAACATACAGCCGGCGGAGTGAACAGGAAAAAGGGAAATTGATTTCCGGCAAAGGACTGGGGGATCTGAGTTTGACAGCCAAGTACGGGATCACATCCCGCCTGATCTTCGATGGCACGATCAATCCCGATTTCAGTCAGGTGGAAGCCGATGCCGGCCAGGTGGATTTCAACCTTCGGTATGCCCTTTTCTTTCCAGAAAAGCGGCCTTTTTTTCTGGAAGGTTTGGAAAAGTTCCATTTCGGAGGAAATTACGGCAGTGACCCCCTCCAGGCTGTGGTGCACACCAGAACGATCGCAGAACCGCTGCTTGGTGCAAAGCTCAACGGAAAAATAGGAGCCAAAAACACGGTGGCGGCAATTTATGCCATGGATAAACTGCCGGAGGACGAACCAGATGATTATGCCCACGTTGGCATTTTCCGCTACAAACGGACTCTTGCCGATGACAGCTTTATCGGCGGGTTTTACACCGGACGGGACCGAAAGAATGGGTACAACCAGGTTTTTGGGCTGGACGGGCAGATGAGAATAAACAAATCCAGCATTTTCGGTTACCACGGCTTTCTGTCGGCAAGCAAACAGGATGCCTATTCATCTCGAGAGGAAGGGCACGCTTTAGGCCTTCACTATTTTTACAACACCCGGAACTGGATCATCATGCTGGGACTTCAGGACCTGGCAGAAGACTTCCGCACCGAAACAGGCTATATCACACGCACAGGAATTACCCGGTTCCGCTCCGGAATCATGCGCATGTTTTATCCTAAGTCCAGTATAATCAAGAGGATCGATCCCCTTGTCCACAGCAGCCTGATTCATGATAAACCGAGCGGTCTGTACGAAACGAACAATTCACTCGATCTGCGATTCATCCTGCCGAAAAGCACGACGATTTTGTTCGGATACCGCTACTCCACCGAAGTCTGGCTGAACGAACGGTTCAGCACCAGCCGGGCCAGGTTTGTTGCATCCAGCCAATTCACAAAAAAACTTTATTTCAGTTTGAACTACAACTATGGGGAAAAAATCCGGTATGTCGCAAATCCCTACCAGGGAAGCGGACACGACATCATCGCTCTTGTCACATTCCTTCCCTCGCAAAAACTCCATCTGGAACTCAGACTGCTTTATTCGGATTTCACACGGCAAACAGATTCCCGAAAAGAATTCTATTACACGATCGTCCGGAGCATGAACACTTTTCAGGTGAACAAATATCTCTTCTTCCGGGCCATCCTGGAATACAATTCCTTCCGGAAACAACTGATGACCGACTTTCTTGCCTCATTCACCTATATCCCGGGAACCGTTATCCATATCGGCTATGGTTCTTTGTACGAGAGGATAAGATGGGAGGAAAGGGAGTACCGACCATCAAATAACTTCCTGGAAACGCGGCGTGGCTTCTTTTTCAAAGCTTCCTACCTCTGGAGACTGTAAGGGGTCGAGTCTCAACATTTGACATTCCAGATATTTATTGAATGCAAGCTGGAAGATCATTTGGAAATGTCAAATGTTGAGACTCGACCCCT
This sequence comes from uncultured Eubacteriales bacterium, assembly GCA_964580235.1. Taxonomy (GTDB): domain Bacteria; phylum Acidobacteriota; class Aminicenantia; order Aminicenantales; family Aminicenantaceae. The sequence goes on along the minus strand of CAZOJY010000038.1, from coordinate 3,990 downwards.
TACTTAAAAAAGATATCCTGCACTTTTTGAGAGGGCGGCGGTGTCTTCATGCTCACCAGAACAAAAAGGATCAGGCACACGATCGAGCCAAAAATGGCCGGCCAGATCCCAGCGATCCAGTTATCCAACGTCTGGTATTTCAAATACCCCAGGATATACCAGATAACACAGCTAACCGCCCCGCCGACCATGCCAGCAATCCCTGCCTGTTTTGTGGCCCGCGGCCACCAGAGACCCAGAAGAAACGGAAAGGTGAAAGCAGAAGCCATCAGGCTGAAGGACATCGTGACGATCCATAAAATGGCAGCCGGGGGTTTGAGCGCCATAATGAGCGCCAGGATCCCTGTTACGCAGGTGACCAACCGGGCAATCTGGAGTCCCTTGCGCCGATCGACTGCCTTTTTCATATACCGGGCATACACATTTTCCACCACAAGAGATCCGGCCAAAAGCAGGATGGAATCGATGGTGGACATCATGGCACCCAAAACAGCCGCAATGATAATGCCTCCGAGCATCGGAGGCAAAAGCTGGGACACCATCGTTGGCACGGTAAGATCAGGTCTTTCGATTGTGGGCAGCAGGACTCCGCCGGCAATGGCAACGAGCGTTGCGGACAGATAGATGAAACTCTGGAAAAGGACAGAATACACCATGGCTTTTTTGAGTGTCCGATCGTCTTCGGGGATCAGGAATCGTGTTACAGATGCAGGAGAGCCGCCGATCTGAAAGAAGCCCCAAACAATAAAGGCTGATACTACCCATAAAGCCGGCATTTTCCCGAGAAAAGAGATGGCGCCCGGGTTGAGCTGCGCATACTGCTGGTGCATTCCCGCAAAACCTCCGGCGGCGTGGACCGCCACAGGAGCCAGAATGGCAAATCCCAGGATCATGATCAGCCCCTGAATGAGGTCGGTCCAGGCAACGGCATACATGCCTCCAAGAACTGTGTACAGAATCACGATGCCCCCGAAAATGAAAAGTCCGACAAGATAAGGCGTTCCCAGCAAAACTTCAAAAATGTTACCGGCCGCCTTCAGCTGTGCGGCGATCATCGGGATGAAGGCCACGAGCATGATGAAAGTGCAGATCAACCCAGCGGCTTTGCTGTCGTATCTGGCTTCGAAAATATCGACCAGGGTCACGCTTTTTGTCCGGCCGGCTATCTTTCTCAATCTCTTTCCCAGCAGGATATACGAGAACCAGGGGGCAGCCGCTGAGGAAACGGCCGCCGGCGTGAAATTGTATCCCAGGATCTTTTCCATGCCCACAGCACCCATATAAGTGCTTCCGCTCATCTGAGTGGCGGAAAAGGAAAATCCTATCGTGGCCGGCCCCAACTTCCCTCTGGCTATAAAGTAATCCTTCTTTGACCGGACTTTTCTGTTGAACCAAAAACCCAAAAATAGCATCAGAACAAAATACAGGCTGAGGATGATGAGATACTGCATGGACAGATTCATTTATCCGTTTTCACATAATAAATCGCGGCGGCGATAACATAGACATACCCGAAATAGGCCAGGATCCACACACCCCAATCCAGATTGGCCGGTCCTGCTGGCCATTTTAGAAGGAGCATAAAACTTCCGCCGACGAGGAAAATCACCATCAGCAAAATGGAGACGACCGGAAGCTTCCCTTTTCTAACGACTCCCTCCTCGGATCACTGCCATACGTCTTCAAGAATCCGGAGTATGTTTTTGCCCATGACCTTGGCAATCTCTTCATCAGAATAACCGTTTTTTACGAGCCACCTCAGGATGTTCTTGGAGCCTTCGGTTGGGTTTTCGATCCCTTTGACATAGGCGACCTCTTCGAACTCAGGGGACTTTTGACGCTCTTCCCCTCTTCCCTGATGGGATTGGTCGATGGACAGCGCTTCGGCGAACACATGGTGCAAACCCACATGGTCGCCGTAAAGTGTATCCGGCCCGAAGGCCATGTGGTCTATCCCCACCAAATCCTTGATGTATTCGAAGTGCTCCATGATGGCGTCTATGTTGTGATGGGGATTTTTTTTGGTCAAGGTTGTATGGGGAGCCGCTTCTACTCCAATCACTCCTCCCTTGTCCGCACAGGCCTTGAGGATCTCATCCGGAGCCAATCTTTTGATGTTCCACAGGCTGCGGGCTCCTGTATGGGTCAGGAAAATGGGCTTTTGGCTGGCATGGATGACATCGAGGGTCGTCTGGTCGCTGGAATGAGAGCAGTCGATGGCCATCCCCACCTTGTTCATTCTCTGCACAGCCTGGTGGCCGAAGCCTGTCAGTCCTCCATCCCTTGTTTCGCGCAGACCGCTTCCGAGCTGGTTTGACTCGCTGTAGGTGATGCCCATGACACGGACGCCGAATCCATACAGGATCTCGATCCGGTCCAATTCGTTTTCGATCATGGCCGCTCCTTCCTGAGCACAGATCAGAGCAATCTTTCCTTCCTTGTGGGCATCGTATATATCCCGGGCTTTTTCGCATTTGATCACAAAATCCTGGTGAGCTAGGTCACACAGCCGCATCCCCATATCATAGATCACATCGCTCCACTTCCATCCGTGTTTGGACGTTATCATGGCAGTGCCGTCCATGAAGTTGTCAAAAACGGCGTCCCAGTAAGAATCGGCCAACGCTTTATAGGCAGTGAAGATCCTGACCTCTTTTTCATAGGCCGTGGTCTCCCTAATATCGGCGGGAAAGAGGTGGGGATGCTCATGAAGAGAGATCATGATCAACCTTTCTGCCAGTTCCCGAGCTCTTTTTCCCTGATCCACAGAGAGCGGTATCAGATAAGGTTCGAACATGCTTTCCCCGGTAAGAAGCCTGAATTCCTTGAAGTCTTTGCCCTTTTTGAGATAATCGAACGATTGATAGCCGGAATATTTTTTATTGACGCCCATTGTCCAAACCTCCAATCCACCGAGATCATTTTTCACAAGGATACCATTCTTTCAAGCTTATATAAACCTCTGCGAAAAGGGTATAGGGGTCTCGAGAAGAATTCTGAATGCCAATGGTCTTATAATTTTTTTGGAGGAGAAGGATAAGCTTTTTTGCTCTGCGACAAACCGGATCTCACCAGCCCCTCCAAAACCGCCAACGACACAAACGCGGGATTGACAACAGGGACGCCAAGAGAAGCCTGCATCATTTCCGAAACGTCCATGAAAGCCATGCTCATACATCCGAGCACAATGACATCCGCTCTATCCTCCAGGATGGCCTTTCGAGATTCGTCCATCATCCGGTTCGTCGTGGAATCGATGTCCTGCCTCAGTTCAAGGACAGGGATATTCACGGCGCGCACAGAGGCCAATTTTTGATCCAAGCCCTTTACCCGCGCCAGTCTTTCGAGCGATGGGACCACAGAATCCAAAACAGTCACGATTGAAAACCTGGGGCCGAGCATTGAGGCAACATGCATAGCCGTCTCCCCTGGACCAATGACCGGGATCCGGACCATCTCCCGTAAAGCATCGAGGCCCGGATCACCAAAACAGCCGAGAATCAATCCGTGAAAGCCCTCGTTTTCTGCCTGGACGGCCCTTTTAACAGTCTCCGGCACAGCAAGGTATTCTTCGTATGCTGATTCAATCGAACGCGGACCCTCTTCGAGATCTGAGATATCCACGACTGTAGTCTTTTGTGCATGGGCCTGGAGGATTATTTTTCTTCTCTCCAGCTCTTTTGACCCCAGCTCGGTTCGGCCCATGATCCCCGGCACAATGTATAAGATCTTCATAATCAGCTTTTCCTCTTAGAATTAAGCTTTTGATCTTCTGTGATTTTTTCAAAAATAGGGGGGACAAGTCAATAGTGTTGACGATTGGAGTGACTTGATCACTTTTTCCACAAAAAAGATAAAAAAAAGAAGAATAAATAGAATCACCATTATGTTGAAACGCAAAAACTTCCTCTAGACATTTTTATTCTTAATAGATAACCTGGATTATTCACAAATGGATATGCGCGGCGCAGCATGTGAAGCTGTGGCTGT
>CAZOJY010000037.1:0-28281 GCA_964580235.1 uncultured Eubacteriales bacterium | reverse complement strand
AGGAGACTGTCCTGGAAAAAAGCGAGATGATGGAACCTCCCCTCAGAGTCTTCATAGTTTATTCATGTTGAAGATATGCCGCGACCTTGATGACCGGCAGGTTAACCTCCTTGAGTTTTGTGTTAAGATTCATTCTATCCTGCGTCTTAAGCTTGTTCCATTCTGCTATCACTCGTTCCAGATCTTTCTGTCCGTCTGTGACCGCTGTAACCACCTGGCTCGTAGGTGTGGCATCAGCTCCTTGAAGCAGCCTCATCAACATACCGAGGGACCGGCCGATTCCGGTGAGGGTGACCTGCCCGCTGCTGCGGCGGGGATCGAACCTTCCCCTGCCTCCACGGCCTTCAAGCGCTTCAGCTCTCTTGTCGAACTTTGTCAGTGCCTGGAACACATCATCCTGTTTGGCACGCTCCAAAAGAGATTTCACTTGAGCACGGATAGAGCGAAGCTGCTGCAGTGCCTCGAGGCTCTCGATGATGCCGTCATACATCTGCTTTGACAGCCTGAACTGTTCCTCAAGTCCAGCCATCGGCGTCTTTACCCGTGGATCCATATTTACTGTCAGAGGCTGTGTAAAGCTTTTTCCGTTCACCGTAAGCTTGACTGTATACTGCCCGGGCATCACCCAGGGCGAAGTGGGGGATAGCACTGTATTTCGGTAAATGGCCGTCATGGGATATCTATTCCCCGATCCGGGCACAGGAGTGTAGTGCATATCCCAGAGAAACCGGTGCATTCCCGGTTCAACGGAAAGGATTTGTGGCGGACGAAGCCAAAAGGTTGGAATCGTCAGGTTTAGATTTGTGGGTTGGACGGGATCTGTGCTTGAATAACGCCGGACAAGCCGGCTTTCGCTGTCGAGGATTTCCAGTATCACGGGACTAGAAGCCTTTGACTTCAAAAGGTAGTCAATCACTGCTCCGTCCGGAGGGTTTTCACCGGCAGGTTCATCCGGAGGCAGGGGAGTGTCGGTGTTCATATTCCACCGCACGCGGTAGGCATCCTGCGGACGGAATAGGAAAGCGTCGGCCTCAATAGTGTCCTTGTTAATCTGGCGCAGCGGTGTGATGTCATCAAGGATCCAGAAACCCCGTCCGTGCGTTGCGACGACAAGATCATTTTCTTTAATGATCAGGTCACGGATAGATGTTGCCGGCATGTTCAACCGCAGCGACTGCCAATGATCCCCATCGTCAAACGAGACATATACTTCGCGTTCTGTGCCCGCAAACAGAAGCCTTTTCCGTTCGGGATCCTCACGCACCACGTTTGTAGGAGCATTGTCTGGAATGCCGTTGGTGATAGAAGTCCAAGTGCTGCCGTTGTCATGAGTCCTGTAGATATAGGGATGCATATCGTCGAGGCGGATGGTGTTGACAGCCGCATAGGCGGTTTGCACATCAAAATGGCCGGCATCCATCAGGGACACTTTGGCCCAGGGAGTGAGATGAGGAGGGGTTACGTCCTTCCAGTGGAGGCCGCCGTCAACCGTCATATGAATAAGCCCGTCATCAGTGCCGGCCCATATGCGATTAATATCAATAGAGGAAGGGGCCACGGTATAGATAACACCGCGCTGTACGGGCCTGGCTGTCGGCTCTTTGCGGTACTTGCCGACACTTTCCGGCACTTCCCAGGTCTTCCGGCTGAGGTCGGGGCTGATCTGCTGCCAGCTGTGCCCGCCGTTATTCGTCTTCCAGAGAGAGTTTGAAGCAAAATAGAGGACGCGGGGATTTACAGGTGAGAAGAGAACCGGCTGCGTACGCACCATTCGAAATCCCGATGCCGAGACCGGTTTCGGCCCGACATTCTGCACCTGGCCGGTTCGGCGGTCGAAGCGTATCACTCTTCTGCCTCCATAGATGATATCCGGATCGCGAGGATCCGGAGCGGCATAGCCGTACTCGTCGATCCCGACCGGGTGCCAATCGCGAAATGTGATCTGGCCGTCATTGCCGCGGCTGGACACGCCGGCAGAGCCGCTTTCCTGCTGTCCGCTGTAGACTCGGTATGGGAATGCGCTGTCGGCAGCGACATGGTAAAGCTGGGCGGTTGGCTGATTGTACCACGAACTCCAGGTCTGGCCGCCATTGACGGTGACGATAGCGCCCTGATCACCTGTGATCAGCATAATATCCGGATCGTTCGAGTTGATCCAGATGTTTTGATAATCATCTCCGCCTGGGGCGCCGCGGATGGCTGTCCAGGTTTTTCCACCGTCGATGGATTTCCACGTTACCACGCTGTCGCTGAAGACGATATCCGGGTTTTTCGGGTGGACTGCCAGCCTCGGGAGATCCCCTCCCCCAATGCGGGCAGAAGGACGCCGGTCACTGGTGATGCGGGACCAGTTTTCGCCAGCATCGTCCGACCGGTAAATGCTTGTGCCTCGCGGAACAGTGGCGATCGATGCATATACGCGGTGTGGATTGCTCGGAGCAACAGCAAGATTGGCTTGGATAATGCCGTTCTTGCCGGCCGGAAGACCATGGGTGAGCTGCCGCCATGTCGATCCGCCATCAGCGGACTTGAAAATTCCTCCGCCGGTACCATTCCATTCAGCGTTTTCCCAGGGTCCTTCTTGAGCTTCCCAAAGAGCAGCGTAAATGATTTCAGAGTTTTCCGGATCGAATGCAAGATCAGAGCCGCCCGTGTTTTCATCTTTATAAAGCACCTTTTGAAAGGTTTGACCTCCGTCCGTTGATCGAAAAATACCGCGTTCCTTGTTTGGCCCGTATGGATGGCCAAGAACAGCCACAAACAGCCGGTCCGGATTGTGTGGATCCACTATGATTTGCGGAATCTGCTGACCATCGCGCAATCCAAGGTGAGTCCAGGTTTTGCCGGCATTCGTTGATTTGTAGATGCCGTCTCCCGTTGATAGATCGGGGCGGTGAAGCCCTTCGCCGCTTCCGACATAGATGATGTTTGGGTCAGACAACGAAACGGCTATGGCACCGATGGAGCCTGTCGGTTCATTGTCAAAGATCGGGTCCCAGGTCCGGCCGGCATCGATCGTCTTCCAGACGCCTCCGTTACACACGCCAACATAAAAAACGTTAGGTTGTGTAGGCACACCCGCCGCAGCTCTCGTCCGGCCTCCGCGGAAGGGGCCGATGGCACGCCAATGCATTTCACTCAAGAGCTTCCTATCATACTGCGGGGTGGATGATGAGGCTTCTGCAAAAGCCAGCACCGGCAATATTAGAATGGCCACAGTGAATTGAAGGCGAAATTTCATGGGAATCCTCCAGGCTAAATTGATCTATTCAAAATTTTGAGTTTGATTGAAATTTACGGGCATCTTATCTGAATTTATCCCAGATAAAGAACACCTGTCAATAACTATTATTAATGAGCTTGGATCTTTCGAGGCGATTGAATGTAAGGTGTTTAATATATAGAGAGAATGCGCAAAATAATATCCTTGAGGATTTTTTTTAAAGAAGGCGTCCTGCGAGCAAATTTTCAGTTGGGATTCCGGCCTCTGAGGAAATCGATCATCTTGGGAACCGCCAAGGGGACGACGTCGGGCAGCAGCCTGGGGAACAGAACCGGGAACATGGGCTTCATCAAAGAGAATATGAAATCTCCTGCTATGCCGAGTTTGCCGATAAACCGCATCTTTCCGCCCACATTGTGCTCATTAGGTTCGCAAATCCGTCCGGAGTCATGAGCGTGATCACGTTTTCAAAAACTGTCCATTGCCGCAGAAGTGCCCCTTTTCCATTATCCAGGTTTCTGATAACGACCTGGCAATCGTATCGGCCTGGCGCCAGTCCAACGGTTGAATACTGATAGACCTTTTCCTTATCATTCGTCCCCCAGTCGATAATCATTCTTTTACTTTCCACAATGTTCTTGTTCTGGTCCATAATCAGGCTGATAAATTCGTTGTTGTCTCCGACAGTTTCACGGATTCTTGGACCGGGATCTAAAATAAATATGTATGTGTATTCACGCCTCAAGAAAATTAATATCCGCTTATGTGATTTTCTATTTTTTGAAAAGAGCCAAGTATTTGCCGTAGCCTTCTTTTTCCAGGTCTTCCTTGGGGATGAACCTGAGGGAGGCTGAATTGATGCAGTATCTCAATCCGGTCGGCTGAGGTCCGTCATTGAACACATGTCCAAGATGGGAATCTCCATGCCTGCTCCTGACTTCTGTCCGGACCATGGATAGGCTCCTGTCTTGTTTTTCAACGATGTTGTTCGGCTCGAGAGGTTTTTTGAAACTCGGCCATCCAGAGCCTGATTTAAATTTGTCGACGGAGGCAAAAAGAGGCTCACCGGAGAGGATATCTACATAGATCCCCTCTTTTTTATTGTCCCAGTACTCGTTATCGAAAGGCCTTTCCGTAGCTTCATGCTGTGTCACTTTGAATTGGAGGGGAGTCAATTGTTTTATCAACGCTTTTTTGTCGGGTTCTATGAATTTTTTGAGCGGTTGTTCGCTAGATTTAACCTTGTTATTTTCATCCTTCTTCCAGGTTTTCTTTAAAAACGGCTCCCGTCCAGAGTGCTGCTTGTAGAACCAGTATCTCGATGAGTGCTCCTTGTAATAATCCTGATGGTAGTCTTCTGCATCGAAAAAATTCGTGAATTCCCGGATTTTTGTGACGATCGGTTTATGGAATTTGCCCGATGTTTCCAGTTTCTTCTTCGACTTTTCTGCTGACATCTTTTGATCTTCATCATGGGTGAAAATGCCGGTACCATACTGCGAGCCACGATCCACAAACTGGCCTCCATCATCTGTTGGATCGATTTGCATCCAAAACACATCCAGGAGTTCCTCGTAGGAAATTTTGGACGGGTCATAGATGATCTGAACGGCTTCGACATGGCCGGTCTTTCCCGAAGAGACCTCTTCATATGTAGGATTGTCTTTGGTTCCCCCTGTATACCCGGAGATCACCTCGACAACGCCATCCAACTTGTCAAAGGGCGGCTCCATACACCAGAAACATCCTCCAGCAAAAGTCGCTTTTTTAAGATTATCGTTTTGGTCCTTCATCATCTTATTATCCTTTTTTTGCAATGAGTTATCCGTTCTTGCCGCCGAAAAGCCCACGGCAGCAAACAACATTAAAAACACCATATACATTAATTTTTTCATGATTGTTCTCCTCACAATAAAATCCGTTTTTTCTCCAACATTCCATTCTAGCTGTTTGCCAAAATTCCGTCTACAGCTCCGAAAGAAGTCGTTCGTTTGCCAAAAATCCCCATAGATGTGATTCAGACGGATGGCTCCTCAAAACAAAACCAGGATCAAACATGTCATACAAAGGTCAATAGGCAAGAGAAATACTTTCCGTAGGTTTAGTTTTCCGGTATGTTCGCCTGTGGATTTGAATCCAAAATGAATAAATTCTTCAACTCTCTCCAGTGCGCCGGGCCCATAAGGTGGTTTGGAGTAAGCCACAGGTTATTGATTCCATTTTTTAAAGTGTAATAAGCCGCTTTAGTCATGGCATCTGGAGAAAGAGGGGTATCATTCCCCCAAAGGCCGATTGAAATTATGATTTGGCTTTGACTGAAGTTTTTTGTGAGATATGCGGCCAGTTTCTGGCTGATGTCAGGTCCTTTTCCCTCCAGGTAGAAGTAATTCCAGACGACTATTTTATCTGCCGCTTCAAGCACAAGATCATATTTGAGGCCTGATTCTTGAGCATCATTTTTGAAATTTTTCCAGCTTACCGGTACATCGACATACAATTTTTTTCCATAGAGATGCACATAATCGGCGATTCTTTTTAAATATGCAGCCATCAATTGGGAGCGCCACTGCCCGATACTGGGATGATCTTTTGAAATTTTCTTGTTGTTCCGGTTGACAGGCCAATATTCCCGGCCGGAATAGGATCTGTATGCTTCAAGGCATCTATCACAATAACAGAATGTGTTATAGCCCAATTCGGTAAGATCTACCGCTTCAATCGGATATTCTCGTGCCAGATAATGAACCATCTCTAAGATTTTTTCTCCATATTCGCCATTGACAAGTTCCATAAAGCAGATCTGCTCTGTGCTTCTGCTCCCATCAAAGCCTACGGCAGCCTTATCCGGGTTTTCCCTAATAGAATTGGGAGCATATAAATCGATAATGGCAATGACCGGCCATCCTCTTTTATGAAATGCGGCGGTCGCATTCAAAAGCAGGTCTTGATCGGCCCCCCTTTGATGATTGCTCCAATATTGCGAATGATCTTTCCACTTAAAATATGTCCACTCCATTCTGCCGGCGCCAATTCCGACAGTATTGATCATTTCCTTTCCGTAACCATTGACAACCGAGTTGATTGCTTTGGGCCAGTCTTCATAAGCATCAAAATGACTGGCCAGGGCAAGAATTGACCCAGGAGGAATGTCTAAAGGAGAGTAGGCGGGCCGGTTCATTATACGAAACGAAAGCACTGAAATAAAAATTGCAAATACAATGACTATCGATATCAGTAGAGCTGCTGATCTTCTTCTTGGAGCGATCAGAATCTCGTCCATATTTCTTTTTTCGATACGCCTCCAATGTTCTTTTCTTCGAACCAATTCTTTAAAAAGAGAATTGAGAACCACAAAATTATAAAAATAGGACATTGGCAGAATTAAAAAGCCAAATGGGATAAGAAACCGGAGGTCCCTCGAGCGCTTATCCAAAAAACAGCTGTATATCGAAATGATGAAGAAATATATTAAGCCTGAATACAAAAATATGCTCCAGGGGCTTTTGAAAGAAAAATCCCGGCTGTTTAAGATAAATGGGAGAATTAAGAACGTGGCCAACTGTAAAATGGGAACGATAACCAGCGAAGAAAAGTTTAAGGGAAGATAGAAAGAAAACGGAGCATGTTTTGGGCTGAAAAATAGTTTTTTATGCATCCGACAGATTTTTAGGTAACTCCGCACCCATCGAATTCGCTGTTTCCAGAGATTCCTGATATTTCCTGGACATTCCGCCAATACAATCGGCTCCGAATCGAAGATTATTTTCTTTCTGGCTTTTTGGAGACGGAATGTGATTTCCATATCCTCCCCCCAGACTGGCACAAAACCTTGCATCGATTTAAGTGTTTTGGCTCTGATAGCACCCAGATTTCCCGTGATAATATGAAGGGATGAAATAAAAGATAGAGCTCTTCTAACAAAACCTGTGCCAATATGAGTTGTGATGACCAGCAGTTTCTGAAGAGAGGTTTTTGGATCTATCGGAGTATCATTCCCGCACACTCCATGAATATTTGGATCGATAAACCAACGAGCCAGTTTTTTTAAGGTATCTGATAAGAAAAAGCTGTCAGCATCGCTGTAGACAATCACATCTCCTTTTGATAGCTCAATGCCCTTATTAAGGGCCCGAGCTTTGCCCTGATTTGATGTCTTCAGATAAACAATCTTTTTTAAATGAATTAAATCCTGTATTCTCGCCTCAGTATTATCCGTAGAGCCATCATTGATTACTATCAGCTCAAACTGCGGGTAATCAGAGGCCAGGATCGACTCAATACAGGGGCGGATAGTATTTTCTTCATTAAAAGCAGGTATTATCACGCTGACATAGGGAGAATAGTCCTTTCTCCACTTCTTGAAAAACTTTCTTTTCCAAATCTCATATAACACTGACAGTGGAATAAACACGAGTGTCTGCAAACCTAATAAAAAGACAACAAGTCCAAAAGCCAGCACAAAACTGAATAAAATTTTCATGGACACTTAATAATCGACCTGAATTTGATCCAGATTTTTCATTTATCAACCATTTTATAGGATAAAAATGCCTCGGCATATTTGACTCCGGACTGCAGTCCCCGGTGAGCTGCTCTCCCTTTTATGCTGTCTAAATCCATGTATGGTTTTCCTCTTTGAGACTTGTGAATTTTGATTAACTTGAGCTTAACATCAATAAATTCGGTTATATCCACAAAATAATTAGGAATGAATTCTTGGTCAACACGGATGTCTTCGTAACAGACGACAGAGATATCTCCCCTTGCGGCAACTTTGCATGATTCATGGACAGCCCGGTGATCCTGATGAATATTATCTGGTGAATGGGTAAAGATGGTCGTGATTTTCGCTTTTTTTATCACATTCTCAATTTTCGGGATAATGGAATTTATGTTTTCCTGAAGTTTAGTATCAGGGAAATTAAACAGCCAGATGTTGTTCAGATTTAAATATTCTGCAGCAGCCCGGGCTTCTTTGATTCGTTTTTCCAGCTCTGCTCCTCCTTTTTCCCCAAGAGAAAGTATCATGGCATACACTTTTGCCTTATCATGCTTCAATTTTGCTATGGTCCCGCCGCATCCCAGTTCAATGTCATCAGGATGGGCTCCGATCACTAACACATTTCTTTTTACGGGACCGTTGTTTTTTTTTAACAAAAGAAGCGAAATAAATGCTAAGCAAAGAAGACACATTATAGACAGCTCAAGAATTTCCGTGGCCACTTCCGTATAGGGCTCCAGGACATCACTCCAAAGCGTTAAGCCAAAAACGAGAAATCCCAGACACAAGAGAATTGGAAGCAGATAGCGGGTGAATATCCAGTAATACCTGTGTCTTTGTCTGAGAATGTCTATTTTCTTATGAAAATAGAAAAAAATGATGATCATAATGGAAAGAATCAAGGCCGGTTCAATCACTCTTTCGATCAATTCCAGTAAGTCGAATTTGGGCTTCTGTTTTATTTCCTGAATAAGCTTGAGAGCCTGAATGTTTTGAGGTTCAAGTTTTAATACTTTTTTTAGCATCCGTTCGGCCTGATAGGTTTTTTTCCAAAGTATAAATGACTTGGCATAATCTAAAAGATGGTCGACATTCTCGGGTTCAATTTGAAACGCCTTATCATAAGCTTCGACTGCCAGTTTATACTTTTTATTCCAGGCATACAGGTTGCCTAGGCTCTGATATGTTTCAGGATCTGTTGCATCCAGATTCAAGGACTTTTGGAAGCTCTGCTCCGCTTCTTGAAAACGATTTTGCCAGGAGAGGATTTCTCCTTTTTGCCGATAAAGTTCAGGATTGTCTTGTGAATAGGATATCGCGCTGGAAATTGTTCGGATAGCCTCAGAATACATACTCAATAAAGCATATGTACTTGATAGACCCCTCAAGGCATCGATATTTTGAGGATGGACTTGGACAATGCGCAAATACTGGTCTTTTGCCTCCTCATACCGCTGAGCCCATCTCAAAACTCTTGCCAGCCCCAGCTGGGCAGATATATTTTCAGGCTCATCTTCCTTAACCTCTATATATAGACCGATGGCACGGTCAAGTTCACCTTTCCAGGCTAAAACATCTGCCAGGTTGATCCTAGCTTCAATATCTTTTGGATTTAACACAAGTGCTTTTTTAAAATAAATTATCGCTTCTTCATATCTATTCAATCTGGTATAAATCTCCCCCAAAAGTTTCAGCGATGGAATGTGTTCCGGATAATCGGCCAAGGCTTTATTTAGATATTCAGCGGCTTCTAAGAATTTATTCTCTTTAAAGAGATCATTCCCTTTGGTGTAATCGTTCAGGTAGTTCTGCCCCGGAAAAACACTTGCTGAAAGAAAAACAACAAAAACAAGAGCCAATACTTTTTTCATTTTTGCAGAATATTGTGATTCAAGCTCTGCTTTTAAAAATAAGCCTGATAAAAATGCCAAAATCATTCTCTTCCGCCTTATTCAGCAGCTTAATGCCAAGTCTTAAGGCAAGCAATTTCAGCGGTTCGGCATGGATGGCAAACATGGCCACCTTTGAGGTCAGGCCGCTCAAATAGCTCCATTGGGAATATTTGTCATAGATATAATCAAATCTTGCCTCTAAAGGAAAGGGGATGTTTTTATTTCTTATTTTGTACACAAAATTTATAAAATAAGAATAGTCCAGAGAATTGTCCAAATCTCTATTGGGAATGTATTTTAATCCTGCTTCGAACGGACCTTTATCGATTTCTACTCCTCCACCTAACAGGAATTCAGTCTTGTAATCCAGATTCAAAATTTGCTGTGAATTTTTATCAACCTTAAACGTTGCCGGGTCCGGGTCTTTTAGCCGGGCAAGGTACAATTTTGCGTTGAACAGGTCAAGCAGCCGAAGGTTGAGTTCTCCTCCTATTTTATAATTTTTTGCTCTGGTCGATGCACCCCAAAAGAAATTTGGATTGAAATACTCATAATAAAGAGAAAACCGGAAGTCAGGAGTCAAATTATGATTCAGCTCAATCTCATAGCTGGGGACTTTATCATAGCTGTTGTCGTCGGGATTAGGATTGATTTCTTTTGGATAACCGTAATCCTTGTAATTGAATTCAAATTTTAGATACGTCGTGTGCTTGGGAAAAAAATACACTTTACCGAATGTTTTTTTCCGGTCATAAAAAGCCCGTTCATAGCTGGAGTAGCCGAAGTAAATTTCCGCCCAGTCTATGTTTCCTAGGAAAATCTGGACATCATAGGCTTTCTTGGTATAATCCACTTCCCATCCCCCGTAGCCTGCCATCAAGTGGATCCCACGATTCAATCTGAGGTCTTCCAGTTCCTGCAGAGCCGCCCGGTTCTGAGGGTCAATTTCGATTATTTTCTCCAGCCATGATTCAGCCTGCTTATAATTCCTCGTCCACTTGCACAATGTGGCAATCGTGCTCATGATCTCGATGTCATTTTCTTTTTTTAAAGATAACACAATCCGGTATTCTTCAATGGCCAGCTCGAATTTCCCTTCATTTTTTAATTTTTCTGCTAGGCCTAAATGATCGTCAATACTCTGGGCCACTGTTATTTGAGAAAACATCAGCAAGGTTATGCCAAAAAGCAATAACCGGAGTTTGATCATCTGACATCCTTCCGAAAACATTCCGTCCATGTTGAAACCATCTTCTCTAAAACCTCCTGTGCCGATAGCACATTGGCCCCCACTCTTGCATTGACTTCCAATAATACCGGTGATCCATCGGATTTTAATCTTATGTCAATGTCAGCTGGACCCTCCAATTTTAATGCCCGCACGGCCTGAGCTGAAACTTTTTCGACCTCAGGGTGATGAGCCCGCTTCACGGATAAAGCATTTCCAAATATTCCATTTTTTAAAGCTGTTTTTAAGAGTACAGCATTGACCATAATCTCTCCTCTGGGATAGGCAAATACATTCGTGTTGTATTCTTCACCCGGGATGAATTCCTGGAATACAAGTCCATTTCGTTTTTCCTTAATGAGATCCTCCTTAGCGGCATATAAGGAAAGTCCTCTCCCTCCCCGGCTAAATCGAGGTTTTGCCAGAATAGGAAACTCAATAGCCTCAGCCAAATTATCTAAAGAATCCAGTTTCTCCTGCTCTATGCTTTGGGGTGTCTGGATACCGTGCCCATTCAAATATTTTACCGTTAAAAATTTATCATTGGCGATTCGGATATATTTGGGAGAAGGACTAAAAACAAAACATCCGCATTTTTTAATAGCACTTCTAGCTTGCGAGACAGAAAGCAGCTCCTCTGTAACCGTAGAGATTAAAAGTGATATATTAAAGCGCTTTATGAGGCTTATTATTGCAGGAATAAAAGCCGTATCGAGACCAGGTGGAATTTTTTGAAAGTGGTCTGCCTCTGTGTCTAGAGCACGTACATCAGTCCCCAATACAAAAACGTTATGATCTTTAAAGAAAAAAGTCGCAGCTTTCCCAGCCGGCCCTCCGACTCCTGTGACCAAAACTCGCAGTTCTGGGGAGGAGGATGATGTCATATAATCTCTTTTGACTTCAATCATTAATTTCTATAGCTATCTACAGCACAAAAAAAAGTCTCTTTCAAATGATCTTGGCCTTTAAATATAATATTAATCCTATCAGATCTGTCAATCACCTATAGAGGTGAATTTGCAGGCGATACCTTTTGTTCAAATCAGAAACAAAAAAAGTTGGAAAAAGACCAGAAAATTCAATCCGCATGAAGAAATAAGTTTTTACGAAGATTTTCCAATTCCGACCCTTTACTATTCATCTATATATATGTATTATCACTGCTGTCCTGTTAAAAAATGCAAAAGTCTTGTAAGTTATTGAATATAATAATGAAAGCCGGGAAAATGGATTTTTCGATTTGAATTCACTTTTAAAGCTCGTGTATTACTTCTTTAACCATAGAGAGGTGATACATGAATACTGGCCAAACGATTTTCTCCCAAATTATGTCATTCATACCGAAATATGAATTTGATAAACGAGTCATCAAATACAAGGGCAATTATAGAATACGACAGTTTAGTTGCTGGGATCAATTTTTATCTATGAGTTTTGCGCAATTGACCTATAGGGAAAGTTTACGCGATATAGAAGTCTGTTTAAACGCTCAACCGAATAAATTATATCACATGGGAATTAAAGGACATATATCCCGAACAAACCTTGCTAATGCAAATCGAAAAAGAGATTGGCGCATATATGCTGAGTTTGCCCAGGTGCTCATTTCTCATGCCCGCAAACTCTATCAGGATGATCCTGAGTTTATTGTTGACCTGGATAGCACTATATATGCTCTGGATTCAACGACAATCGATTTATGTTTATCTCTTTTTCCTTGGGCAAAGTTTCGCAAGACCAAAGGGGCTGTAAAACTTCATACTTTACTGGATATTCAGGGGTCAATACCGGTATTTATTGAGATTACAAGCGGGCTAGTGCACGATGTCAATATCCTTGATGTGCTTATTCCTGAGCCTGGATCTTTTTACATTATGGATAGGGGGTATCTTGACTTTGAAAGGCTTTATCGAATCAGGGAGAACTTGGGATATTTCATAATCCGCGCAAAAAAGAACATGAAGTTTCAGCGGACAAAATCCAGAAAAGTCGACAAGTCAACTGGTCTCCGCTGCGACCAAGTCATTCGCCTTAGCGGTTTCAACACACGAAAGAGCTACCCCGACAAACTGCGAAGAGTCAAATATCATGATAACCAAACAGATAAAATCTTAGTGTTTCTTACAAACAATTTTGACATTCCGGCGCTCACTGTAGCAGAATTATATCGAAACCGCTGGAGAGTGGAATTATTTTTCAAGTGGATAAAACAGCATTTGAAAATAAAAAGCTTCTTCGGGACCTCTCCCAATGCAGTGAAAACCCAAATATGGATAGCGATAAGCATCTATGTCATGGTTGCGATCATTAGAAAAATGGAAAAAATGGAGATGAATCTCTACACAATTTTGCAAATTTTCAGTGTATCACTATTTGAGAAACTCCCTATTTATCAATTACTTACGGATGATTCATTGCAAACTTTCGATTGCGATTCTCGTAAACAATTGAATTTATTCGAGTTATAACTGGACACTAGTGATGTATTATTTATTTCCCGATTGCAGCATTATCAGGGCATTTTCTAGGTAAAATTTAAGCAAATGGAAAGGAGGACTTTATGAAAAAATCTGGCCGCACGTATTCTCACATCATTTTGGCACTTTTTATAGGTATCTCGCTTTTCTCACCCTTTCTCCGATCACAGCAGACAAATGACGAAGATTACACAAAAAAAATCCTGGAATACACCACAGAAAAATTTTTCCTGACAGAACTTGTGGATCACCTTCCGGCTTCCGATATTGTCCCGACGCCGGAAAAAATCTTAGGGCATGTGATCGGGATTCCCAACATTCTTCACTACACAGGAGAAATCGAAAAATATATGATGGCTATCGCAGAGGCCAGCCCCCGTGCGGAGGCCTTCTCGATCGGTTCGACCGATGAGGGGAAAAACATGATCACTGTTGTCCTGTCGAGCGCGGAAAACATCAACAGGTTGGAGCAAATCAAGGGGGCATTGGATATTTTAGCCGATCCGAGAAAAGCTAACGAGACAGAAATAAATCAGCTTCTGAACCAGGGATTGCCGATCTACTGGCTGACAGGAGCTCTCCATTCCTCTGAGAGCGGCTCACCGGAAATGCTGATGGAGCTCGCTTACCGCCTGGCTGTGGATGAATCGGCATTTTTCCAGACTATCCGGAAGAACCTGGTGGTGATGATCACGCCTGTTCTGGAGGTCGATGGAAGAGACCGGTATGTGGATATCTACATGTACAAAAAAGAACACAAAGACAAAAAAACCATTCCTCTGGTCTACTGGGGAGACTACGTAGCACACGACAACAACCGCGACACATTGGGACTGGCGCTGAAAATGACAGAAAACATTTTGAATACCTATTTCGAATGGCACCCCACTATCATGCACGACCTTCACGAATCGGTCCCCTATCTCTACACCTCTACTGGAACCGGCCCTTATAATGCCTGGCTCGACCCCATCACTATCAACGAGTGGCAGGAACTGGCCTATGCGGAAATTTCGGAAATGACCAGACAAGGGGTCCCTGGCGTTTGGACACACGGATTCTTCGATGGCTGGTCGCCAAGTTATGCCTTTTACGTCGCACTCTACCACAACTCCACAGGGCGTTTTTACGAGACATTCGGAGGCACCGGGGCGGACACCATGGTCCGGACAGTCGGATCCCAATCACAGCGCGCATGGTACCGGCCCAATCCTCCCCTCAAAGCTGTCAAGTGGTCCATCCGGAACAACATCAACCTCCAGGAGAGCGGCGTTCTTATTGCCCTCAAACATGTGGCTGACAACAGCCGAAAATTTCTGAAAAACTTTTACCTCAAAAGCAAACGCTCCGTAGCCAAAGCCAAAACAGAGGGGCCTGCGGCCTGGATCATTCCGGCTGATGGCCGGCGTCCCCTGGCAGCCGCCGACCTGGTGAACCTTTTGCGGAAACACGGGATCGAAATTCACCGGGCGGAGGAAGCGTTCACGATTAAAAAAGATCACTATACGGCCGGAACTTATATCATCCGGATGGATCAGCCTTACAGCCGGTGTGCCGACATGCTCCTGGACACCCAGTACTACAATCCCAATGACCCGCGGCCGTATGACGACACCGGGTGGACCCTGGGGAAGCTGCACAATGTCGAAACGCACCGGATCGTGGAGCAGGACGTCCTGGATGTCAAGATGAGCCTCCTTACAGCGGATATCCACATCCAAGGGCAGGTGGTCAACGCCAAAAAAGCAAAGGTTTTCCTGATCAACCACAGGGCAGAAAATGAACTGATGAAATTTCGTTTCGATCTTGAAGAGATAAAAATGCTGGCGGCCGAAAGAAGTTTTACTATCGGAGAAGACAAATTCAACGCAGGAACATTCATCATTCCCGTAGAGGACAATCCTTCGGATCTCCTGGATAGACTGAAACAAAAGACTGAAGAGCTCGGTTTGACAGCCTATGGGATTTTCGAACGGCCCAAAGTTCCAACCCATGGACTGGCCGTCCCCCGCATCGCCATCCTGCATACCTGGATATTCACGCAAAATGAGGGATGGTTCCGGCTGGCTTTCGAGAAGTTGGGTATCCCCTATCACTACATTTCTGTCCATGACATTCGAGACACCGAGGACTTGAAAAGCAAATATGATGTGATCATATTTCCCCCTGTCATGTTTGGAAAGGCCCAGAGGTTGGTCAACGGAATCAGCGGAGATTCACCGATCCCCTGGAAAAAAATGGAAAAATATATCCATCTCGGCGGCCCGGATTCCCGGGATGACATACGGGGAGGCATGGGGCTCCAGGGTGTTCTCAATCTTTACCAATTCATCGAAAGCGGCGGATTGTTCATTCCTATTACCACAAACGCCAGCCTGCCAATCGATTACGGCATCGTGGAGAGCGTGGCCGTTGCAAAAACGGACAAACTAAAAGCGACAGGTTCTGTGCTCCAAACCCGGATCATCGACAGAACAAGCCCCGTGATATACGGCTACGGCCGGACTGTGGGCGTTTATTTCAGCGGCGGGCCTGTTTTTGAAACCGGCATGAAGGCCGCCACAGGCGGTTTAGACCTGGCGGCCCTCATGGATGGAGGGACACAAGGCCGCGCCAGCGGACGGGGGGGTCTCAAAGATCCGGATGTCATCCAGGGCCGCCCGCACAAGCCGCCACAAATCAAAGGAGCAGGAGCGGGTATTCCTCCCGAGTTTAAAGACATGCTGAATCTCTACATGCCTCCCGACTTGACGACACTCAGGGTGATCCTTCGATTCGATCAGAAGGACAAGCTCCTTCTCAGCGGAATGCTGGATGGAGCCGAAGAACTGCAGAACAAGGCGGCGGTTATCGATGTGCCTGTTGGTAAAGGCCATGTTCTCTTTTTTGCCGTCAACCCGATGTGGCGTTTCGAAACGCACGGAAGTTTTTTCTTGCTCTTTAATGCAGCCTTGAATTATGATAATCTGGATGCTGGCCGGATTAAAGCGGCCCCAAAAAAGTAATCAAAGGAGGACAACTTCATGAAAAAATCACCGATTTGTTGTATTTTAGGCATTTTTCTCCTGACCAGCCTCACTGCAGCAGGATTTGCCCAATCGGCCAAAGATATCCTTGCCAAGATGATCGAGACACAAGGTGGAAAAGCAACCCTTGAAAAGATCAAGGACACCACCATGAGCGGATCACTGGAGATGGTTTCGATGGGCCTCAATGGCTCGATGACTTTCTACCAAAAAGAACCCAACAAAATGCGCATGGATATGGAGCTCATGGGTATGGTCATGACCCAGGCTTATGATGGAGAAACGGCCTGGGGTTCGGACCCCAGTACAGGAAGCATTCAAGAAATGCCCGAGGAGCAGGCCAGGGGATTCAAAAGAATGGCCCTCGGAAATGATTCCCTCTTGCATCCGGAAAAATACGGGATCACCTACACGTATAAAGGCAAGGAAACAGTGGAAGGCCAGAATTATTACCTGCTCGAACAGGCTTTTGAGGACGGATTCACGTCAATCATGTACATCGATACCAAGACATACCTCGTTTACAAAACAAAATCCAGGGCTCCGAATCAGATGGGAGTTGAAGTGGACCAGGAAGTTTTTACGACAGACTACAGAAAAGTAGAAGGCATGATGATTCCTTTTGAGATGCGGATTTTACAGGACGGAGAGGAATTTCTCACCATGACCTTCACCGATGTGGCCTTCAACACAGGCCTGGAGGACTCCTTTTTTAAAAAAGAAGAATAAATCTCATCGATATTTTGTTTATTTTAATCTAAACCAAGGGTGTGCTGTTTTCCTGGCAGGTGTGAAAAAATGAGAAAACCTATCCCTGTTCTGTGTTTCTCTCTGATTCTTCTCTCCGTCTCCTGTGCCATCAATCCCGTCACAGGAAAAAGAGAACTCAGTCTGATTTCAGAACAGCAGGAAATTGCGCTGGGGAAACAAACAGACAGTGAAATCAAGGCTCAGTACGGCATCTATAACGACCAGGCTTTAACCGGCTATGTCCAGAGAGTCGGACAGAGCATGGCACCGCTCACTCATCGGCCCCATCTCACCTATCATTTCGCCGTCCTCGATACGCCTGTCGTGAATGCTTTTGCCGTGCCCGGTGGGTATGTTTACGTCACGCGAGGCATTCTTGCCTTGATAAATTCAGAGGCAGAGCTGGCCGTCATTCTAGGTCATGAGCTGGGACATGTCAATGCCCGTCACAGTGTGGTCAAGCTCAGCGAACTGGTGCTTGTTCAGCTTGGCCTGGCCATCGGAGGAGCCATAAGCGAAACGTTCGCCAAAATTTCCGGAGCAGCCAGCATCGGGATTCAACTCCTTTTTCTCAAATTCAGCCGGGACGATGAGAGAGAAGCGGATGCTCTTGGGGTGGAATATTCCCGCAGGGGAGGTTACAACCCGAGTGAAATGATCAACTTTTTTGTGTCTCTTGAAAAAATGGGAGATTTGTCCGGGGGACAAAGCCTCCCCGGTTTTCTCTCCACCCATCCTCTGACAAGCAAGCGTATCCAGAATACCAAGGATATTCTATTGGAATCTGACCGGCAGTTGAAAATTGAAAAAAACACTTATCTGGGAGCTCTCAATAACATGATCTACGGACAAGATCCCAGGCAGGGTTACGTGGAAGGCAATGCTTTTTACCATCCTGAACTGCGTTTTTTCTTTTCTTTCCCTAAAAACTGGCAGGTCCAAAACACACCCACCCAGGTCACCCTGGCCAATAAAAACGGCCAGGCAGGTGTCATTCTGAAAGCGGAAAAAACATCAGAAAATCTTAAGGACTATGCCAGCAGGACCGCCTCAAAACTCGAGGACCGGCAGTTCATCGACGAGAAGAGCTTTCAAATTAACGGATTGGCATCCTACCACCAGCTCTACGATCTTCCCCAGCAACAGGGAGAGGCTATAAGAACCCGCATGTCCTTTATAAAAAAGGATGGTTTTATTTACACATTTATTGCCCTGAGCACAAAAAATGAATTCGGCAACTATGACAGCCAGTTCCAATCCGTTGTCAGTTCCTTCCGGAAGCTCAGGGATGCAAGATATCTCAATCGGAAACCTCAACGGATCAGACTGATCAAAGCTAACGGGAGAGAAAGTCTTCAGATAATTTTCCAGAAGGCCGGGATGACAAAAGACCTCTGGCCCAAATTCGCTATAATGAACGGGATGGAATTGAGTGCAAATCCCAAAATCGGCTCCCCTGTCAAAATCGCACGATAATCAATCCGCCAAAATGCAGAGGGGATGCATAAGAAGACTCATGGTTCGGCTTCATGGAGGACACTGTAGGCTAACCTGAGAGCCCGGAGCCCCTCTTCTCCGGTGACTTTCCTCTTTTTTCCGTCAATGATGCAGCGAAAGAAATTTTGCAGTTCCTTTTTGAGCGGCTCTTCTTTTTTTATCTTCAGGGTCTTGATGTCCGTTTGACGGCCATTGAGGGGAAAGACTTTCACCTCCTGGTCGATATAATCGATCGAATAGTAAGACGTGGGTTCGAAAATTCGCAGTTTCCTCACTTTCCCCTGGTGGACGCGGCTGGCTGTCAGAGTGGCAATGCAACCCGATCTGAATTCAAGCCGGGCATTGGCGATATCGATTTTATCGGAGAGAACATGAATGCCTGAGGACCGGATGACTTTTACTTCATCCTTGATCAGCGCCATGATAATGTCCAGATCGTGGATCATCAAGTCAAGAACAACATCAATGTCAAGAGATCTGGCCGAAAAAGATCCCAAGCGCTGCACTTCGATAAACCTGGGCTCTGAGATCAGATTTTCTAAGGCTTCCACGGCCGGGTTGAACCTCTCGAGATGTCCGATCTGCAGGATGAGCCCGTTCTTTTCAGCAGCAGAAACTAATTTCTCCGCTTGTTCAACCGTCTCGGTTATGGGTTTTTCGACAAGGACCGATTTCCCATTTTTGAGAAGTTTCATAGAAATGGCAAAGTGCTGGGAAGTGGGTGTGGCAACGATGCCGGCATCGATCTCATCCAGCATGTTTTCTAAGCTGTCGTAATACTTCACACCATGGCGGTTGCCGATCACCATGGCTTTTTTGAAATCAATATCGGCTACCCCAATAAGCTCGGCTTCCTCCAAATAAGACAAAATTCTGGCATGCTGCGTGCCAAGATATCCGACACCGATAATTCCGACTTTAACTTTATCCATAGCTCTGACTCCAGTTGGCTATTATACAATTTTTAGGCACAAAAATATCAAAAAAAACAACCACATGGTGTTAAAATTCCTGGATAGCCTGAGAAGAGCCTGATGGAAAGAGCTGATTAGGAGAGAATGGGAGCTTCAACATGGCGGGAATAGCTATTTCGCTATTATGGATACACCATGGGCATTTGCCAGAGAAATAGCTTCTTCTTTCTGGAAAAAAGGAATTTTTTGGGCCTCAATACCTAACGCCCGCCCCCCAGCTTGGACCAGACTTTTCACGGTTATAAGTCCAACAGCGGGAAGATCGATGCGCGGATCCTGATTCGACCGGCAGACTTTTACCACAATAATCCCTTCCCCGGCCAATTTTCCTGATCGCTTGATGGCTTCATCCGTCCCTTCCATGCCTTCCACTGCTACGATGGCTTTTTCTTTGACGATAACCGTCTGTCCGATGTCGAGATCAGCGAGCTTTTTGGCAATATTCAGGCCAAAAAGAATGGTCTCCTCCGTATGCGAAGACGGTTTCGTTTCCGTTAGAATCCCTCCTGCACAAAGTGCCGATGTTATGTATGGACTCGGGTCTATAATGGCAATTCCCTGCGCAGAAAAAATCTTGATAGCCGCCTGGATCAAGGCCGCAGGGGTCCACTTTTTCTCTTTTCCCAACAGCAAAGGAAGTTTTTTTCGCAACTCCTGGTTTTTATAGATGATACGATGGTCGATCTTTCCGGCAAAAACCGCTTCAGAAACCTGATTTTCTTTGAAAAAAGAGATCAGATTTCTGAAGTCATGAATAGCGAACCACTCAAAATAATCCGCACTCTCTGCAAGGAGGTTTTCTGCTTCCCCTTTAATTCCGGCTATCACACAGAAGCATCCCCTGTTTTGGGCTTCCCGGCAGACATGGTTTGGAAACTCGCCGGATCCGGCTATCACTCCAAGTTTTTTTCCCATTTTTCTGATGGCTTTTTTACGATTCCTCTCCTGGAACTGCGGATGAAAGAAAGAATTTCATCCCGGTCCGTTCCCGGAGAAAATTTCTTTTCAATCTGTTCGATGGCCTGGCTTGTATTCATGTTGGAATAAAAAATTATTTTGAACATTTCCTTCAAGGCCATGATTCTTTCTCTGGAAAAGCCCAGCCGCCGCAGCCCGATGGCATTCAAACCATAAAGAAGTGTCGGACGCCCTCCCGCCACCCGGCAGAAGGGGAGAACATCCTGAGTGACAACCGTATTTCCACCTATGAAGGCATACTTCCCGATCCGGCAGAATTGATGGATACCGCTTAAAGCGCCAATCGTAGAAAAATCATCTACATCCACATGACCGCCTATTGTTGCCCCATGGAGGAAAACCGTGTTACCACCCACGATACAATCATGGGCAACATGAGAAAAAGCCATGAAGTAGTTGCCATTTCCGATAACGGTCTCTCCCCGGCCTTTAACCGTGCCCCGGTGAATGGTTATGAATTCCCGAAAGAAGTTATCATTTCCGATTTTGACACAGGTCTCCTCTCCTCGGTATGAAACGTCTTGAGGTTCGGTCCCGATGGAAGAAAAAGGAGAAAACCGGCACTTCATCCCGACTTCTGTTCTTCCTGTAATACACACATGAGCATCGATAGCGGTGTCTTTGAGGATGCTGACGTTTTCCCCTATAACGACATAAGGACCGATCTTTACTCCGGAATCCAACCGAGCTCGAGGATGAACAGAAGCAGTGGGGTGAACAGAGATTTCTCCGTCACTCATCCAGCCCCTCAAGGTTCACCAAAGAGGCCATAATATCACCTTCTGTCACGATTTCCCCGTCTACGATTGCCTTGGCCTTGATGTGGCACACGCGGCTTTTGAGCTTTACGATCTCAACCTCCATCCTGATTTGGTCGCCGGGAACCACAGGCTTTCTGAATTTTACATTGTCGATCTTGCTGAGGAAAACGAGCTTGTCTTCGGGATCGGGGATGGAATTATAAAGAAGGACACCTCCTGCCTGAGCCATAGCTTCAACCACTAAAACCCCCGGCATCACCTTGAGATCGGGGAAGTGGCCCTGAAAAAAGGGCTCATTGACGGTTACATTTTTGACGGCCACAATGGACTTGCCTCTGTCCAGTTCTAAAACCCTGTCCACCAACAAAAAGGGGTACCGGTGGGGAAGCATACGGAGGATTTTTTCTATTTTGAACAACTTCATTTATTTGGAAGTCTTTGAGGCGTCATATTTTTGGATGACTTCCGGGGTCAGGTCCACAGCAGGATTAAAATAGATGATGCCGCTATTCGCTATATCGAAAATAATATCCAAATTTTTTGCTTTTCCGATTTCAGAGATGATCGGGCGGAGTTCATTCTGAAGCCTATCAAAAAGTCTCATTTGAAGGTCATTCAGCTCTCTGCGTGAATCCTCGACAAATCGCGTTCTCTCCGTTCTTTGCTTATCTAACTCTGCCATGAGATTGCTCAAGGCTTCCTGGCTGAGGGTGAGCCTCTGCGTATTGAGCCTTGTCTCAAGATCGCGGATTTTAGCATCGATACGGGCCAAATCTTCCTGGAGTGTCTTGTTTTTGGCTTGGAGCTGAGTCGTTACTTTTTTCCCTTCCAATGACTTCTCGAGGACTTCTTGGGAATTAACCACACCTGCTTTCATGGGTTGTTGAGAGTATCCTAAAGACACCAAGCCAGCCACAAAAAGAACCAGCAGGATTTTTTTACTTGTACTTTTTCTTACCATCCTAAGCCTCCTTTTTTTCAATCAGTTTTTTTGTGTCTTTCGCTAAAATGTAGTTCCTATTGCGAAACGAAATGCAAAACTGGAATCGTCCAAATAGATTTTTTTATTATTATAAGCAAAAATGAGCCTGAAGGGAACCCGCAGAGCCGGTACGAAAATTCTCAGTTCCAATCCCGTAGAGTAGTACATGTTGTTGAAGCTTAACTTCTCATATCTCGGCAGAGCATTCCCGATATCGAAAAAGAAAATACTGTAGATCGGGCCGCCCACGGGTATGATGTATTCTGCATTCATGACCAAGGACTTCTCTCCCCCGAGGTTTTGACCATTTTCATTACGAGGGCCTATACTGTAGATTTCATAACCTCGAATAGACCGTTCTCCCCCCAGATAAAATCTCTCCCAGTACGGGATATCCGATCCGCCAATAGATGCAAGGTAGGAGTATTCAAAATGGATTCCGAACCGCTGCTCCCCGAAAGTGGGTTGATAATGAGTAAACTCGAAGCGTGGTTTGATGAATTTGACATCCCCGCCAAGGGGACCGCCAGCAAATTTTACAGAAGCTAAGAACAGAGTACCTCTTGACGGCGTTAGGGGGCTATCGATGGTGCTCCTGTACAGCGTTGGAGTAATACTGCTCATGTTGTACTTCCCATAACCATACGAGCCGTAATAATACGGATTTATGCTTCCGCCTAAGCCACCGCCTAAGCCACCGCCATAGCCATAATAGGGATTGTAGTACTCATTATAGTCAATACTCGGTTCAAACATCTCGAGATACTGAAAGCTGTAAACAAGACCTGTCCTCCAGTAGCCAAAGAGCCTCGCGTTCGCCTGAAGGTCAATCCCCTTCGATTTCTGATCGAAGAGTCCAGGGTAGACATTATAGCGGTTGTATAAGTTAAATCCGAGAGTCAAGGGGAGATCAAAAATATACGGCTCCGAAAATCCAAAGGAGTAGTTCTTAATCCTTTTTCCGTACTGAACGCCCAGCTGCAAAGTCTCTCCTGCGCCTAAAAAATTCACCGTCGAATAGCTCAAGGCCACAAAAGTTCCCTCATATCCGCTGTAACCCGCCGTAAACTGGATGTTGTTCCTCTGCAATTCTTTTACGCGAAGGGTGATGTCGAGCTGTGTCGGGTCTTCAGGATTGGGCTTGATATCCGGCTCTCCCTCCAAATCCACCAATCCCAGCTGCCTCATCCTCAGGATGCTGTCTTTGAATATGGCCAGGCTGAAGCGCATGCCCTCGGTGAGCAATATTTCTCTCCGGATAACCCTATCCTTTGTATATGTATTTCCCTTGATATCCAGGCGATGCACATAGACGATGTCGCCTTCCTGGATATTGAAGGTGACGTTGACACGTTTTCTCTTGGGATCCAAGCTCTCAACGGGCATGACTTGCGCGTATAAGTATCCTGTATTATTATACAGCTCCTTTATTTTTTCTATCGAGTCCTCCCGCATTTTTGTGCTGTAGATTTGCCCTTTTTTCAGCTGAATAAGTTTATGTAAATATTGGGTGGAGATGATTTGGTTTCCTTCGATTTTAACATCTCCCACAAAATACCTGTAGCCCGGATCAACGGGGATGACGATCCGTTTCATTGTTTGTTTTTTAAAGAATATCGTTCTTTTGGTCATATCCTCGATTCGGGGCTCTCCGATCGAGACTTCCAT
Organism: uncultured Eubacteriales bacterium; assembly: GCA_964580235.1. GTDB lineage: Bacteria > Acidobacteriota > Aminicenantia > Aminicenantales > Aminicenantaceae. The sequence goes on along the minus strand of CAZOJY010000037.1, from coordinate 4,324 downwards.
GAATCCGTGCTCCTGGAGTCTGGTCTTTAGGTTGGCAATATCCTCATCCAGCTTGTTCGGCTTGAAGGAATCCTTTCCTGTAATCCAGGACAATACGCTGTGTTCTTTGTTCTCGGAAATCGCTCCTCGAAGAGTGCTTTCGCGCAGTTTCGTTTTCCCTTCGAAAGCAATTTCTCCGACCCTTAATTTAGGACCTTCATCGACTTGAAAAATGATTTCAACTTCATTATTCCCCTTTTTTTCGGTCTTGACCTCCACTTTTCCGTTCATGAGACCTTTTTCTAACAAAAGATCTTGAATGGTCGCCGTGATCCTCTGAATCTTGTGTGGGCTGTAATAAGAATAGGGAAGAATATTCTCGTCATTTTCTTTAAGCTTTTCGACAATGTCTTTTTCTTTTATCTTTTTTCCGGTTTTGTAGGTAATTTGTTTGACTATCGGATTTTCTTCGACTGTAATCCGTATGATCTTCCCGCTTGTCCCTTGATCCTGTTCTATCTTGATGTTTGAAAAAAAACCCGTTGACCACAAAACCTTAAAATCCCGCTTCAACAAATTTTCATTGTAGTATTCCCCCTCTTTAGATGAGAGGTAATACATGATGGTTTCGGGAGTGACTCTATCGTTTCCGACGATTTCGATCTTCTCCACCACCTCCTGCCCGAATAAAGCCAGGGGAAGAAGGCTGAAAATCAACACAAAAACAACTCTTTTCATGACTCTTTCCTTATACCATATTCTCCCTGAAAAATAAAGATGTCAGGGGCTTTTCGGGGCAAACTTTGCCCCGATTATTCGAACCACTTAATTAAAACTCTAAAGGCGGGACAAAAGTTTCAACTGACCGTTTTCCATCAAAAAAACCTTATCGCAAAAATCCGCAACTCTTTCATTATGAGTCACGACAATCGAGGAAAGGTCTTTTTTGGCGTGGAGGGAACGAACGAGCTCGAGAATGCTCTGGCCTGTTTTCCAGTCCAGGTTTCCGGTTGGCTCATCTGCCAGTAAAAGTTTTGGTTCGTTAATCAGGGATCTCGCTATGGCTACTCTCTGCTGCTCTCCACCCGACAGCTTACCAGGGCGGAGGTCCGCCTTCTCCTCCAAAAGAACTTCCTGGAGCAGTTTGGAAGCCCTCTCAAAGGCCTCTTTCTTTTCTACTCCACCAAGAAGGAGGGGGAAAGATACATTCTCCAAAGCCGTAAATTCAGGAAGAAGGTGGTAGAATTGAAAGATAAATCCGATTTTTTTATTCCGCATCCTGGCTCTGTCTCTTTTGCTCAGCTCGAACACATCCTCTCCATCGAGAAAAACATTTCCATCCGTTGGGGAGTCAAGCCCGGCAACAAGATTGAGAAAAGTGGTTTTCCCAACTCCTGAAACACCCATGATCGCTATTATTTCCCCCTTCTCCAACTCAAAATTCAGTTTTTCAAAAACACAGAGCGTCCCTCTGGGCAGGGGATATTCCTTGCCAAGATCTTCTGTTTTGAGGATGCTATTCATATTTTAATGCCACCACGGGATCGATTTTAGACGCTCTATGGGAAGGGAAGAGGGTCGAAAGAAAACTGATCAGCAGAGCAACCCCGACGATTAATGCCAGGTCAAAAAACTTCAAACGAAACGGAACATACGCGATATGGTAAATTTCCACAGGAACTTTTATGAGCTCAAACGTATTCGCCAGCCAGTTCCAAATCAAACCCAAAACCGTTCCTGCTGCTGTTCCTATTATCCCGATTATCGCTCCCTGAAAGAAAAATATTTTCCGGATGTTTCTCGCTGTCGCACCCATGGCGATAAGAATCCCAATTTCTCTTGTTTTATCCATGACCATCAAAATGAGAGTAGCCACGATGTTCAAAGCCGCCACAATAACGATGAGTGTGATGGTCAGGAAAAGAAGCTGTTTTTCGAGTTTCAGGGCAGAAAATAGCGGCTTATTCATTTCCATCCAGGTAGTGACATAGGTTTCTGCCGGCAGAATATTTTTGATGCGTTCAGCCACTTCATCAGCACGGAAAATATTGCGGACGCGAATTTGGAGCAGGGTTATTTTGTTTTCCAACTTGAACAATTTTTGTGCGGCTTCAAGAGAAATCAAAGCGGTGGTATTGTCAAATTCATACAGGCCGGTGTGAAAGATGCCGGTGACCGCATATCGCCTCTGGCGGGGAATCAGGGCGGTGGGTGAAAGCCGGAAGGATGACGTTAAAACATTCACCTGGTCACCGATGCCAGCTCCGGTATTCAGAGCCAAATCCCGGCCCAATAAAATTCCAGGGATTTTTTCGCCGGGCTCGGGGAGGCGGCCTTGAAGGTCCTGGAGCCACTTCGCGGATTTTCTTTCCAGATCAAAATCGATTCCTCTGAGAATGCCAGGAGAATTCTTATAAGGCCCAGTAATTAGGACATAATCATAGGCAATAGGAGAAACGCTGACCACTTCTTCATCCGTACTGATCTTGTCCATGAGTTGGTGATAGTTCCCCAACGCTTCCCCGAGATAATGGGAAACCATAAGGTGTGCAGTCGACCCCAGTATTTTATCCTGGACATCATCCTGAAAACCCGTGAGAAGAGCAATGGCAATGATAAGGGCCATAACTCCTATTGTGATCCCCAGAGTGGAGATGAATGTGATCACCGAAATAAACGCCTGCTTTCGTTTGGCCGTCAAATACCGTCGGGCAACAAAAAACTCGAAATTCATGTTTGAATCTTTCTCACTGTCTGGGCCGGAGAAGCGGAAACAGAATGACTTCCCTTATGGATTTTTTGTTCGCCAATATCATGATAAGCCTGTCGATCCCGATACCTTCACCGCCTGTAGGAGGCATGCCATACTCCAGGGCTTTTATGTAATCCATGTCGATCATATGAGACTCGTCATCTCCTTTTTTCCTCTCTTCAGCCTGCTGTTCGAATCTTTTCCTCTGTTCCTCGGGATCGGTCAACTCGCTGAATGCATTGGCAATCTCCATCCCTGCAACGATGAGCTCGAACCGCTCAGCCTCTTCGGGATTATCTTTTGCAGCCTTGGCCAACGGGGAAACTTCTTTGGGAGGATTAGTGATAAACGTGGGTTGGATAAGCTGGTGCTTCACGTTTTTGTCAAAAATGATATCCAGCGCTTTCCCAAAGGAGAGAGATTTGCTGTCCGGCGCAAGCTTTGAAGCCATTTCAATAATTTCTGCTTTATCATCAAATCGGCTCGGGGCCAGGCCGCTGTATTCATGTAAGGCCTGCATAAATTTTATCCTCTTCCAAGGTCTTTTTAACGAAATGGTGTGTTCTGCGAATGGGATTTCCTCGGAATTCAAGAGAGTCTCTCCCAGAGCACAGATCAATTCTTCAGTCAAATCCATCATATCATTATAATCGCTGTAGGCCTGGTACCATTCCAGCATCGTGAATTCCGGGTTGTGTTCTGAAGAAATCCCTTCGTTGCGAAAGTTGCGGTTTATCTCATAAACTCTCTCCAGACCCCCAACGATCAGCCTTTTTAAATACAATTCCGGCGCAATTCTCAAGTACAAGTCCATCCCCAGAGCATTATGAAAAGTCTTGAACGGCCGTGCTAAAGCCCCCCCTGGAATGGCGTGCATCATGGGCGTTTCGACTTCCATAAATCCTCTTTTATCAAAAAACTTTCTGATAAATGCGATGATCGAACTTCGAAGTTTGAACACATCGCTTTCCACCGGGTTCATGATCAAATCAAGATGTCGATTTCTGTAGCGGAGTTCCACATCCTGAAGACCGTGCCACTTCTCCGGAAGAGGGTGGAGACATTTGGCTAAAAACACGAAGGATTCTGCCATGATGGTTAACTCACCGGTTTTCGTCTTGAACAAAATTCCCTCGATAGCCAACATGTCGCCGATATCAATCAAAGAAAAGAGCTTGTAATTTTTCTTGCCAACTTTATCTTCGCGCAGGTAAGCCTGCAGTCTTCCCCTGCAGTCGGCGAAGTGAAAAAACGTGGCTCTTCCCATACGACGGACTGCCATAACCCTCCCCGGCACGATAACTTTGATCTTCCGTTCTTCCAGTTCTTGATTCGTGAGCTGGGAATAACCGGACAGAATGTCAAATATGGTATGGCTGGGGGAAAAATTGTGAGGGAAAAGGTCTATTCCTTCCTGGGCGAGCTTTTCCATTTTTTGCTCGCGGACAATCTCTTGCTCGATTTTTTTGGTGCCATTTTTTGTTTCAGCCATCATTTTTTTCCTTAGGCGGTTTTTTCATCTCTTGGATTTTTTATCTCTCAGCATCCACTATCCCTTTGATCATAGGCGCTACTTACGCTCTTCTCAAGCTG
>CAZOJY010000036.1:17901-28429 GCA_964580235.1 uncultured Eubacteriales bacterium | reverse complement strand
CATTCTTGTAGCGGATTGCGCCATTACTAAATTTCTAATGTCAGCAATTAGATCCGAGTTTCTTCGTGTTGGGAAAATATTAAAATCCCTTTGATTCCTGTGAGAATTATCATATAATTGGATCAACTCAAAGAAAAAGAGATTTCCTCATCAGGAAAGTCTGGGAGGAATGAAAAGCACACTCATCAAACCAGCAAAATGTGAAAAATGCCCTTTCTTTGAAAGAGTCAGAACTCCATCCGGGACTCATTATAATTGCAGATATTACAACAGAGGCACTCTTGATTCTCAAGGAGAAAAGTTTTCCTTTTGTAGAGTGGAATCCATTTTTGTGGTGGAAGGGGATTGAAGGGATGCGGGGACACAATGGATGTTCATCTCTTTTGGAGCGAGCCCCCTCAGGGATGATGCTTTTAGGATGGGGAAACATCCCTCAGGTACGAAACCTTGGATATCCAATTTAACGACGCTATGAGGATTCAAGGATCTGAGGGCCTTGTTAATATAGGCCTTTAATTTATTCTCGTCCATCCCTCGTGGAAAGATAGGGACTTTGACCATCGGGCGCGCAGGGAGTTCCATAAATTCGCAGTTCTGGATGGATAGGGAATTTTGGCTGTCTGGCACCAACTTAAATAGGAAATATCCCTTAGGCTCGCCCATCTCAGCAAAGGATGTGCGTTCGATCGAACCGGGATAATACACAGGGGTGGCAAGCGAACAGCTGCAAAGATCCTTGGTCAGAATTTGATTGCGGTGGATATGCCCGGCAAGAACGGCCGTAAACTCATGGGGTATATCCTGATGACGGATGACATCCTGGTTGTATTTGAACATGTAGTCGACAGGTCCTACCGTGGCGCCTTCGAAACAGTGGTGGACGCACAAAAAATGGCCATCACAGTTTATTTGATAGTTTTGCCATTCTGTTTTTTGGAGGATTTCAGGGAATTTTGCACGCACGTTATCCCTGCAGTAAGGAAATCCCGAGAGAGCTATCTGCGATCCTTTTTTTTCTAAAACAAATGTCCTCGGACGATCGAAAATGTGGATATTGGGATGAAGACTCAAAATCTTGAAGGGGATTTTGGACCGCTCGTGGTTTCCGGGGATAATGTACACCTTTATCCCTTCATCTGCAATTTCTTTGAGCGGCACAAAGGCCATGTCCACCAGTCGGGCCGGCACACGGCTGCGGAACAGCAGATCTCCGCCGTGAATGACTGCATCGACTTCCTGTTTGCGCGCTGGTTCAAGGGCCCTGCGGTAGTTGGCAAAGAAGTCATCGCCACGGCGCCTTCTCTGGATACGGGGCCGGAACGGGTAGTCGAATCCCAGATGTGTGTCAGCCAGAAAAAGCAGTTTAATCATACCCATTTCAAGATTTTTGCCAGCTGGTCTCCACTCAGGACATTCCCTGGATGGAAACACAGCTCGATGTCCCGGCCTTCTTGGATGAGCCGCTTCATTTCTGTCGTCACGATCCGCATGCGGTCATAAGCGGCGACGTCGAAGTTTATCTGTCTATCCAAAAGAGATTTTTTATGTCCAGGCGGGGAATTGATACTGTTTGGTTTCAGGCTGCAAACTTCGATGTTTGCAAGCCCTTTTTCGAATACGATTGCATGGCTGTCCTTTTTGTTTTCGTCTGCACTCGACCAGGCGAGGGAGGATTCGCTCAGACGGCAGAACCATCGGGCCCGGCGCATCTGGAATGAGGCGATGCGGATGACTCTTTTCAATGCCTTGAATACACGTTCAGGCGTCCAACCTTCTCCCAATGTTTTTTGCTCAACCTCCTGAGATGCCTCTTTATCCGGTTCTGATTCCTTTTGCTGTTCCTTTTCCATTTCGGCAAGCTTTTCTTTCCAAAACTGGGTGCCCCAACTCATCATATGGCCCAAATGGACGGAAGTCTGGATGTCACTGAAGTATTTTTTTTTAAAAGCCTCCAACCCGAGTTTGAAGTTTTTCTTATCCGGAGCATATTCTGCTGGCGTCAACAATACAGCTTTGATCAATCGAGGGGAGAATTTTTGGATTTTGCCGTTCAACAGATCGATAAGCTTCGCGGCCGAATCCATTTTGATATTGGATGGAATTGGTCCGATCGGATGCCGGGTGGTCGGGTTGAGCTGCTTGCTCTTGAGGTCTTTTGAGTAAAAAAAGAGTTTCCTTTCATGAGATTGAAGTGCCATGTTGTAAAGCGGAGAATGGCGTTTGATCTCATCAGATTCCAGGATGGCTGCTTCCAACGCTGTTTCTGTGACGGTTGTCGCAATTTGTCTGGCTTGGCTCAACATTTCCAGAATGTGCTCGGAATGGCGGCCTTTTTTGTGAAAATAGCTGTTGACACGGCTTTTGAGAGATTTTGCTTTGCCGATGTACAGCAAATCCCCTTGGGAACGGCACATCCTGTAGATTCCTGGCTTATCGGGCAATTTCTTTAAAAGAGATTTTTCCATCGGAAATTCCCTTGTCCTTGACTTAGAAAGTGGCAGATCTGGTGAATTGTGGAGCCAATCTTGAAGTTTTTCATAGGTGGTGATTTTTTCCTGTTCTTCGAGAACCCTGACAACTTGATTCCATATGAAGGCTGTGGCCACCGCATGATGAAGACTGCGCCTGAATTTCGGGATGGAATACCCGAAAAATCCTGCGGATGCTCTTAAACTCTTTCGGGGAAGCCCGGGATAAAGTCGGCTGACGATTTTATGGGTGCATAAGATCTTGAAAGGGAATTCCTGTTGGGGAGTGAATTCCCGATGCATTTGCTCGAGATGGGGGGTTTCATACCGGCCGAAGTGGATCACAGCCGGGCAGATGCCCCAATTTTCGATGGATGTTTTTTTTGCTGTACGGAAGAGCCGTTGCCAAACGTTCTTTTTCAAAACGGCTGATTTCATTTCCTCGGGTGTGATGCCGGTGATCCTCGAGAATTGTTTGGGTATCGGGATATTTTTTTTGATTTTCACCAGGTGTGACTCCGCATTTTCGGTCGTCTTATTATGATCGAAGGTGTGTGCGGCCTGCGTTTTGACCCAGGCTATCTCGACAAGGCAGCCGGATGCTGGCTTGCTGTGAGTGGCCTGGCAGTCGATGGCCAACACGGATAATTCGGTTAATTTTTTCATCGGTTCGGTTCTGCCCAGAACTCGCCCAAAATCTGGTCGATTTGTTCTGAGTTTTGTGTTTCTTGGACCTGCCACTCTTGAGGAAACAGGCCTTTATATTGGGGGTGGGAATAGCGTGTATCGACAAGGAGAATTGTCCCGCGGTCGTTCTCCGTTCGAATGACACGGCCCGCAGCTTGGAACACGCGGATCAATCCCGGAAAGCGATAAGCATAATCGAACCCGGGCATTTGATTTTCTGAGAAATGATGGCGGATCATTTCCCGTTCCAAGGAAATGCCTGGCAGTCCTATACCGACGATAACAGCGCCTTTCAATCGGTCTCCGACCAGGTCGATGCCTTCCCCGAAAATACCTCCCATCACCACAAAACCCACAAGGGTGTGATCGTTTTCCGTGGAGAAGTTTTTCAGGAAATTCACTCTTTCCTTTTCTCTCATCTCATGTGTCTGCATGAGGATGTTGTGGTGGGGGAAGGCCGTATCATAGATGGGATGAACCATCCTCATATATTCGTATGAAGGGAAATAAACCATGTAGTTTCCCTTTTTGGCATCGACCATGGATCCGATGGTTTGGGCGAGTGCTTCTTTGGTCTGAGACCTGTGTCTGTAGAGAGTGGAAACAGAATCCGAAACAAGGATACACAGGTTTTCCCTGGGAAAAGGGGAAGGAAGGATTCGTTTTTCCACAGATTCCGGCAAACCGAGAACCTGGGCGAAATAGGATAGGGGCGTGATGGTGGCAGAAAAGAGAACAGAGGAATTGACGCGCTCAAAAACTTCACGGAGTTGGGCAGAGGGGTCGATGCAATAAAGCTTTATGCTGAAACCCTGGTGGGTCTTTTCGAGGCAGGTCGCATAATTTTTGTCATAAAGTTCTGAAACTTTGAGAAACCAGCTGGCCGAAAAGTAGTAATCGAGCATTTCTTGAGTTTGTGGTAATTCAGGATGGGAAGATAGCCAGCGTTCAAGACTTGTGGAAAACTGCCTGAGGAGAGGCATGAGTTCTTTCGGGCGTTCCTCCTGCCAGGCGCTGTCTTCTTCCCCGAGCATTTTTTTGAGTTCCAGCATTTTCCTGTTGACATCTCCAGCTGTCCGGTAAAGCTCTGATTTTTTGTTTTTGAGGAGGCGGCGGATTTTCAAGAAATCCATCTTCTCGATTTTGGCGGAAAACATCTCCCGTGACCTGTCGACGAGATTGTGAGCTTCGTCCACTAAGATGGTGCAGTCGATCGGGTTTTCCAGAAAAAACCGCCGCAAATAAACCCTGGGATCGAATACGTAGTTCAGGTCGCAGATAATACAGCTAACCCAGAGGGCCATGTCAAGGGAAAACTCGAAGGGACAGATTTGATGAAGGCGGGCGATTTTAGTAATTTTATCGGCTGTGAAAGCATCCTCATAGAAGAGAGAGTTTCGAGCGTCAATGACACGGTCATAATATCCCTTGGCAAAGGAACATTCATCCGGAGTGCAGTTTTTATCAGGGTTGAAGCAGATTTTTTCTTTGGCGGTCAGTGTCACAAATTTGATGGCGAGCCCGCTGTTTTTTAGCTCTTTTAGTGTTTTTTCGGCGATCAGGCGTCCGGTTGTTCGGGATGTCAGATAGAAAATTTTCTGGATGCAGCCCTTGGCGATAGCGTTGATGGCAGGATAAAGAACCGCAACTGTTTTGCCGATGCCAGTCGGGGCCTGGATGATGATCTGTTCTTCCTGTTCGATGATAGCGGCGACATCTTCGATCATTTGGAGCTGACCATCGCGGTAGGATTCGTGAGGAAAATCCGATGAGATGATCGATCGATCCCGATCCTGGTGCCAGTTTTCGATTTTTTCGGCCCACTCGAAATATTGATCGCAAAGTTGGATGAAAAACATCCGGAGTTCGTTTGTATCGAATTCCTGGAAATACGTGCGGACTTCTCCTGTTTCTATGTGGCCGTATGTGAGTTGGGTCAGAATTTTGTGAAGGTTATTTTCTATCGCGTAAATCGCGGCATAAAGCTTGACTTGAGCCCAATGGAGATTGCTGTTTTGGCGGATGAATCCGTCGAAGTTTCTGTGAGTGGTTTTAATTTCTTCGATTACGAGCGAATCGGCCAATGTGTACATGCCGTCGATCCGGCCGTGAATATCCAGCGTGATCCGTTCGTTTTCCACGCGGTAAAACACGGGCACTTCGGCAGAATAGGGTTGAGGCCGGGATTTTTGGATTTTTAGGTGAGCGTGGTTGCTGGCAAAGGTGGATGTCCGTGCAGCGACATCAAAACCCATCGATAGGTCGCCACTCCTGAGGAGATGTTCGACGAGGGCCCGGACCGAAATCCGAATGTTCACCATTTTGTTCACCATATTAAACAAAGCCACAATAAATGTCAAACTTTTTTTCAAAGGGGTGTAAAGGAAAATCAGGTAAGACGAATAATCCCCATGAAACACGAATGAAGTTAAGGTTTTGGCAGTTGGTTTAGAGTAGCCAAGGCGAAGTACAGATAAATCATGATCAGAACTGCCCCTTCAACTCTTCCTACCCGATGTCCTGTAGAAAAGAAAAGTTGGAGTATAATTGTGGAAAAGATAAAAAGAGGAAGAATGAAAGTTTGAACCTGAGCCGATGCTGGAACAGGATAGATTAAAGCACATACTCCGAGGATAAAAAGGCAGGTGAAAATGTTGGTTCCATAGACATCACCCAGGGTAATGTCGGTTTTCTTTTTGAGAGCAGACGATATCCCGATGGCTGTTTCAGGTATGGAAGCACCGATTCCAATTAGAACCAATCCCATCACGAGCTTAGGGATATGAATCATGTCTGATAACCTAAGGCCACTTTGCAGCACGCCTTGAGCGCTGACGAGCATAATTATCGTAATTCCGGCAAGAATAAGAATTTCTTTTCCTTTTTTTAACTGTTTCCCGTTCTGGATTGAAACTCTTGTCGCTTTTTTCTTCTCTCTCCGATAAACCGAGTATATATAGGGGAGATACAGGATCATCAAAACAACTCCTTCCAATCTGGATATTCCGCCCGGCACAAAGATGAGGATAACAGCACTGGAAAGAAGCATCCACACACTGTCTCTTTCTTCAATGACCATCTTGACATGGAAAGGTCTGATAAGAGCAGCAAGACCTATCACCACCAGCAGGGTGAAAATGTTTGAACCGATCACTGTTCCTAAGGAAACATCAGAAGTGTGCTTTATGGCGGCAAGAGCGGAAACCAAGAACTCGGGAAACGAGGCAAGGACAGAAAGTGCCAGAAGCGTAACGGCTATCTCAGAAACACCGAATTCACGAGCGACTCTCTTCACTCGAACCAAGACTTGATTTGAAGACTTCCAGAGTATAATCAGAAAAACCAGCAGGAGAGAGGACCAGAGCACCACTTATTCTCTTCCTGTATTTATCATGGATGTATACTCCCTATATTCCTATTTCTGTTGTCTATTCGGTTCTTACTTTCAATAATCTTCGTGAATATTTTCTGAATCCTCCTTCCACCACAAAAGACAGCAGGAGAACTCCTCCCAGAACAGCTACTGTTAAAGGCGAGTGATTGATCTCATAGTATATCAGAAGACCGAAAGAAGCAAAGCAACTGAGTATGGATGCCCAAATTAGAGAACGTCTGGCCCCAGTTTCTTTGGATAATTTTATATGAGCCAGATTGACTGCGGCATAGATGAGCAGGAAAGAAGCGCTGCCCAGGAGTGCGATTCCCTCCAGATTAAGTAAATTTACGAATAGGATAACCAAACCGGCAGTGATAAACAACCCTTCATAACCTTTTCCCCAGATTTTTCTTTCAAAAATTCTGGGGAGCTCTCCTTTTTTTGCCATCACGTAACTGACGTTCGCTCCGCCATAAAGAGTTGCATTGATAGCTGATGCCGTGGAGAACAAAGCGGCGATCGCTGCTATCTTAAACCCAATCAAACCCAGGAACGGTTTAACAGCCGCAGCAAGGGCATATTCTTCGGCAGATACTATTTCGGAGATGGGGAGGTTCCCCGAAACAGTCAGGGAAATAGCTGTGTAGATGATAATCACGAAAATGACACTCAGATATAAGGCTCTTGGCAGCGTTTTTTTTGGATTTTTCATATCCTCAGCGGCATTTGTGATCAAGCCAAACCCTTCATAGGCTACAAAAACAATCCCTGCTCCAAACAAGACATTGGATGCATAAGGCCACTTCGATATAGATAAAAGAGATGGCTTAATGAAAAAAAAACCGATGCCTGCAAACACCAAAAGGATCCCAACCTTTACAAAAACGATAACTAGTTCCGATTTTCCAACTGCTTTTGCACCTACAAAATTTACGGCCATAAAAACGAGGATGATTACCGTTGCAAAAAGATTTCCCAAAACTTTAGAGGCATGTTCCCCAAAAAAGGTTAAGGCATACCCTGCAAACGCTTTAGCATAAAGGGTTAAAACGAACACATACCCAAGCCAGAGGAGAACATTAAATCCGCCGCTTAGAATTCCATCACCGAATCCTTGTACAAGGAATTCAACTGGTCCTCCGGCAGACGGATATCTCGCTCCTAATTTTGCATAAGAATACGTGCTTAAAAGAGCCACAATCCCAGCAATGATAAATGAGATGTGCATCGCATTCCCTGAAATGCTTGCTGAAATGCCTAAAATGGAGAAGATTCCTGCTCCGATCATCCCACCAATGCCGATTGAAATAGCTGACCATAAACTGATGGATTTTTTATTGCTCATTTTAGCTGAGCTTATCACTAAACTTCCTGAATTTTAATAGAGCAGTTTTCCTAATATTAAATCCAATCGAATTTATTGACAGTTATCTCGCTCTTGACATCTCCGGTGTGTTTGGTTTCTTTGGGCTCGAACACGAGGACATGAGCTTCTTCTTCTGAGACAGGCATGTGCTCGATGCCTCTGGGAACTATGAGAAATTCTCCTGGATCGAGGCGGATATCTCTGTCCCTCAGTTTGATGGTGAGAGTGCCGTGTATGAGCAGAAAAAATTCATCTTCATCATCATGTTTGTGCCAGACAAAATCTCCTTTGGTTTTAGCCAGTTTGACGTACTGACCGTTGAGTTCAGCAACGATTTTAGGTGTCCAGAGTTCTTTGAAAAGATTGAATTTTTCATGTAAATTGACTTTTTCCATCGATTTTTCCTCACGAAAAACGCTTCTTTACAAATCGGGGACAGGTACCGAATTATTGTATCCTAGTTTTTATTTGATGAGCAATCGAATAATTCGTCCAATACCTTAAGATTGAATAAATTGGTGATTAACAAATAGGTGAATAGATATCCAGGTACCAAATTATGAGTTGTTGATTTTTGGGGTGGGATTGAAGAGAATATAGACTTTGATGGAGAGGTGTCAGAATGAAAAGGAATAGACGTTTTATCATCGCTCTAGCTTTTGCTGGCCTTTTGGTTTATTGCCAATCATGTACTGAAAGCTCGAAAGGTTCTCAGCTTGAATTTGCCGTCAGCATGGCTGGAGACGCTCATGCAGAGCCTATGACCGGCCGGGTGTATGTCATGCTGGCGAAAAGCGACCAACGGGAGCCCCGGTTTCTGGTGCGCCGGAGAGGCATCCCGTTCTGGGGGCAGAATGTGTCGGAATTGATGCCTGAGCAAGCAGGAATTATCGATGAGACCTCTTTCGGATTTCCTCTTCAAAGCATCCGCGACATCCCCCTTGGAGATTATTTTGTCCAGGGTTTTATAAACGTCTACACCCAATTCAAACGTGCCGACGGCCACACGGTGTGGCTGCACAATGACCAATGGGAGGGGCAGAACTGGCTGCGGTCGCCCGGCAACATGTACAGCGATGTGCAAAAAATCCATGTCGATCCGTCGAAAAAGCAGACCATCTCCATCACCTGTGATCACGTCATTCCACCTATCAAAGTTGAGCCGGACACGAAGTGGGTCAAGCGAGTAAAATTCCAGAGCAAACTGCTCTCGGATTTCTGGGGACAGCCGATGTACATCGGGGCAACCATCCTGTTGCCTAGAGGATACGACGAGAATCCCGACAAATATTACCCTGTCAATTATAGCCAGGGGCACTTTTCCTTGAGGGCTCCCTATGGTTTCAGAGAAGCAAAACCTACGCCGGAGGATCGCTGGGGAAAAAGGGGGTACGAATTTTTCGAGTACTGGACCTCGGATGAATGTCCCCGGATGATTGCTGTGACATTCCAGCATCCCTGCCCGTATTATGACGATTCTCATGCCATGAATTCTCCCAATCTCGGACCCTACGGCGATGCCATCATGCAGGAGTTGATCCCGTATATTGAGGAAAACTTCAGGATCATCCGCAAGCCCTATGCGCGTGTCCTCTCAGGGGGATCCACAGGCGGCTGGATCTCTTTCGCCCTTCAGGTTTTTCATCCCGACTTTTTCGGTGGAACGTTCTCCCTGTGCCCTGATGCTCTTGACTTCCGGGCCCAGCATCTCGTGAATATATACGAACATGAAAACGCCTATTACACAGATTATGATTGGCTGCAGGTAGAGCGCCCGGTTCTCAGGGGGACAAACGGGCAGGTCCGGGAGATGATGAAAGATGAAAACCATTACGAGTTGGCCGTCGGTGACAAATGCCGGTCAGGAGGGCAGTGGGAGATTTACATGGCCTGTTATGGGCCGGTCGGGGAGGAAGGCTATCCCCAGGAAGTCTGGGATAAGCTCACCGGCGAGATCGACCCTGAGGCAGCCCGGTATTGGAAAGAGCACTTCGACCTTCGCTATTACCTGGAGCAGAATTGGGCGGATATCGGCCCTAAACTCGAAGGAAAGCTTCACATATATGTGGGGGATATGGATTCATACTATCTGAATAATGCTGTCGTATTCATGGAGAAATTTCTGGAAAGCACCAAGGATCCTTACTATGCTGGAGTCGTGGAATACGGCGATGGTGAGCCACACTGCTGGGGTCCAAGAGGGCCGGAACTGCTGATGCTCATGGCCGAACACATCCAAAAAATGAAAGCCGTTTCAAGATAAACGAATATTATGACAAGAAAGTTGTGGATTTCGAGAATCGAGACGGAACCCATCCCACCCTCACATTAGGATAAGTGCTAAGCTGGAAAATGTTTTTTGTGAGCCATCCAGGCGTCCTGGATTATTCACGAGCCGAGATTGCTGTAGCGACGATGAAGTGTCCCATGAAGCTGTATTTGTATACTGCGAATGGGCTGCAAAGAGATAAATAATCCAGGTTGAGTTTTGTGGGGGAACTTTTATATATTGTAAGGAAGATTGGACGAGGGAGCACTGCATGGATATACACGGAATTGATCTGGTAATCGTCATCGCCTATCTTGTCGCGATCCCCATCTTTGGCGTGTATTTCAAAAAATATGTCAAAA
>CAZOJY010000036.1:0-17801 GCA_964580235.1 uncultured Eubacteriales bacterium | reverse complement strand
GCCTATCTTGTCGCGATCCCCATCTTTGGCGTGTATTTCAAAAAATATGTCAAAACCGAAGAAGATTATTTCCTTGCAGGAAAGATGCTGCCCTGGTGGGTGATAAGCATGTCGATCATCGGCACCAACATCGGTGCCTACGATTACATGGGTGCAGCAGGTGGTGCTTACCGGTTCGGGATTGCCCAGGCCAACTACGAATGGATCGGCGCTATCCCTGCCATGGTGCTTGCGGCTCTTTTGTTTGTCCCGTATTACTGGAAAGCCGGGGTGTACACAGTTCCTGAATTCCTGGGTAAAAGATACAACACGGCTGTGCGGGTGATCGAGGCCATCCTCTGGGGAGCCTTTTTGGCCTGTGTTTTGGGAGTCTTTTTTTGGGCCAGTGGCTTGATGCTAAACGAATACCTCGGGATCCCGGTGGAATTCAGCCTGTTGATCACAGCCTTGATCGTCGGGATTTATACCATCACCGGAGGCCTGGCCGCTGTTGCCATGACGGATGTGGTGCAGCTCCTTGTGATGTTCATCGGCGGGATCGCACTCACCGTGCTTGGGCTTTGGACCGTCGGAGGCTGGGCTGGTCTGGTGAATGCCATAACACCCCAAAATCCCGACCACTTCAAGCTGTTTCTACCGTTGAGCAATCCGACTTATCCCTGGCTGGGCATGATTTTCGGGTTGGCTCTCGTCCTGTCTCCAGCATGGTGGTGCTGCCATCAGGCTATTATCCAGAGGACTCTTGGGGCCCGCAGCGAATGGGATGCTAAGGCCGGCATGATGTTCGCTGCTTTCCCAAAAATGCTTATTCCTATCCTGGTCGTCCTGCCTGGCCTGCTTGCCTTGGCCCTCAATCCAGCATTGGCCGGAGCGGAAATGGACAAGGCTTTTCCGTGGCTGATCAAAAACCTGTTGCCCGCAGGACTTGCCGGGTTGGTGTTCGCCGCATTTATGGCCGCGCTCATCTCCAGCGTGGATTCCACACTCAACTCCGCCGCGACTCTTTGGACAAGAGACATTTACCAGCGATTTTTCAAAAAGGATGCCTCTGACACACACTACCTCAAAGCCGGAAGAATCCTCACCCTTGTGTTCGTTTTATGGGCCATCGCCTTCGCTCCGGTCACAAAAGCATTTCCCGGGATCTATGTAGCAATGCAGACCCTTCTATCTATATTCCAGGGGCCGACATTCGCCATCACCCTGCTCGGGATCTACTGGAAGCGCGCCAATCAATGGGGAGGATTGGCCGGACTGCTCGGTGGGGTCACCATCTCCAGTTCGATGTTTTTTATAACAGAAGCCAGCTTTTTGTACATAGCCTGGTGGTCCTTTTTAGGATCGATCTTGATCACGATCGTTGTCAGTCTGATGACCAAACCCGATCCGATCGAAAAACTGGAAGGATTGGTCTACGGTCTTGTGATGAAGGACAAAAACATACAAGATGTCTTGAAAAAAAGAGCCGAGGGAGCGGAATAAAATGATGGAATGGTTAGAAGGATTGCCTCTTGTTTTAGGGAAATATTTCGCCGCCCTCTTTTTTGTCGCCATGATCATCTGGGCCTGGTTTCGTCCCTCCGAGTACATATTCGAAGGAGCGCCGGATAAAAGCCGCTGGCGGGACCTGAGGATCTGGGCCACGGTTTTTCTGGGGATTCAGGTCGTTCTTTACTTTGTTTTCTGAGGCAAGAAATGGAGCATCAAATGTCATCAAACGATAGCCAGTCAGAACAAAAACAGACCTTCGAGCCGTTGGAAATCATGGGCATGTTCTGGCTTTTTTTTGGAATAGTGATTTTGCTGGCCACATTTTTTGTCAAAGGTACTGATAAGGTTCCGCTTATGCGCGGGATTGTCACGAATATCATCGCTGCCGCCCTGCTGCTGTCAGCCGGTATTTTCTCTATTTTGAAGGGGCGAGCCAACAAGCGCCGCAGAAGAAAATAAGATGTTCATCAAGCCGAAGATATCCCGGCAACAAGCTGAGAATATCTTTGCCGCCAAGAAATCGTCAGTTTCTTTGGTTTTTAAGCTGTTTCGCCTAAAAAATCAAAATTCACCCGAAAGGTTGGAAGTTGTGTACCTGCCTTTTTATCTGTTCGATGTTTTAGTTGAAAAAGAAGAAGAGGGACAGGAACACACTTCCGCAATTCAACATGTCACTCTCTCTGTGGATGGTCTTTTAGGGCATGCTGTGCTCTATGCAGAGGAGACGTTGAATGTGGAAAAGAATTTAGAAACGCCTGCTCCAACATGTGATTTCGCTATTTCTTCCTCCGATGCGGCGAAAATGGCTCTGGACCAGTACAGGAAGACCCTGCTGGAACATGGATTGCGGACACGCAGCCATCCACATGCCAAAGAGATATCGGAAGTAAGAAAAATCTATTATCCCTTTTGGATGGGATATTTCTTAAAGAAAAAAGGCTTTGATTTCAAAGCTTTAGATGCTGTGTCCGGCGAAATCCAGGGCGTTAGAATGCGCCGCCTGTTCATAAGGGCTCTAAAAAGTCTTGAGTAACAGATCTAGGGCATGGCCGCCATGCAAATGTACAGCTTTCTGAATATTTTTTTCTTTGTGTTCCACACATGTGTCATCCTGTTTAATCTTGTTGGATGGATTTGGAAAAAGACGAGGCTGGCCAACCTCATTCTTTTACTGGCGACCGCGTTTTCCTGGTTTTTTCTGGGGATCTGGTATGGCTTCGGGTACTGTCCATGCACGGATTGGCACTGGCAGGTGAGAATGAAACTGGGCCTGTATGATACATCGACTTCCTATCTGGAATTCCTCGTCGAGAAACTAACCGGGTTGGATGTCAGCCGAGAGATCGTGGATATTTTTGCTGTTGCTTTTTTAGCTGCAGCCTTTTGTGTATCGATCGTGTTGAATGTTCGCGATTTAAGAAAGAAAAAAATTCTGGACTTGGGGAACCGGAACGCAGGGACAAATGTGGGAAAAAATCCTGACTGACTCGGATGGGCCATATATTGAATTGATGGCTGGAGCTTATTCGGATAACCAGCCGGATTACAGCTGGCTCCAGCCCTATGAGGTAAGGGTGATCAAACAGCACTGTGGTTTCCGCTGCGGGATATTCGGAGCGTGAAAAAGGCCAATATCGAAGCGGCCCTTTTTCTTGATATCACTCCTGAGGGATTTATCCAGATGGGATTGAACACAACCACCGCGCATCGAGGAGCAAAGGTCGTACTTGCAGCAGGAAGAAATCTATTGTTTGAAAGAGCCATCGATGTTTCTCCAGAGGCTCCTTTTTTTCAAGAAATCAAGCTCCCGCCTGACGCATCGAAGAAAAATCTTCGACTTTCGCTCCTTTCTCCATCAGGTGATAAGTTGATCAGTTATGTGCCGGAGAAACCAAAGGGAGATCCCATGCCTGAACCTGTCATGCCTCCAAAAGCTCCCAAGGAGATCGATACGGTGGATGAGCTCTACCATACGGGATTGCGTCTGGAACAGTTCCATAATCCTTCCCTCAAGCCCTATCCTTATTATAAAGAAGCTCTCGAAAGAGATCCGGATAATTATGCGGTTAATACGGCATTGGGTATTCTGTACTGCAAACAAGGGATGTATGTTCGGGCCCAGCACAAATATAAAGAAGCTTTTGAGGCTTTTTACAGAGCCACAAAAGGTGCCAGGCTTGGGGAGCTTCTAGCTACTATCATCTGGCGGAACTTTCCCGTTTAAACAAAGAGTATCCCAGAGCTTTGGATTTTGTCGGCCGGTCCTTATCTCTGAATGCATTGAGTTTGCGCGTCTGGAACCTCAAGGCCGCTTTGCTGAGAAAGACGGGAAAAATGGATGCGGCCGCTGCAATCACTGCGCAAATTTTGTTGGAGGAACCGTTGAATTTTTGGGCGGCCAATGAACAGCATTTGTACTCCAGGGAATCAGGAGAGGCAAAAAAAGCTGCGGATCACTTGGCTGGTCTTAAAATGAGGATGCGAAATGATATCCAGAATTATCTGGAGCTGGCCGTGGATTACGGAAACTGTGGATTGTGGGAGGAGGCGATGCGGTTTTTTTCAGGATTGAAGTGCTTTGCAAGAGAAAGATTGTAAGCAATCCCGAACATTGATTTTTTCGCTAAATTTGGGGAAAGAAAATCAGCCGCCAACCGACGGGCTCAGGCGCATTATTTATTGGGCTTTAGAGTTGAATATCAATCATATCTGGGCCAAACACTATCTCTCCACATTAACCAAGACTCGGCAGTCCGCTGTCATATAAACGGAGTGAAGCATTCTAAGGAGGTTGCATTGGTCCTCCTTGTCTTACAATAATAAGAAGGCCCCTACCTAGAACAGAGCATATCCGTTGCCTTTAGAGTCAAGTTATGCTAAATTGACTGACTATTTGAGGAAAATATTGAGAAAGTTTCTGATAGTGTTTTTGTGTGTTCCATTCCTGTTTTCTTTTCTCTCCGGACAATGGAAATCCAAAGAGGTGGTTGGGGCTAGAACGGATTCTCCTCTGGTTGTGGACGGCCGTTTGGATGAGCCGATCTGGGAATCAGCTCCTGAAGCAAGTCGGTTTATCCAGCTGCAGCCTGATAAAGGAAAGCCTGCTTCGGAGCGGACTGTAGTCAAAATTTTGGTCAATGATAAGTATATCTATTTTGGCTTTTGGTGTTACGACACAGAACCGGAAAAAATTGCGGCCCGGATGACCAAGAGGGATACCGACCTTCGTTCGGATGATTCGGTGTATGTTTTGATCGATACTTTTCATGATAGGAGAACGTGTTATTATGTGTGCACCAATCTTTTAGGAACCCAGTGGGACGGCCGGATCACAGAAAACGGCCGGACATTTGATTCCACCTGGGATGGGATATGGAAGTCGGCGGCTCAGCAAACCGGTTTTGGCTGGACGGCTGAGTTTGCTGTTGAACTCGGCAGTATCAAGTATGAGCCCGGAGAGAATAAAATATGGGGATTGAATCTGGGCCGGGGGATTCCCCGGAAATTAGAATTCAGCTTCTGGACAGGGCCTTTGGAATCCGCATATAAGGTTTCCTTATTTGGCGAGTTGAAGGGCCTAAATCTGAAAAAAGCAGAAAAAAAGATTCAGATCATCCCTCACATCATTGCCAAAGCACAGGAAGGACAAAAAACAACAGCTGATGTCGGATTGGATGCCCGGTATGCCTTCTCTCAGGCCGTATCTGGGAATCTGACCGTCAATCCCGATTTTGCCACCGTCGAGGCGGATCAGGAAGTCATCAACCTCACCCGGTTTGAAACCTACCTTCCCGAAAAAAGAAATTTTTTCCTGGAAGGCAGTGAAATTTACCGGCAGCGAATCCGGTTATTTTATTCGCGGAGGATTTCGGACATTTACGGTGGGGCTAAAGTCTACGGAAAAGTTGGAGGCTATGAGTTTCAAGGCTTGACAGCCCAGACCAAAGAAGATGAAGTTAGGGACGAAGATTCTGCCAATTTTACCGTCTTTCGTCTGAAAAAAGATGTGATGAAATCTTCAAACATCGGTTTCATTGCAGCCAACAAACTCGTGAACGGCAAAAACTGGGGAACCACAGGCATTGATACGGCTTTATACTTCTCGGATACATTCAAATTCACAGGTCAGTTTGCTCTGAGCTATGGAGATAATAATACCGGCAACATTGCCTTTTTCCTCAGACCAAGTTATGACACCTCGACATTTCATGTCCATATTCGATACACACAACTGGGTAGGAACTTTGCAGAAAATGCCAACAGGGTGGGATTTATACGAGATGATAACCGCAGGGAATTGGATTCGGCCTTATCCAAGACATTTTTCCTCAAAAAATTCGGGTTGGAACGAATCGAATATGAGTCCAATTACAATATCTATTGGGGATTGGATGGAACCCTGCGCAGCTGGAAAATCGATCAGGATTTAGGCTTTGACATGAAAAATAAATTTTCTGTTTCACTGGAACATCATGAAGAGTTCAAACTGTATGAGAAAGAATTCCGTAACCGTCAGAGCGAGATCGATATCGGTTATAACACAAGAGAGTGGCAGCATGCTTCTGTTACTTACAGCTTCGGACAAAACTTTGACAGGGACTTTCAACTTTTGGAAGGGAATGTCAATTTTAAGCTTACTCAAGACCTTTCGGTCTCCTATGGATTGGAGCGAGTGCTGTTCGACCCGGATCCTGAAAACGACAGTACCTGGATTCATGTTCTAAGGGCCACGAACTATTTCGCGAATGACTTGTTCATAAAAATTTTCTATCAACTTAATACCGTGATCGATAAAAGCAATATTCAAGTTCTGTTTGTCTACCGGTTCCAACCTCCCTTTGGGTCTATCCAAGTGGCATACCAGAAAGGGACGGGAGAATTCGGCGAAAAGGGAATGCAGGGGCATACTCTGTTCCTCAAATTCGCCTATATGTTCTAGCCTGACCCTCCACCCCACGCTAGACCCTCCACCCCACCCTGGTAATAAAGGATGTGAGGAAGTGGTCCAATCGTGACTCCGCACAATACAGCTCGTAGGCCACTTCTTCGCTGCTTCAGCAATCTCGACTGGCAAATAATCCAGGTCATCCTTCCTTAAATAGGCGACTGCGAAATAGGTGATTGGATATCCTGTCCCCAAATTAGTAAAATAGGAAATTCATGAAAGTAGAGAAGATATCGACCTATGAGAGCTTCGTTGCTGTAAAAAAAGAATGGAATACACTTCTGTCCAATTCTGGAAAGAATTATCCCTTCCTCACTCATCAGTGGTTCGATGCTTGGTGGCAAAGCTTTGGTCACAATAATGAACTGGAAATTCTTTTTTTTCGGGATGAATCGGATTTTCTTATGGGAATTGCCCCTATGATGATTGAGGATGGTGTACTCCAATTTGTTGCCAGCCACGAAGTGACGGATTATTGTGACTTTATCCTGCGCGCGGATTGGCATGAAGAATTCTACGACAACCTTTTGGACCATATTCGGAAGAATCGCTCGAAATACTCTCGCATAGAATTTATAAACATTTCTGATCCTTCTCTTACATTAATAGATATGCCTCGATTGGCAGGCAGGCATAACTTTAATTGCGAGGTGATTGCGAACGAGATCGCTCCCTTATTGATTCTTCCAAATTCCTATGAAACATACATTCACGGCCTTGGACGCAAAAATCGGCATGAGCTGCGCCGCAAGGTGCGCAAATTGGAAGCGCTGGGAGATGTTCGTATCGAACAACTCACGGAGTCAGAAGAATTGAATCCGGCCATCCGGGAGTTCGCCTTACTACACAGAGAAAGCAGTCTGCAAAAGCAAGAATTCTGGGAAGAACGCGGGATGTCTGAGTTTTTCAGCAGGCTTGCTGATCTCTTTTCGTCTGAAAATTGGGTAAAATTAGATATGCTGTATGTTGAGGACAGATTGATAGCATCCCTTATGAAATTTTCGTATGAAGAAACAGTATATTTTTATAATATTGCTTACGACAGAAAATATGCTGCATACAGCCCCGGTTTTTTCCTGTTTGATCACGCGATCAAAAAAGCCATCGAGAAAAATAAAAAAGTTGCAGATTTTTTAAGAGGACCGGAAAAATATAAGTATTTTTTTGGCGCTATAGACAGTAAAATATACAGTTTAAAATTAACATAAAAGAAAGGAAAATAGTGAAAATCTGTACGATAAGTTTTCACAGCTGCCCGTATTCCAGCCTGGGAGGAAATGGAAGCGGGGGAATGAGTGTATATCTCAGGGAATTGACGGCAGCCCTGGTGGATTTCCCCGGAGTGAGCGTCGATATCCTCACCCGGGCACAGAATCCGGTTTGTGTGGAAGCCAAAGATGTTTCCCCGCAGATCCGTGTTGTCCAGTTGAAGGGGGGCCCCCAGCATCCTGTCGATCGAAAAAACCTGTATAAATTCATTCCGGAATTTTCGGAGAATTTGGAAGAGTATATTCATCGTAGAAAAGAAAATTACGACGTCATTCACACGCACTACTGGCTTTCGGGATTGGTGGGAGGGTACATCAAACACAAATTAGGATTTCCACTCGTACACGCCTATCACACACTCGGATTCATGAAAAGGCGGGCATTGGGCCAATTGGAACACAAAAGCCGGGCAAATTCGGAGTCACACCTTGCCCACATTTCAGATCTGATCATATCTCCTTCTTTAGAAGAGCGGAGTAATTTGGTTAAAGAATACGGCATATCGCCTGCGAAAGTGAGAGTTGTGTACCCCGGCGTCAATCCGCGGCTTTTTTATCCTTGCAAAAGTCCCTCGATTGTGAAAAAAATGGGATGCCACCAGGACAATTTCATTATCCTGTATGTGGGGCGCATCGAACTTGTAAAAGGACTGATGAATGTGATCGAGGCTTTAAAACTTTTAAAGAAAAACAGTTCTTTCCTCAGCCAGAAGGCCAAACTTGTTATCGTCGGGGGAGGAAAAAAAGACGAGGAATTAGTGCTAAACAAGGAAGTTTTCCGCATAAAAGGGGCGATTGAAGAATACGGGCTCGAAAAACATGTGATCTTTCTGGGATCGGTCGACCATGCGCAGCTTCGAAAATATTACTCTGCTGCCGATGTCCTTGTTGTCCCTTCGCTATATGAATCCTTTGGTTTGGTGACCGTGGAAGCTCTGGCCTGTGGGACGCCGGTCATTGTCAGCCAGGTTGATATGATGAAGAGCATCGTCAAAGAAGGAAAAAACGGATTTTCCTTTGGCCCCGATGATCCTGTCTCTCTCTGGCATGAAATAGAAAAATTGTTTATTCATCACAATCAGTTATGGAGCCGTGCTTCGATTCGAGAAGATATTGTCCAGAGATTTTCCTGGGATAAAACAGCAGAAAAAACGCACCGGATTTTTAAAGGCCTTATTCAGAATCACCATCAAGCTAAAACCATATTTCAACCCGATGGAAGCCTTCAGCGAGTTTAAATGCTTCGCCTTCTGCCATATCTTTTGCTCTCTTGCAGAGCCACTTTTCCATTTCTGACTTGAAAGGTTCCCTAATCTGACTTTTATGACAGCCAAGTGCCTGGACTTTGAGGTCGAATGTCTCGGTGATATCCGAACGAAAGTTGATATCTGAATCTTCTGGCGCCCAGAGCCATGCTTCTTTGATCTTGTGAGGGAGAAGGCCTTTGGCCATATAATCCGGGTAGGCCCATACATCTCTAGCATAAGGAAAGATGGCATCCAGGACAACCCGGCCGACAATCCTGTGGTCTCTGTGCCACACATAGCGCCGGTAGGGATCAGCCGTGATAACAACGTCCGGCTTGTATGTTCGGATAAATTTGACAATTTCCTTTCGAAACTCTGGAGTGTCCTCCAGAGTCTGGTCCGAGTGGCGGAGAAAGATCACTTCCTCGACCCCTAAAAGTTTTGCTGCCTCCAGTTGTTCTTGTTCTCGAATATTTGCCAGCTCCCCGGGAAGAATATTTATATCATTGGTACCTTTATCCCCGTTGGTGCAGACGATATAAACGACCGTTTTTCCCTCCCGGGTGACTTTGGCAACGGTGCCTGAAGTTCCGAATTCGGCATCATCAGGATGCGGAGTAAAAACCAAAAAATCAGCTTTTTTTTCTTTCATTATCTCTCCTCACTTCATCCAACATCAGAAATTGTATATTATCATATTCTCTGGTACAATGCCTGGCTTCGGGGACGCTTCATTATGTACACAGGTTCCTTATCCATCACAAATCCTACTTCCCGAGATTGGGCAAAGTTTCAAAGTTTTTTTCGTTATGCTTATCACATGAAAGGGGAAATCTGGCAGGGGGGGTCGCCGGTCGTGAAGAACAACCTGGGCCGGTCCAATTATTCATTGGAAAAAGACCTGTTCCTTGCCGAGTGGAACCGCAGGATCGTCGGTATTGCCGATGTCACGATGGAGCTTCGTATTGACAGAGTGATCATCGAGTGGTTTGTGCATCCTGCCGTACAGCGGAAGCGCGTGGGAAAAGAATTGGTGAGGTACGGGTGTGCACGTGGCCGTCAGCAGGGCGCAAAAGTGGCACATGTGTGTATCCCAGAGGAGGACAAGTTCACCCGAAATTTTGCCGTTGAACTCGGTTTTTCCCAAGCGAGATGTTTTTTGGGTATGGAACTTGTTTTGACTGGACCGCATGAGCGGAGCCCTGTTTCTTTCGCTGTCGAGCATTTCCGAGCAGGAGATGCTGCTTTGCTTGCCACTGTCCAGAATAGGATTTTCACGGGGAGCTGGGGATTCTGTCCGAACTCTCCTGAAGACATACGGTACTTTTTCCGATTAACCCAAAGCAAATGGCAGGATATCTTGATGATTCGAGAGAAAGAAAAAATCATCGGATATTCCTGGCTGCATCCTGTGATCAGAGAAGGAAAAGCCATCGATAAAAGGAAATGGCGGCTTCACATGTTTGGGATAGATCCGGAATTTCAAACGAAAGGTTGGGGAAAAAAATTATTCCAGGCCTGCATCGGTCACTTAAGAAAAAAGGAAGGAACTTCTTTGGAGCTTACGGTTGACAGTGAAAATACTCCCGCCGTACACCTTTATAAATCTGCAGGATTTAGAATAAGATCCCGGGAGTTTTGGTATGAAAGAAATTTATTGTGAAAGAGAGAAGATGATAATATAATGCGGCTGAATTGCCCTGAAGAAACACTATCAAAAGGAGGCTCTGCCCTTATGGACAAAAAAAAGGCTCTGGAAAAGATTGCCCAAAGGTTAAGGATCCACTCTTTCAAGATGACCACCAAGGCAGGATCCGGTCATCCTACGACATGTTCTTCGATGGCAGAACTGGCGGCCTGTTTGTTCTTCGATGAAATGCAGTATAACATTCATGATCCTTTTGATTGGGCCAATGATGAATTCGTTCTCTCCAAAGGTCATGCGGCTCCTATTCTCTGGGCGGCTTACGCCGAAGCCGGTATTATCTCAGTCAAAAGCCTTAGGAATCTGCGGAAAATCACATCTTCCCTAGAAGGACACCCTACACCTCGGATGAGATGGGTCAAGGGGGCAACGGGATCTCTCGGTCAGGGCCTTTCGGTCGGAGTGGGACTGGCTATGGCCATGAAGCTGGGAAAATGCCCGAGACGGGTTTATGTCGTGCTGGGAGATGGGGAATGTGCTGAGGGAGCTGTATGGGAAGCCGCGAACCAAGCCTGGCTGGCTGGGTTGGATAACCTCTGTGCGGTATTGGACATAAACAGGTTGGGGCAATCGGATCCGACCATGCATGGACACGATCTGGATGCTTATGAGAAAAAGTTTAAAGCCTTCGGCTGGAACGCCATAAAAATCGACGGGCACAACATTTCGCAGATATTATCCGCATTTAAAAAAGCGAAACAATCGAAAAAGCCAACGGCCATCATTGCAAAAACTATAAAAGGCAAAGGCGTTTCCTTTTGTGAAGATAAAAATGGGTGGCATGGCAAACCCTTGAGTCAAGAGGATCTTTTGCGGGCGCTCGATGAGCTTGGCCCGATGCAAGAAATCGATGCAAAAAAATATGTCAAAAAGCCGAATCGATTAAAAAAGCCCAAAATAAAAAGAGGATTTAAATTTGCAAAAAACACATACAATAAGGATACACCCACAAGACGTGCCTACGGCAATGCTCTTGTAAACTTGGGAAAAGTCAATGAGGCAGTTGTATCCATCGATGGGGATGTAAAAAATTCTACGTATGCCGATGCTTTTTTTGCGGCCTATCCCAAAAGATCATTCGAGGTATATATTGCCGAACAAAACATGGTGGGAATAGGAATCGGTATGGCGGCAAGAGGATACCTCCCGTTTATTGCGACATTCGCGGCGTTTTTATGCCGGGCTCATGATCAGATAAGAATGGCCGGATATTCCTTTTCCAACATGAAATTTGTCGGCTCCCATGTCGGAGTAAGCATCGGAGCTGACGGACCTTCTCAGATGGGTTTGGAAGATTTGGCTCTGTTTCGTCCGATCCCAGGCTGTGTTGTGCTCTATCCCAGCGATGCTTATTCCACAGAAAGGTGTGTTGAGGCTATGGCCAGGCACAAAGGATTGGCTTACCTGCGGACCACACGTCCCGGCACACCCCTCCTTTACAAAAAAGGTGAAGATTTTCCTATCGGGGGTTCCAGAATCCTGAGAAAAAACCAGAAGGACAGTGCGGCTGTGATTGCGGCGGGGATAACGGTTCATGAGGCCTTAAGAGCTTATGAAGAACTCAAAAAAGAGAATATATTGGTACGTGTGATCGATGCCTACTCGGTCCAGCCCATGGATCCCAAGATTCAAAATAAGGTGGCCAGGGCTGGGAATAAAGCCGTTGTGGTGGAGGATCATTTCCGGAGCGGAGGACTGGGCGATGCGGTTGCATCTCTCCTCGGCGGCAAAGCCGATTTGGTGCACTTGGCTGTCGACGATCTGCCCCGTTCGGGTAAACCCCGGGAATTGCTGGAAAAATACGGCATATCTGCCGGGCATATAAAACAGGCTGTGAAACAACTCGTCAAAAAAAAGTAGTCCTTTTCCTTTTAACGTGTATTGAAGATGAAAAAAGTGCTGGCTTTTCTTCTGTGCATTGGCCTTTGTTTTGCACAAATCCACCGGAGAGATAATGGGACTATTATTGCAGTTTATGATGGAGATACTGTTAAAGTGAGGTTTGACGATGGGCCCGATCGGCGGGTTCGTCTGATCGGAATCGATACGCCGGAGATCACGGATGAGAGTTCAGAGAAACAACTCGAGGCTTTGCTTGCCAAGAGATTTACGTTCCATCATCTTTTCCGGAAACCCGTAGAGCTCACCTACGAACCAGAGCAGGAGGATAAGTACGGAAGGCTCCTGGCTTATGTCTGGATAGGAGACAGGCTTTTTAACGAGTTTATTCTGAAGCAGGGATTTGCCCGCGTTTATTTGAAATTTCCGTATACTATGAATAAAAAATTCATCCAGGCCCAGAAAGAGGCCCGGGAGCTGGGGAGGGGCTTCTGGCAGGAGTACCCTTATCCCCTCATTCCGGTTCAAGAAGTCCGGAATCACATCGGAAAATTGAGCAGGGTGAATTTTGTCTGTAAAAGTATGCGAAGGAGCAACAATTTTGTATATCTTTATCCCAAAACCAAAGATTTTGCCGTGCTGATCCCGGAGGAATATATCTCTTTTTTCGGAGAAATTCAAAGGATTAAAGGGAAGGCCATCGAGGTTTTTGGCTATCTGGAAGAATACAGGGGCCAGCCCCAGATCATGCTCTTTTTCCCTTCCCAAATTGGGGGCCAAACCTTGTCATTGACAGAAGGCATGACTTGGTTTAAACAATAGACCTGGAAACATGGAAGCAGGAAATCTCCTATTTTATTTTTTCATCATTTTTGCCTCTGCCAAAATACTGGGAGAGCTTTTCACCCGGCTCCGGATGCCGGCCATAATCGGGGAATTGATGGCAGGGGTTCTGCTCGGCAATTATGTCCTGGGGATCATCAGCACGGAAAATCATGTTCTGATGTCCTTTGCCGAAATCGGGGTGATTTTTCTGCTGTTTCATGTCGGGCTCGAGATCAGGGTCAAGGACCTGTTCGCCGTCGGCCGCACCGCTGTTTTTGTGGGATTGTTGGGTGTTCTGTTTCCGCTTGTCATGGGTTTTGTGACTGTGTTCTGGTTGGGTTTTTCTTTTGTCGAAAGCCTTTTTATCGCAACCGCTATTCTCGCCACCAGCGTCGGAATATCGGTGAAGGTCCTCCAGGATATGGGGTTGATAAAACACAGAGTTGCCTACATCGTGCTGGGTGCCGCAGTGCTGGACGATATTCTCGCATTGATCGTTCTTGCCATTGTGAAGGGGCTTGCGCGCCAGGAATTCCAAACTCTCGAGTTTTCCCTCTTGGTTCTGGAATCTTTAGCTTTTGTCGGCTTCCTCATATGGTGGGGTCCTCGAATGGCCAGGAAAACACGCAGGTGGGTGGAAAAACTGAACATTCCGGAGGGCCCGTTTGTTTTATCTGTTATTCTCTGTCTGGGCCTGGCTGAACTGGCCGATGTGATCGGCCTGGCTGCCATCATCGGTTCGTTCATGGCCGGGATCGTGATCGACGAAATGGCCGGAGTGTATGACCTGGAGAACAAAGTCAAATATGTGAATGAATTTCTGCTTCCGTTCTTTTTTGTGATGATGGGAGCCCATCTCGATCCACGGACTTTTATCGAGCCCCGGCTGGTTGTGCTGGTCCTAGTGATCTCGGCTGTCGCCGTGGTGAGCAAGATGGCTGGCGCAGGCGTTGCCTGTTGGCAGGAGGATTGGCGGACAAAAATCCAGATCGGCGTGTGCATGGTTCCGCGCGGGGAAGTGGGAATTATCGTGGCTCTGATCGGTCTCTCGCTCCATTCGATCACACAAGAAATTTATTCTGTGGTCCTCGGCATGTCTCTCTTGACAACGATCATTACGCCGCCGATGATCCTAACGGCTTTTCAAAGGAAACGGAGAAAGAAAAGAAGGAAAAAAGAGACCAACGGTGAAGAAAAATCAAAAAAAGGTGAATAAGCATGTTTAACGCAGTGAGCGATAGAGTTATTAAGGAACTTGAAAGAATCGTCGGCAAAAAGAATGTGCTCTGCGACCCGGAAAAAATAATCGATTACAGCCATGATGAATTTTCTCTCAGCGACATAACCCGAGAGCCGGACGTTGTTGTCAAACCAAATTCCACAGGTGAAATTTCCCGGATTTGCCGCTTGGCCAACAAAGAAAAAATCCCGGTGACTCCCCGTGGAGGGGCAACAGGATTGTGCGGCGGGTGTGTTCCGAGTAACGCGGGGATCGTTCTTTCTCTAGAGAGGATGAGCCGGATTGTCGAAGTCGACCAGCATAATCAGATGATCGTTACCGAATCTGGTGTTCGTCTTCTGGACTTTTACTTGCGTGTCGAGGAGGAGGGCCTGTTTTTTCCTCCTCATCCTGGAGATGAGACAGCCATGATCGGCGGTGTCATCGCTACGAATGCTGGAGGGGCCAGGGCGGTGAAATACGGCGTTGTCCGCAACTATGTGCGGGGATTGGAAGTAGTCCTTCCTTCGGGAGCTGTTGTCAACTTGGGCGGAAAACTAATGAAATCCAGCACCGGATACAATTTATTGAATTTGATGATCGGCTCTGAAGGCACGCTGGGCATTATCACCAAAGCGATCATCCAGCTCATGCCATCTCCCCAAATGTCCCGTTCTCTGATCATCCCGTATGACGATCTGGAGCAGGCCATCGATACCGTGCCGGACCTCATGGCCAAAAAAATCACACCCCTGGCTGTGGAGTTTATCCCGAAAGATGTCATCCAGATTACGGAAGATTTTCTGCACGAACGGTGGCCGTGCTCTTTGGGCAGCACCTATTTGCTTGTCATATTGGATGCATCGACCGAGGAACAGATGGACCAGCTATCTGAACTGGTAGCTGAAGTCTGCGTGGCAAAGGGTGCCCTCGATGTCTTTGTTGCGGATAGCCCGAGCAAACAGCAGGAAGTCCTCGAAATCCGAAGCAAAATTTACGAGGCCATCAAAACGCATACTCTGGAAATCCTGGATATTGCCGTGCCGCGCGCCGAGATTGCCCGCCATGTCAAGCGTGTGCAGGAAGTCTCTGAGAAATACGGGATTTGGCTGCCGACCTTTGGCCATGCAGCTGATGGAAATGTGCACACCCATATCATGAAAGCTGTGTACGAAGACGGTCAAATAATTCCTCTGCCTGAGGCAGATTGGGTAAAGAAGCTGGGAAGCGTCCGAAAAGAGCTATACCGGGACTGCCAGGAAAGGGGAGGGGTAATTTCCGGAGAACATGGAATCGGGATCGTGAAAAAACCCTATCTTTCCTATGTTATAGACGAGGAATCGATTTGCCTGATGAAGAGGATTAAAAAAGCCTTTGACCCGAACAACATCCTAAATCCCGGCAAAATCTTTGACCTTTAGGCAAAATGGTTGTAGAGTCTGTAAATGAATTATGTCATCGGCATCTTTTGTGAATAATCCAAGCAGGAGAAAAACATGGTTGATTTGAAAACCACGTATATGGGACTCAAGCTTCGAAATCCGATCATTGTCGGGAGTTCGGGGCTGACCAAATCTCTAGCCGGAATAAAACAATGCGAGGAGTCGGGTGCCGGTGCTGTTGTTCTCAAGTCCATCTTCGAAGAACAGTTCCAGATCGAGCAAAATATTCCAGAAGAAGAGATTAACATCTATCCAGAAGCGCTGGATTATCTGAGGCATGGAGGGCTGCTTGAATATGCGCCCCAGGAGCTTGTGCGGATGATCGAGCAGGCAAAAAAAGATGTGAACATTCCGATCATTGCAAGCATCAACTGTCAAACGACCAAGCTTTGGACCAGTTTTGCCCGGCAGCTTCAAGATGCCGGTGCCGATGGGCTGGAATTGAATATATACTTTCTTCCGATCGATCTCGCTTCACCAGGTTCGGATTATGAAAAATATCACATCAATATCTTGGAAGAAGTCAAAAAGAAAATCACCATCCCTGTGGCTGTGAAACTCACCACGCAGATCACGGCCCTTCCTCATCTAGCCCAAAAACTCGCTGATGCGGGATGTGACGCCCTCGTCCTCTTCAACTGGTTTCTTGTGCCAGATATCGATGTTCATCATCTCCGCACGAAAAGCCGCAAGGGAAAAGGAGATCTCCATCAGAGCCTGAGGTGGGTGGGACTTCTCTCCGGGAGAGTGGGGTGTGATGTGGCCTCTTCAGGAGGAATCCAGAGCGCTGAAGATGTTGTAAAACAAATTCTTGCCGGTGCCTCTGCTGTTCAAGTGTGTTCACTCTTGTACCACAAGGGATTGGAAGAAGCCGCCAATCTTCTAGACGGATTGGAGTCCTGGATGACAGAACAAAAATATCCTGATCTCGCAAGTTTCCGGGGAGAACTTTCTTTTAAAAAACAAGAGTTAAGCTTCAAAGATTTGGGAGAGGCGGGGATATATTTCCGCTCCCAATATCTGAAAACCTATGCGGGAGAAAAATAAGAATTTAAGATTTAGGGGGAAAGATGGAAAGAATTACTGAAATATTTGTGGTTTTGGAAAACAAACCGTCAACGTTGGGAGACCTTTGCGGTTGTCTATCTGAAAACGGAATCAACATCGAGGCCATAGGGCTTTTTCAAGACTCTGCAAAACTCTATGTGAAGAACATCAACAAGGCGATGAAAATCCTCACAAGGTACAAGTATGAGACAGAAACAAGAGAAGTCTTGAGGGTGGATCTAGAGCATAGGTCTGGTGCTCTGGCTGATGTGGCCACGTTGTTGGGCAATAAAGGTATAAACATCGAATATTGTTATGGCACTTTGAGCTCAAAAGCCAATACCATATCTGTCATCATGGATGTCTCCGACATTGACAGGGCATTGAAAATTTTAAAGTCGTAAAACAGATTCGCTTGCTCTGATTTTATAATTCGGTCCACAAACCGGGTGCCAATCCACCCCGCACTAACTTTAAATGGCGGGCCTGATAATACTTTTGTTGTCATTGATAGGAATATCAGGATAATATTCTGGATGTGTACCTTAATGTTGGGGAGGGGCGGGTTGGCACCGGCATTTTTTATGGATAGTTCAGGCTAGAGAGATTGGATAGAGGAGGCCAAATGAAAAAGCGAATGATTTTTTTCCCCATCGGTGTATTGTTATTATTTTCTTTTACACCCATTCACGCCGAAGACCCCTCTCTCTTGACTCTCAGAAATGACATATACAGCGCTCTATCGCACACGGGGTGCGAGGGCGCGAAAGGCT
>CAZOJY010000035.1:0-28669 GCA_964580235.1 uncultured Eubacteriales bacterium | reverse complement strand
TGGATGGCACCTTCATCAGGGATGATGATATTCATCACCATCCGGATTGTGGTCGTTTTTCCCGCTCCATTCGGTCCCAGAAGGCTGTAAATGCTTCCTGAAGGAATTTTCAAGGAGAGGTTTTTAACAGCATAAAAATCGCCGAAACGCTTGGAAATATTTTCAATAACTAAGGCATTCATGGAGCTGTCCTTTGCTTTTTTATGTTATTTATCCTAAATTATTCTAAAAAAAGCCAACATTTCCTTTGAAAACATAAACAATTTCAAGATTGCCATTCTAACGTCTTTATACACTTTTTAATGCTGAGTGAGATGGAGCTGTTTGGCCTCGTCAATCATTCAGATTTAAAAAGGACATAATAATCAAATTATCAAACCATGGCAAGCCATATTACGTACAAGCATAGTATTTCCTTGAGACCTTTATTTCTGATATAGTTTAGGATTGGTCTGAATGACCTGGATTCTTTGCCAGTCGAGACCGTGCGGCGGCAGGGCAGCAGCCCATGATGCTTCATTTCAATGCCATACCGAGAATGGGATGCAACGATGCCGACGTGCTGAGAACGGCTGGTCCGATAGGTAAAAACTGCAGATGCCACAAGCCCCACCCATTCTTCCAAGGATGGGCTCGAAGATGTTTTTGTTGTCATTTGCAGCAATATCAGGATAATATTCTGATATAGCTGAAACAATGTGAAGAGCAGCCATTTTTTATGAACAAGACAGGCTAATAATCCATGGAACAGGAGGAAAAATGAAAAGAGGAACATATGTGTTGATCATATTCCTGATTTTCTTCTTTTTGATCATTATTTCACTTGCGTCTTTTATCTACCTGGAGTTTGGAAAACCTCCAAGCGTCAAATCCCATTCTTATTTAGAAATAAATCTATCCGGAGGGATACAGGAAAAATCAACACCAGATTTTTTTATGTCTTTTTTTGGTGTCAGACCTTCTCTTTCCATGTATGACATTTGGCTCAATTTCCAAAAGGCCAAAAAAGACACGCGCATTCAAGCCATTGTGCTGCGGATGGGATATTTGCAATGCGGATGGGCCAAGGTCAATGAACTCCGGGACCTGGTTCTCGACTTCCGAAAGACCGGGAAAAAAGTCTATGCCACCTTCGAAGAATCCGTCGATGCGGACAAAGAATATTACCTGGCTACTGCCTGTGACCGCATCATTCTGCACCCTTCAGGTATGATGTTCGTGAACGGAATCGGGGGTTATATTCCTTTCTTTAAAAATGGATTGGATATGCTGGGTGTGGAATACGAGGTGGAACACATCGAAAAATACAAGACCGCAATGAACGAGTTCACAGAGGAAGGTTTTACCCCTTCTCACAAAGAAATGATGAAATCCCTGTATGGAGACATTTTTTCCCATTACGTCACGACAATCGCTGAAGCCAGAGGAAAAAGTGAGGAAGATATCAAAGCTGTGATCGATCGCGGCATGTTCCAGGGCCCAAGAGCCGTGGAGTCGGGGCTGGTCGATGAGCTGTTGTATGAAGACGAGTTCCAGAATCTTCTCCAGGCTAATGGGAGAAAGTACACTAAAATAAGCCATCAAGCTTATTTGAAGATCAAACCTGCCTCACTTGGCTTGAACAGGGGAAAAAAGTTAGCCCTGATTTATGGAATGGGCCAGATCCTCACAGGAGATGGATTCTATCGGATGATGGGCAGCTCGACAGTAGCCAGGTGGCTGAGACAAGCCCGGAAAGACAAATCCATCGCAGCCGTGGTATTTCGCGTGGACAGTCCCGGGGGTTCAGCCGTCGGATCGGATGTGATATGGCGCGAGGTGGCTTTGACAAAAAAAGAAAAGCCGATCGTTGTTTCCATGTCGGACGTGGCCGGATCTGGGGGGTACTGGGTGGCAATGGCCGCTCATAAGATTGTCGCCCAACCGCAAACATGGACAGGGTCTATCGGAGTCGTTTGGGGTAAACCGAACCTGAAGAAACTTTACGAGAAACTGGGGATATCTGCAGAAAGACTGACCTTCGGGAATAAAGCGGATATATTCTCCACTTTTAGAAAATGGACAGATGAAGAAAGAAAACTCATAAAGGATGAGATGCTGTGGACCTACGACCAATTCCTGACCAAAGTCGCTGAGGGCAGAAACATGACCAAAGAAGATGTGGATAAAATAGGAAAGGGCCGGGTTTGGACAGGAAGCCAGGCCAAAAAACTGGGATTGGTGGATGAAATCGGGGGCCTCTCCAAAGCCATCGAATTGGCCAAAGAGCTTGCGGGGATTCCAGCAGGAGAACACGTGAAGCTCGTGGTTCAGCCTAAAAAGCTTTCATTTTTTGACATGTTTTTTGGCAGATCTTTGATAAAAACAGATCTGAGCATTCATCCGCAGCTAGACAAAATGCTTTCTGCTCTAAAACTCCTCGAAAACGAACGAATCTGGGCCATAATGCCTTTCTGGCTTTCCCCTCAATAAAAAAAGCGAAAAAGGGCGCTGTTATTTTTGGCATACATTGATTCTGGTGATCTGATATTAATGGCCAATCTACGCCAAATATTCTATTGATTTTTTTTAAAGGACAAGTTTTGGTTTAGTCCCGGAGGTAAAAAAAATCATGTTTATGAATAATTCAGGTTAATAAGCGTAGGATTCGGGACAGATGGTTCTGAAAACACAAAGACTGCAGTTGTGCCAATCCGGCCTAGCTCGAAAATTCTGATTCCGTATTCCCTCTTCAGCCTGCCTTATTTTCTCCTCAGCCCTTTGGTATTCTTTTTCGTCCTTCCGGGCATGACCTATGATATCTGATTCTAGAAAATGAAGCTGTGTCTCCAGAAGCGGGCAGCCCTGGGATCGGACAAAGGCATAGGCATACAAATCCATCTGGAGGCTTTCTCTTGTTCTCTTGTCTGCCTCTTTTTGATCCCTGACAGCCGTTGCTTTGAAATCGATGATAACTCCTCCCTTCTCCTGATAATCCACCCGATCCCAGCGGCCTGTGAGATTCACTCCTTCCAAAAGCAATTTGAATTTTTTTTCGAGATACTGGGGCAGGATATTTGAAGATTCCTGCCGCTTGTAAAAAAGGCGCATGGCATCCTCACCCGCTTTTTTTCTCATTTCTTCATGTTCCCGGCTCAGAAATCCCTCATTGACCCAGCGCTCTTCGTAGGCCTGCAAAAGTTCTTTCTCAGTTATTGTTTGTCCTCTCATTTTCATTTTCAGATAAAAATGAATCGTATTGTGGCACGTGCGGCCGAACACGAGATTGTGATGAGGAAGAACAGGTATCCGCATGACATGTCTAAATCTATAGCGGAGCGGACAGGTGAGGTAGTCATCGACCTGAGAGAAGCTCAAATGCAGGACTCCCTGTTCCCTGATCTGCCGAGAAACGGGCGTTTTTGTTGTATAAGGGGCATATCTCTGGATCTCTTCCAGCGCAGAAGCTCTTTGAATTTCATCAGGCAGTGATGGAAGATCCAGGGCTTCCAACACAAACGGGCTGACTTTTTTCAGGCGTTTGAGTCCATGGTCTTTGGCCCAGGTCAGAAACAGAAGCTTTTTAGCCCGTGTCATCCCCACATAAAAAAGCCG
Organism: uncultured Eubacteriales bacterium; assembly: GCA_964580235.1. Taxonomy (GTDB): domain Bacteria; phylum Acidobacteriota; class Aminicenantia; order Aminicenantales; family Aminicenantaceae. The sequence goes on along the minus strand of CAZOJY010000035.1, from coordinate 25,075 downwards.
TCTCTCTTCTTGATAGTACTTTTCACCGACAGGAAGCTCTTCTTTTAAAATATCATCCGGCACAGGGATCTTCTCTCTTCGATGCCTCCCGGGGAAACGATCCGCAATAAGGCTGACCATAAAGACGATCGGAAACTCCAGCCCCTTGGCTTTATGGAAAGTCAGCACATTTACCGCATCTTGCTCGAGCTCTGCCTCGGCTGTTGCCGGATTGTCTCCAACCTGTTGGAGAAGGTCCAGGTGCCGTGCAAAGGAATAAATGGAATCATCTTCTGTCAATTCAGAAAATTTCCGGATTTTTTCAAAAAAAATACGAATGTTCTTAATCTTCAATTCAGATGCGATATCTCCTTTCTCAACCAAGGATTTCAGGTAGCCTGATTTTTCAAGGAAGACATACACAACATGGCCAGCATTTTGGGAACTGGCATAGCGCACAAAATACAGCATATCTCTGACAATCCGTTTGACTGTTTTTGCCGCCCCTGCGGAGAGAGTGACGGGATTTTTCTCTTCATGGACCAATTTGAAAACGCTGTGGAGGGGGAGATTTTTTTTATCGGCATAATTCGTTAGAGGAGTTAGATCGTTAGCATCAAGCTTGTAGACCTCAGACAGGGCCAGAAAAAACAGGCTTTTGCTGTCTTCAAAATCGACCAGCGCTTTTATGAAAGCCACCAGAATTTTTACTTCCTCTTGGGTGTATAGACCGCGACTGCCCGAAAAACGGAAAGGAATGCCTTTCATGTTCAAAGCCCTGAGGAACGGATCAGCATCTGCATTCCGCCTCACAAGGATAGCCATGTCACTGCGCCGGAACCCCAGCTTTTCCTTTTCATCTATCAGCTCAGCTACCCTATCTGCCTCATGGGACAGGGTATCAAACACCAGCATATGAATGCTTTTTCCTGTTTCTTTGAGGGACGAAACCAGTGTTTTATCGATTTTCTCTTGGACTTCTAACCGGTAGGGATTGTTCTGCTGGATAAGCTTATAGGCTGAGTCGAGAATAGGCTGAGTGGACCGGTAGTTTTTGTTCAATACGACTTTTTCATATTCGGGGTAAATCTTTCGAAAGTTATGGATGTTGGCCAGCGAGGCTCCTCTAAACCTGAATATGCTCTGGTCGTCATCTCCAACAACCGTCAGGTTTCGGTGTTTACCGGCTAAAAATTTCAGCAGTTCAAACTGAATGTAGTTCGTATCTTGAAACTCATCCACCAGGATAAACCGATATTTTTCCTGAAACACCCGGAGAACAGACGGTCTTTGTCTGAAAAGTTCGACCACCAGGGTAACTTGGTCTTCAAAATCGATTTTTCCCTCTGCCGCGAGACAATCTTGATAGTTTTTGAAAACCTTCGCCATTTCTTTGTGTTTCTGCACATTTTCTGTTGTGACTTCATCAGAGGCTTCCTGCTCCTGGCGTTCTGCATATTCTAAATATTCCTGTGGCTTGATATCTTCTTGTTTTAGCCGTTTGATCGCCATCAAAATATCCTGGATATACCTGGTGGGGGAGCTCAGGGGACGATAATAATCCAGCTGAAACTGGAACAGATGTTCGCGAAAGAAAATGGCCTGTTCGACATCATCCAGCAGCTTAAAATCCGGAGAATATCCGATCTCGACTCCATAATCCCGCAAAATTTGCTCGCCAAAGGAATTGAAGGTGCTAATATCCACAAAAGAATAGCTGTAAGGAATAAGCAGATCAACTCTCTCTTCCATCTCGCTGGCAGCCTTTTCGGTGAAAGTCACTGCAAGAATCTCTTCTGGTTTTGCCATTTTGGAAGAGATAAGAAAGGCAATACGATGGGTGATAACTTTCGTCTTTCCTGTTCCTGCCCCGGCTATGATGATCAGGGGACCTTTTCCATGAATGACAGCCTTTATCTGCTCAGGATTCAGGTCTTTCAGCAAATCTTGCATTTTTCTTGTTTAGGATCGTGAATCAATAGGAGCGGGAGAACCGATGGAGATAAAACCCAGATCAGCGGCTCTTTTTTTCGATGATGACTATCTCGCCTTTTTTGACCAGTCCGAGCTTTTCTCGGGCTCTTTCTTCAACCGCCTTCGGATTCTTCTGCAGTTCATCAATATCTCGTTCTAGTTTTCCCTTTTTTGTCTCAAGCAGTTCAATTTTTTGAAGGAGAACCTCTTGTCTTCGTTTAGTCCTGTATATCTCGAGCAGTCCCCTTTTGCCAAAAAAGGAAGCGACAGTCAAAACAAACAGCAGAAATCCCACCCCCCCAATAATGATTTTTTTCTTAAAAGAAGAAGAGCCCTTTTCTTTTTTCATATCAGCCCAATAAATCAAGCCCATTCTTCATCAGATTACCGACCTCTTTTTGTGAACCTGCTTCAGCATAACAGCGGATAAGCGGTTCCGTACCCGAAGGGCGGAGAAGAAGCCAGTCATCTCCGGAAAAATTCAATTTGATTCCATCGATATCATGAGAGTTTATCACTTTTCTTCCTCCGACTTTTTTGGGAGGATTTTTTTTCAATTTTCCCAGTTTTTCCCCTTTCTCAGAGTTTAGAGGAACATTTTTTTGCTGTCCGACTCTCTTTCCATATTTGTCGAACAAGTCATCGGTCAGCTCTGTCAGGTTCTTTCCTGTCGCTGCCATCATCTCCACAACCAGGAGCCCGGCAAAGATACCATCTTTCTCAGGAAGATGGTCTTTGATGGCCATGCAGGCACTTTCTTCGGCTCCGAATACAATCTTTTTCTTCAGAAAAAGGTCCGCAATGTGTTTGAATCCCACAGGCGTTCTGAAAAGAGGAAGACTGTATTCTCTCGCTATCCGATCCACGAGGTGCGTTGTCGCCACAGAACGGGCAACGCCTCCTCTCCACATTTTCTTCGTCACAAGATAATCCAACACAAGAGAGACGATCAAGTTTTGTATGATAAAGTTTCCCTTTTCATCCAAAATTCCAAACCGGTCTCCGTCTGCATCGGTGGCAATCCCTATCTGGCATCCTTTTTCTTTTACAAAGGTTTTGAGCTCTTTCATATTCTCCTCAGAACAAGATGGAGCAATTCCGCCAAAATAGGGATCGATGTACCCATGGATTTCCTCCACAGGGATATGATTTTCCTCCAATATCTCATCCAGGTATTCTCGGCTCGTGCCGTAAAGAGGATCAACAGCCACTTTTATCCTGGATTTCCGGATTAGATCAAAATCTATTTTGTTTTGGATAAATGAAAGATAATCCTGCTGAAGGTCGATTTTTTCGATAAATTCTTCACTGGGATAAAGGGGACAAAAGGAATATTCTGACGTGAGGAGTTTTAGCTCAGCTTCGATTTTTTCCGTCACTTCTGAAAGAGCCGGGGCTCCTTTTTCTGTGTTGAACTTTAAACCATTATACTCTGGCGGATTGAAAGAGGCAGTAAAATTTATTCCGGCATTTGCCTTTCTCTTGATAACCTGCAAAGCCTGAGCCTGGGAAGGGGCATCTCTATCGGAGAGAAAGACATGAATCATGTTATGAGACAGGATTTTTGCGGCTTCAAAAGCGAACCTTTCTGACAGAAAACGGGTGTCGTAATTAACAACAACCAAAACTTTCTTCCCGGCATATTTTTTCTTCAGATAATTCGCCACTGCCTGCACGACAATTCGAACATTCTGAAAAGTGAATTCTTCCCCCATTACGGCTCGCCAACCGGAAGTGCCGAATTTTATCATTCGCTCGCCTGTAAAGTTAGCATAAGAACAGTACAAAAGCAACCCTCTCAACCGGCAGGAAGCTGAGTTTGAAGTTTTCCAATTCCTGTTATATAGTCTGGATTGGAATCTAAGCTTGCTTATGTACAGTTGAGATGGCCGCAGTCACCTCAAACTTAAAATGAAAATCCGTTTTTTGACCGGAATCTTCTTTATATCTTCAGTAACACTTTGCCTGGAAATATCTCTTACGCGTTTCTTCTCTGTTTCACAGCAATACCACTTCGCATTTCTCGTGGTCAGTATTGCCTTTCTCGGTTACGGATCTGCAGGTTCTTTTTTAGCCATTTATAAAAAAATTTTCCATTTGCAGAAGGCAAAATTTCTTTCAACCACTGCCATTCTACTTTCTCTCACAATAATGTTGAGTTTTCTCCTTTGCAATGCCATCCCATTTGATCTCATCAAGCTGTCCTGGGACAAAACACTGATTTTTGACGTATTTCTCTACTATGTGATTCTAAGCCTACCCTTTTTTTTTGCTGGAGTCATAATTTCCTTTGCGGTCACAAGAGCCGCAAACAGCATCAACACCATTTATTTCTTCGATCTTTTCGGAGCAGGAGCCGGCACTTTTCTTGCAATTTTGATCTTTCTTCCAAAGGGCGATAAAGGCGTCTTTCCAATCCTTTCCTGTCTGGCTCTGATTTCAGCCTGGCTTTTCAGTCCCAAAAGATCTCTGGCATTCAAACTCCTGATTTTTCTGTTGCTGGTGGCAGAAATCGGCCTTTTTGTCACAGGACCATCCTGGTTGTCTTTTCGCATATCTGATTTCAAAGCCATGCCGGTTTCTCTGAGGTATCCTGGAGCAAAACATCTTTTCACCAAATGGAGTGCTATTTCTCGAGTGGATATCATCGATTCTCCCGCCGTGCGGTATGCTCCAGGTTTGAGTCTTCTCTACAGTCAAAATCTCCCGCCCCAGCTCGGCCTTTCGGTTGACGGGGGAGAACTTAACGCCATCACTCATGTCGAAGATCTGGATGATCCTTCTTTCAATTTCATATCCTATCTTCCCTCATCCTTTCCCTATTATATTCTGAATCAACCTCGTGTTCTGGTGCTCGAGCCCAAGGGCGGTCTAGACGTTTTGGCTGCTCTCCGATACAGAGCTTCTCACGTTAAGGTCATCGAAAATAATCCTTTAATTAAAACTATCCTCGATCAAGATCTTGCCCATTTTTCTGGCCAGATCTATAAGAGCGCTAACGTTCACTCCCTCTTCTCTAACAGCCGATCTTCCCTGTCGGGAGAAAAAGAAAGTTTTGAGTTGATTGTATTTTCCCTTGCCGACGTTTTCGGGCCAGCCGGAACGGGCGAGTTCGGAATTGGGGAAAATTACCTATACACTAGAGAATCATTCCAGGAGACATTAAACCGGCTTTCTGATAAAGGAATAGCCAGCTTGACCATGTATCTCCTTCCTCCTCCCCGCCAAGAAATCCGGGTCATGGCTACATGGATAGATGCCCTGAGAAAATTCACCGATTTTCCTGATCGGCATATCATTATTCTCAGGAGCTGGGGGACCATCAGCTTTTTTATAAAAAAAAATCCATACACAGCAAAAGACATAAAGGCTCTAAAAGTATTTAGCGAAAAATGTCTTTTTGATTTGGTTTTTTATCCAGGAATAAAGCCTGAAGAAACAAACATCCATAACCGCTTCAAAGAGCCATTATACTACAACATAACACGACGACTTTTATCATCCAGCGAAGCCAGAAAATTTTACAAAGATTACCTGTTCCAAGTGAAACCGGTTACGGACAACCGCCCGTTTTTTGCCAACTTTTTTAAGCTGAGCAAAATCAAGGCCACATTCATTGCTCTAGGCCAAAAATGGCTGCCATTTTTGCAGGGAGAATTTCTCGTTTTTTTTCTCTTTGTTCAAGCCATATGTGTTGCATTTTTTTTGATTCTCGGGCCGGCTTTTCTTTTCCGAAGAAAAAAACACGCCAAGAATTCAAATTTCAAAAAAATTTTCCTGTATTTCAGTTTGATTGGGATGAGTTTCATGTTCGTGGAGATTACACTGATCCAAAAATTTATTCTGTTTTTGGGGCATCCTCTCTATTCCACCGCAATCATAATTTTTGCCCTGCTTTTCTCATCTGGAATCGGAAGCCTCCTATCAAAAAAACTCCTCGGACAAAATCTCAGGAGGAACGTTATCTTTCCCGTTTTATTATCTGCTTGTTTCATTCTGGCCGACATCCTGGCACTGCCCGTTTTATTCAACAATTTCATCGGATTAACGCTGATTCCAAAAATGGTGTTAACGGTTTGCTTGATTTTTCCCCTGGGTTTTCTGTTGGGATTCCCTTTTCCGACTGGAATTCGATTATTGGAAAGAACTAATAAGGAACTAATTCCATGGGCATGGGCGACCAATGCCTTCTCCTCGGTGGTCAATTCCATAGCAGCCCTGATGATCGCTTTTATGGGAGGATACAATTGTGTTTTAATGCTGGCAGCTGTCGGTTATCTGATCCTGCCTCTTCTCCTGGACTTTACCCGTCATCGGAACAAAGGTTACGCCTGATACATGTTGGACGCTTGGTTTTCCATTTTTTTTGGTTATCAGAGTCAGAGTCTGGTAGTACAGGGTGCTCCCGAGGGGAATAATCAACCTTCCCCCCTCCTTTAGCTGATCTAAAAGAGGAGGTGGGATATGGTTGGCCGCACAAGTCACTATTATCGCATCAAACGGAGCGGCTTCCTTCCAGCCAAAATAGCCATCAGCCCATTTGACCCGGACTTGATCATAACGCAATCGCTTTAACGTTTCTGACGCTTTTTTGGCGAGGTTCTCCCTGATTTCGATCGAATAGACCTTATCGGTGAAATACGTCAAAACGGCGGCTTGATAGCCGGATCCGGTTCCAATCTCCAGCACATTATCTCCAGGTTTCAGGCGGAGGAGCTGCGTCATCAAGGCCACAATATACGGCTGGGAGATCGTCTGACCTTCATCTATAGGCAGCGGACGGTCCGAATAGGCCAGGCTTTGGAACTTGGAACTAACAAACAGATGACGTGGAACTTTTCCCATCACATCCAGGACTTTTCCATCCGTGATGTCCCTGGCAGCAAGTTGATCTGCCACCATATTTTTCCTCGCCTGCACATAGACATTTTGCTCTGCATCTAAGGAAAAAAGAGAACTAAACGAAATAAGAAGAGAAATGAAAACAGATAAAAATTTTAGGATTTTCATTTTTTCTCTCGTTATGTTTTTTATCGACCGATAGCCGCCTATCTATTATAGACAAATATCATTAAGAATTCACCCTATGTATTTTCCGCTGATCTCCACATAAACTGGGAAAGAGTCCTTATGTTTTCCTGTCCAGAATTGCTATCTCATGGGATTATAGGACAATAAAGGGCGCTCAAGCGTCCTAACCTTTAGGGGTGAGAAAAGCGCAAAAAATATCCCCCTGTATATCCTCCTTTTCGGTGATTGACGACAATACCGGAATGAATAAAATGAATGGAAAGGACTGAAGAGGCACCAGTTAATAAAGAATGGGAAAAAAATTACAGATTTGGATGGGATTTAATTGACAAAGCAAAATTTATTTGATACTAAATTAAACAACCCAGGTGAAAGAGTCCATTGTGCATACATGATAAAAAAGGCGGTTTACCCTGGCTCGTTCGATCCGATTACCAATGGACATGTTGACATTATCCAAAGGGGGCTCGAGATTTTCGACCAGATATTGGTTGCTGTTCTGGAAAATCCCAAAAAGAAGTCCCTTTTTTCGACTAAAGAAAGGGTTACAATGATCCAGGAGATATTTGCAGAGAATGAAAACGTCGAAGTAAAATCATTTCACGGACTTCTGGTTGATTTTGCAAAAACGAATGAATCCAAGATGATCATTAGAGGTTTGAGAGCAATCTCTGATTTTGAATACGAATTCCAGATGGCACTGATGAACAGGAAACTTGATCCCGAAATCGAAACATTATTCATGATGCCCAGTGTCAACTATTCCTTCCTTAGCTCAAGACTCGTCAAAGAGGTCAGCATGCTGGGAGGATGTCTGGAGGGCCTCGTTCCTGGGGACGTCAGGGATAAACTGCGCAATAAGTACCAGACAGCCCCAAAAACAAATTCAATATAAAAGGAAAATAAAATGTTGGGATTCAGTCGAGAAAAAGCTTTAATCGGATTGGACATCGGTTCCTACGCCATTAAAGCAGTCGAGCTCAAATCAAAGAAAAAAGGCACAGAAGAACTCTATGAAATAAAAAAAATCGGGTATGAGCTTCTGCCTCACGATGCCATCGTCGAAGGAACAATTATCGACTCGGCTGCCGTCGTGGAAACTATCAGGATGATATTCGATGAAAACAAAATTGCCAACAAAAATGTCGTGATCTCTGTATCAGGGAATTCCGTTATTATTAAAAAGATTTCCCTGCCTTCTATGGATACGGAAGAACTGGCCGAATCCATCATCTGGGAAGCCAAACACAACATTCCTTATCCTTATGAGGAAACAAACGTTGATTATGCCATCTTAAAATCCTCTGAATATTCAGAGGACAAAAATCTCGATATACTTCTTGTGGCGGCGAAAAAAGATAAAATCGCCAACTACAGCAATGTCGTTAACCAAGCCCGGAAGAATCTAGAGGCTATCGAAGTCGATGTATTTGCCCTTCAAAATGCGCTGGATATGAACTATCCTGAACTCAGCAAAGAAAAAACAATTGCCATCATCAATCTAGGAGCAAACATCACCAATGTTATCATCATCGAAAAAAACATCCCCCAACTCTTCCGAGACCTTTCTCTGGGAGGCTCCTTCTTTACAGAAAATATCAGCAAGGACTTGGGGATCAGCTTTGACGATGCCGAAAAGCTGCTCAAAGGCCTCCCCGTGAAAAACGTTGAGCCCGAAAGATATGAGGCAATCCTGAACATGAACATTCAAAACATCCTTGAAGAAATCGAAAAAACATTTTCTTTCTACGAAGCCGGTGAAAAGGCAGAGAGAAAAATCGAAGCTATTTTTCTTAGCGGAGGCCTTTCTAAACTTAAAGATCTTGCTGCTAAATTCGAGCAGAAGTTTAACATGCGCACAGAGCTGTTTAATCCTTTCAGAAGAATTTATTACGATGAAAAAAAATTCGACAGCATCTATTTTGAAGAAATGGCTGCCCTTTTTGGAGTGGCCACAGGACTTGCCACAAGAAAGTTGGAAAAGTAAACCATGATTAGAATAAACTTATTAAAACCCGAAAAAAAAGAGATAAGAGAAGAACCCAGCGGACTGGCTCCAGAAATAAAGGAAAAAAGAAAAACGCCGATTGCCAGCCTCATCATACTCCTCGCTATCGCAGCCGTCGCCGCCCTCTATTTCTTGCAGGACAAAGCCATCAAAACCGAAAGGGAGCTCCTGAATACAGCTCAAGAAGAAAAAAAGCAACTCCAGTACGTCTTGACTGCCTTGGAAAAGCTGGAAGCGCAGAAAAGCACTCTGGAGAGAAAAATCAATCTGATCAATCACCTGAAGGCCCGCCAAGAGATTGCCGTCAGAACAATGGATGAGCTAAGCAAAAATATACCTGGTTGGGTTTGGCTGACCGAAACAAGCTATGACGAAGAAGAAATTACCATAAAAGGAAGAGCCCTTTCCAACAATCTGATCGCAGACTATGTGTATAATCTGGAGAACAGCCCACATCTGAGCAATGTGAAGATTGTCTCTATCAACCAAAAAAAATCCCAAACAGATACCTTGTATCTAGAATTTTCTCTCACGGCAACATACGATCTGCCTTCGAGCATATATTCATCCGAAGAAGTCAAACAAGGGGAACAAAAATGAGAGATTGGCCTTGGTTTGCGTATGTCCTTATAGCTGTAATCATTCTGGGTCTATTCTATTTTGTTTATTACAAACCCAAGGATGAAGAATTTAAAAATATAAGAGACGAAAGGATAAAAGTACAAGAAGAAGTGGCTCATCTCAAGGTTAAAAAAGAAGAACTGGATAAAATAGAGGCCGAGCTTGAACAGATGAAAGTCACCCTCAGCAAGCTCGAGGCTATCATTCCTCAAGAGGAAGAGATAAGCCACATTCTAAAACAAATGCAGCAGCTCGCCTATGACACCCGTTTGAATATCGTGAAATTTATCCAGAATCCAGAGATCATCAAGGAGTTTTATGCAGAACAGCCCATATCCGTTGCGGTAACAGGAGATTATCATAATCTCGCCATATTTTTCGACCGGCTGAACACTTTTCAGCGTCTGTTTAACATTGAAGATTTTTCGATTAAAGCCTTGCGGACCCAGACAGATACCGCTACAATTTCTGCCGAGTGGAATGTGAAAACGTATATTTACAGAGAAGAAGGGAAAACAGAAGAAGCTGCGACACCGCAAAAGAGGGGGAATTGAGATGAAGAAAAAAATAATTTTATTGGTCGTGGCCGGTCTTTTTTGTCTCGGCAGTATTCTTCTTTGCTCTCAGGATGTCGATCAAGGCACACAGCAGGAAACACGGATTCAGATAAAGCCCCGGGGACCTACCTACAACCCCGAAGGAAGACGAGATCCATTCCGAGACCTTCTTGCCGGACAGGACCTCAGGGAAAAAGGTAAAACCCGAGGGATTGGTCAACTGGCCATCGAGGATACTGTTCTTATAGGAATTGTCAAATACAAAGGAAAATTAACGGCAATTATCAATGATACGCAAGGATTTCCTTACTATATCAAAACCGGTGATAATTTCCTCGATGGATTCGTCCTAAACGTCAATGATTCACAAGTCATTTTCCGCAAAACAAAGGAAAGAGGCATCCCCCTATCAAATCCAAAAGACATCGTCAAAGAAATAAAGCTAGAGGAGCAATAACATGAAAAAGAAAAAATACTTGCAAATCATGGCCATCCTGTGCGCCTTCACCTTGGTCAGTGGATTTGCAAGCAACAATGAGCCCTTAGGTAACATAAGTAACATATCCGTCACACCCGGGCAGCCAAACACGAGGATCATACTTGAATCCAGTTCTCCTCTAACTCTTCTTCGCTCGAGCTATGCTATCGATAGGCCGGCTACCATTTTAATCGATTTTGACAACGTGTCTGCCAGCGTCACACCCAATATGGCATCCCAAACAACTTCGCTGATCCAAGACATAAAGATGGAAAGAATCGACATCGATAAGTTCCGTCTTCTTGTCGACCTGAAAGAGCGCGTTCCTTATCAGATAAAAGCTGAGAACAACAGCACCATTGTGGAACTCAATCACATCCAGAAAACTCCCGGCAAATACGTGTTGGATCCAGAAGTCAAAACAAAGCTGGAAGACGCATCAGGTCAAACAGGATACCTGACAAATATCAGTGTAGCCGAAAAAAACGATAGAGTGGATGTCAGAGCGAGTCTCAGTCATGAAGCGGTTTCCAATGTTTTTATCCTGGATAAACCCCTCCGGCTTGTTGTCGATCTTTACAACACATACTTTTCCTCATCGCGCGCGGTCTATGCCATCAATCAGCTCGGCGTTAAAAAAGTGAGAGCGGCTCAATTCCAAATTTCCAACCCTCACACGATCACAAGGATGGTTTTTGATCTCACAGAACCACCATTTTACTCCATAGATTCAGACAACAATAACCTGACCGTATCCTTTTATAAGGGAAAACCAGCCCCTCCCCCTTCCATGGCCAAGGAAGCGGAACGGAATAGAGCTGATAAGAAGGAAAAGGTCAAAGCAGAACAACCCAAACCAAAGACCGTAGAAAGAATGGTCGATCCTCCTGTTGAGAAAACTGTGTCTCCAAAACCTGTGATTCCCGTTGAGAAAATAGAAATGCCCGAGTCACTTCGTCCGAAGAAAAAGGAATCTTCGTTCACACAGGAAGAAGCCCAACAGTTCACACCGCAAACCATCTCCCAGAAAGAGGAAAAATTCCACGGAGAGGTAATCACCTTAAAATTCAAAGACGCAGATCTGAGAGACGTCATCAATTACTTGGGCGAGTTTGCTGGCCTGAATGTCGCACATGATCCCGAGGTAAGAGGAGTTGTCTCCTGCAATCTCATTGACGTACCCTGGGATCAGGCCTTAGACCTTATCCTCAAGCAGAATAAAATGGGCAGGACTCTAGAGGGCAATATTCTCAGGATTGCCCCTGTTCAAACCCTCACGCGTGAGAGAGATGAACAGCAAAAATTGGAAGAAAGCAAAGAATTGGCAGGCCCTCGGGTGACCAGATCATACACGCTTTCTTACTCAAGAGCTGCAGATGTCGAAGGCCTTCTGCAGAGCAAAATATCGGATAGAGGCGAAATCATCGTTGATGAGCGCACGAACACTATGGTCATAACCGATGTCAGCGACAGGATCGAGCTCATCGAAAGACTCCTCGATGTGTTCGACACTCCCACCCCTCAAGTTGCCATTGAAGCACGCATCGTGGAAGCGACAAGCACGTTCATCCGCAACCTTGGTATACAGTGGGGAGCTAAAGGAGTCGTTGATCCTTTTTACGGAAACCAGACTTCCCTGGAATTCCCCCACAAAATTCTGATCGACGGCGCCATGATCCCCCAGGGTATCGTTACCAAGGGAATCGGAGGCCCGTTAGGCGGATACGCCATCAATCTCCCGGCTCCTGCGTTCACAAGCGCTGTGGGTGTTTCATTCGCTAATATCCTGGATACCTTCAGGATAGATTTAGCTATATCTGCTCTCGAAACATCAGGACAGGGGCGAATCATTTCGAGCCCCTCTGTGACCACTCAGAATAACCAAGAAGCCCACATCGTCCAGGGAAGACAAATTCCAGTCCAAACTGTCGCCAACTTCACGGTCACCACACGATACATGAATGCGGCTTTAGAGTTAAGGGCAACTCCTCAGATCACAGCCGAAGGCACGATTATTATGCATATTGAACTCCAGAATAATGCTGCCGATTTCGCCAACCTGGTCAACGGCATTCCTCCTATAATCACGCAGAGTGCCACTACGACAGTCATGATTCCGGATGGAGGCACGACTGTTATAGGAGGCATCTACCGGACAGAGGATTCGATAACACGAGAAAGGGTTCCATTCTTCCATAAAATTCCGATTATAGGAAACCTTTTTAAGTCATTTGCACGAACCAAACAAAGCCGAGAGTTGCTTATTTTTATAACTCCCAGAATACTCAGATAAGAGGGAAAAAATGAGAAAAATGAAAAATTGGCTAAAAATACTGGTAATCGTTCCGGCCATTTTCCTCCTGTTCTCCTGTAATCCGATCGAAGATGATTCCAGATCAGACAGCGTTCTTCTCGTTGTTCAAATCACAGGGACAGACATCGACGACAACGAAGTCAACTTTCTCCAATCTGATGTTGTCATGATAGATCAGGATACAGCAGCAGAGACGGTCGCTGCTGATGCTGCTAAGGTCACGTTCACCGCCGAACCTCTCGATCCTGAACCCCTGCTCGGAACGTCCTATCACAACGACATATTTGTCACCAGCTATGTGGTAAGTTATAGCCGTTCGGATGGGAAAAACCAGGAGGGAATTGAGATACCCTACTCCTTTGACGGTGCGCTTTCGACTCGTGTCCAGGTTGATGCACAAACAGACGTCAGTTTTGTCATCGTGCGGGCCGTAGCAAAGCTAGAACCGCCGCTGGTGAATCTGACCAAGGGCCGGGGAGAAGGGGAACTTAAAACCACAGCCCGGATTGATTTTTACGGGCATGACACGCTGGGCAATAAAGTCAAAGCCACGGGGTATCTAACCATTTTCTTTGCGAATTACATCACTGAAGATGCTGCCCCTTCCGGAGGAGGTAACTAATGAGATCCAGGATTAAATTTTTAAGCTTTATTTTGGTCGCTTTGAGTCTCGCCGTATTCACCTCCTGTGTAAAGAACAAAGTGGAGAAACCTTCTCCATTGGGCCCTGCAGGATTTGCGATTTCTCTAAAGGTTTCTGCCAGTCCGAATGTATTGTTTGCGGGAACTCAGTCCAGAGAAACTACGACTGTGACCGCTGTTCTGACAAAATATGACGGAACACCACTGGGAGGCAGGACTATTTTCTTTGAACTTCGCGATGCCGCCGCTAACGCCAGAGCTGACGGTGTCGGCTATTTCGAAGGTTTACAGGCTGTCGCATCCAAAGTTACCGATGGAAACGGCAGAATTGCCCTCGACTATTATGGGCCAACTGTCGAAGAGATCTCCGGTTCAACCACGGACAACTTTTTGATCACAGCTCATGTGGCCTGGGAAGGGGCCGAAGGCGTATCGGAGTGGGCTCCGATTTATTTTGTTCGCGATTTCCGGGATCTCATCTTCAATGTCGAAGTGGATCCCAATGTTTTGTGGTGCACCAACACCAGACCCGAATCCAAGATTACAGCCTTTTTTGCCGTTCCTGACGGAACGCCTATTTCAGGAAGAAAAATATTTTTCAAAATCAAAAAAGGCAAAGGCCAATTCCCCGGCGGCAAAACGACCACATACAGTGAGACTGGTTCTGATGGCTATGCGATGATGACCTATCAAGGCCCCACTGCCGGTGAAATGACTCAAGCTGAAGAGATGGTAACGATCGAAGTCCAACCAGAAACCTGGTGGGAAGCCTTCGACGGATACGGGGCGACACCCACCTACTATTACATCCACGTGGAATTTGATATCCGGCTGAAAAAGGGAAGCTAGAAAGAGATTACCGTCAATCGTACAGAAAGACGGTTTTTCTCGATTTCACTTGGTCCAAAGATTGCGAGAGGGCCCGCCGCAGGGCCCTCTTTTTTTTTGACTTTAAAACAACTTGGACCCTGTATTTCCCTCTTATCCTGGCTACAGGTGCTAACGCTGGTCCCCACGTTTCTATCTTTGTGTCCTGATCCTTCACAAAAGAAAAAATCTTTCTGGATTCCCGTGCCAGAGTCCTCAAATTCTCTCCAGTGAGAAGAATTTCAGCCAGATAAGAATAGGGAGGATAATTCATCAGACGCCGGTATTGGATTTCCTGATCATAAAAAGAACTGTAATCCCCAAAAGCCGCATTTCGTATGCTGTAGTTGTCCAGGTTGGAGGTCTGGATAAAAAGTTCCGGGTTTCCTTCTCGGGAAAGAAACCTTGTCATCTGAACCAGGGTCTGAAAAGTTTTTTGGCTTGCCCTGAAATCCGGAAGGGTCAGAAAAAACTCCGGGTAAAGAATAATGAGCGTTGAAACGGGGGAAAGGCTTTCCTGGTGGGCCAAAAGCTGCGTCCCAATAAGAATATCGATTTTCTTTGCCTCAAATAGGGAAAGAATTCGTTCCTGATCTTTTTTTGTTCGCACCACATCTGAATCAAAACAAACAATATGTTTGTCCGGGAATTTTTTTTTCAACTCTTCCTCAACGACTTCTATGCCAAAACTCTTCCCAAATACAATTTTTCCTCCGCACTCGGGACAGATATATTTTATTGAAGAAGAAAATCCACAGTAATGGCACAGAAGTTTTTCTTCCCTCCTGTGAAAACTCATGGTCACATCGCAACGCTCGCATCGTGGGATATACTGACAGCTCGAACAGATCATGAATGAGGAATATCCTCTTCGGTTAAAAAAAACGAGGATAGGGGCAGGATTTTTTTCGGCCAATTTTTGCTGTATCTCTCGGACCAAGGCATCTCCGAAAACATTCTTTCTGGATTCATACTTCAGAATTTTAACATTTCTCTTGGCCGTCCTTTCGTCAATCTCCACTAAACGGTCTTGCATTTTTGCACGATGATAGGCTTCTACGGATGGGATCGAAGAACCGCTGATCAAAAGGGCCCTGAACTGTTTCGCTCTCAATAATGCCCCTTTTCGTGCATCGTAGGAGGGACTTTCTTTTTGTAAATACGACTCGTCATGCTCGTTATCCACAATGATTAAGCCGATATCCTCCAGGGGCGATAAAACGGCTGAGCGGGGACCCACAACGACTTCTGCGCGGCCATTCCTAATCCTCTCCCACTCATTTTCTCTTTGTTTCGCAGTCAACTGACTGTGAAGCAGAGCCACATTCTTTCCCAGTTTTTTTATAAATCTTTCTTGAAGTGACGCGGTCAGCGCAATTTCAGGGACAAGAAAAAGGATTTTCCTCCGGACGCTCAGGGTTTTTTTTATCAAATCAAAGTAAACAGCTTCCCTTTTTGTTTGAGAAGCATGAAGGTAAAAGGATGAAAATTTGTTTTTCCCAAGGCATCCAGAAATAAAATCGGAGGCTCTGCGGGATTTTTCATCCAGAGAAAAATCCATCTCAAGCTGCAGAGGGATAAGATCGTCATTTTTTTCTTCCCGCCGCAGAGTTTTTTTAAAATCATTCTGAGAAACGATTAGGCCGTTTCTCGCCAGCCGAAAGAGAATCGATGATAGGTTTCCCTGTTTAATCTTTTTCCTGATGAACGTTCTTGTATAAGCCCTTTTTTGGAGGAGTTCCAGGATCTTCCTTTCGCCTGCGGAAAGGGAATCACTTTGGATGGCCGCATTTCCTTCTTGGGAAATGGAAATTTTTATCCGGCTTTTGGGGACATAAGAGGGAGGGAGTGCGGCCTGAAGCATCTCTCCCCAAGAAAAAAAATAGGTATCGCTGAATTTCCGTGTGAAAGCAAGAAATTCTGCCGTAAAAACAGGCTCTTCATCCAGGACTTCAAGAATATCTTTCAGCTCATAATTTTTAACATCTTTTCTGTATTTCAAGCCGACAATAAAGCCTGTTATTTTCCTCTGATGGAAGGGAACCAGGGCCCGAGATCCCACCTTTGTTAGAGTTTTTATGGCTTCTGGAATCGTATAGGTGAAGGTTTGGGTCAGAGGAAGACCCAGCACAATTTCCGCATACAAACTCATTTTTTGCCCAGGAAGGCCATCACTTTTTTCATATCTTCCCAGACCATTTTTTTGAGAGTTTTATTCCCTTCGTTTCGGATGAGATAAGAGGGATGAAAAGTGGGCATCAATTTAGTGTGTTGGAAGTCATAAAAATCACCACGTAAAGCTGTCATCCCGAGCGAACTGCGGACGAAAAAATTTGCTGCAACTCTTCCCAGAGTTACGATGACTTTCGGGTCGATCATCTCGATCTGAGCGAGAAGATAATCCTTGCAGCTTGCGATTTCGCTTCCCAGGGGGTTTCTGTTGCCCGGCGGACGGCATTTGACCACGTTTGTGATGAACACTTCTTCCCTCTGAAATTTCATGGCATGGATTATCCTTGTCAGAAGCTGTCCGGCCCTGCCTACAAAAGGCCTTCCTTGAATGTCTTCATCACGGCCGGGTGCTTCCCCGACAAACATGAGTTCTGCGCTAATGTCTCCCTCTCCGGGAACAGCATGAGCCCGGGTTTTTGAAAGGGGACATCTCTGACAGTTCAGGATTTTCTCATCTAAAGACAAGACTGAGGACCCTCTTGTCATAAACTCAACCCCAAGAAAAGAAAGAAACTTCAGTTTTTCCTCCACCTCTTCCAGGAGCTTTTCAGTTTCTTTTGACAATTTTCTTCTCGATCTCATCCAAAATCATTGCACTGATTTCCGGCTTCGTTCTTTTTGGGGTATGGATATGTTTCCCATCCGGAAACACAAAAATGACCTGGTTATAATCGGAGCCGAAACCTACCCCTTTTTTTGTGATGTCATTAGCTATGATCATATCCAGATTTTTCTGTTTGATCTTTTTCAAAGCATTATCCTCTATTTTTTCTGTTTCTGCTGCAAATCCAACTAAAATCCTTTTCCCTTTCTTATTGCCGAGTTTTTGTAAGATATCCGGTGTTTGGGTAAGGCGAATTGTCTGGGATTTCTGACTCTTTTTCATTTTCTGTGAGCAAACCCTGGAAAACCTGTAGTCCGAGACGGCGGCGGCCATGATGAGCACATCCGCTTTTGAGAAATGCCGGCCAACTTCCCGGTCCATCTCCTCAGCCGTTTGTACCCATTTGACCCGAGCCGCTGGGGGAGGAATGATGTGGGTTGGCCCAGAAACAAGAATCACATCCGCTCCGCGTTTTAGGGCTTCTCTGGCTAGCTCATATCCCATTTTGCCGGAAGAAGGGTTGGACAGATACCGAACAGGGTCGGCATACTCCCTTGTAGGACCAGCTGTGATCAAAAAAGTCCTTCCCGAAAATGCATCATTCTTATCCAAGAGCCGAAGACTTGTGTTTACAATTTTCTCTACAGGAGCAAGCCTGCCCCATCCCTCATCCTTACAGGCCAGATAGCCTTTTTCTGGTTCGACAAACCGAACGTCCATTTCTTTGAGCCTCTGGATGTTTGATTGCGTTTGTTTATGAAAATACATGGCTTCGTTCATGGCTGGAGCAATCAGAACCGGGCACTTCGCGGCCAGATGAAACGTGGATAAAAAATCGTCAGCAATACCACATGCGAATTTCCCAATAATGTTGGCTGTGGCAGGTGCCACCAGCAGAAGGGAGACTTCTCTGGCCAATTCCACATGGGCAATTTCATCGGACAAATCTTCTTCGAAAAGATCAACAATCACCCTCTGTCCTGTAAGGGCACCAAACAGCCGAGGTGAAATCAGGTGGGTGGCATTTGCAGTCATAATCACCTGCACTTCATAACTTTCCTTCTGAAAATCCCTGATTATCTCACAGGCTTTATATATGCTTATCGAGGAACAGATTCCGAGCGCAATTTTTTTCATTTTTTCCTCTCAATTCTCTTTAACAAAACTCTGCAGTATGGGCACGATCTCTTTTTCCCGGATTTTCCTCCGGCATCTCCGGCTCAATATGACTGCCTTCAATTCCTCCGATGCTTTGCCCAATTCATCGTTTATCACGACATAATCAAATTCCCGGTAATGCTTAATTTCTTCTCGAGCCACTTCCAAGCGCTTTTGAATTATCGGCAAACTATCTTGCCCTCTTTTTTCCAGCCTTTTCCTAAGCTCGGGAAATAATGGTGGAAGAATGAAAATAAACACAGCCTCTATGTTCTTCTCCCGAATCTGCCTTGCTCCTTGCACATCTATGTCTAATAGAAGGTCTCCTTCTCTTGCTTTTCTCTCCAGCTCACTTTTAGATGTGCCGTAGTAATCCCCGTGAACAATGGCCCATTCAATGAGTTTATCATCTTGTACCATCTTTTTAAATTTTTCAACAGATACAAAATAATAATCTTTTCCTTCAATCTCGGTGTCCCTTTTTTTTCGTGTTGTAAAGGAAACAGAAAATTCCACATTCTCGAGTTCTGCCAGCATGCGATTTGCCAGCGTGGATTTTCCGCACCCGGAGGGTCCTGTGATCACGATAACCATTTTACTCTATATTTTGCAGTTGCTGGCGAATACTTTCAACTTCTGATTTCAAAGCCAGGCTTTTGCGTATCAGCTCGATATCCTGTGCCTTTGAATTCAGAGTGTTTGCCTCCCGGTAGAGCTCTTGGGCTAGAAAATCCAATTTTTTCCCGACCGGCGCCGACTGTTTTAAATCGAGAAGCTCCCTGAGATACATTATATGAGATTTCAGCCGAGCGATCTCTTCCGTCAGGTCGTACCGTTGAGCTAAAAATGAGGCCTCTTCAGCTAATTTAACTTCTGAAAACAGTTCATCCTGTTTCAAATCTTCCAATCTTTCCATCAATTTTTGTTTGATCAAAAGAGGCTGTTTTTTCGCCCGCATTTCGATTTTATTCACCTGCGTTTTGATGTTTTGGGCATGGACCATCAGCTGCTTTTTGATTTCTCTTCCTTCCCTTGCTCTTTCTTTTACCAGCAGGCCTAGTGTCTTTTCAAAACTTATTTCCAAAAATTTCTCATCCTCTTTGCTGAAGTCCTTCCTCTGAAATTGGACGATATGAGGTGTGTTCAAAAGATTTTCGAGGGAAAACGTAACATGCTTTTGAGTAAGAACCGCCGTTTGGTCCAGGCCGGAGAGTATTTTGTTCAGTAGATCTTGATTGATGTGGAATTCCCATCTATCCGGACCAAAAAAATTCACATCCACCAGGACTTCGATCCGTCCTCTATGGAGTTTCTGCTGACATAAATTTCTCAATCTGTCTTCAACACCGCCCAGCGGGACCCCCCGATAACTCCAATCTAGAAACCTGTGGTTAAGAGCACGGATACTGATCTTGGCAGAAAAAGACTTATGGACAAATTTTTTTTCGGCATAGCCTGTCATGCTGCGGATCAATTCAACATCTCCTTTTCTTCTGGAAACTGAAGATCATAAAGCTTCCGATATATACCATTTCTCCTGTAAAGTTCCCTATGCGAACCGATTTCTGCAATCTTCCCTCTATCTAAGACCAGGATTTTATCCGAATTCCTAATCGTTGACAACCTGTGAGCAATCACAAACGTTGTCCGATCCTTCATCACATTATTTAAAGCGACCTGGATAAATCTTTCTGCCTCTGAATCCAGGGCGGAAGTCGCTTCGTCAAGCACAAGAACCGGGGGATTCTTGAGCAAGGCACGGGCGATGGCCAGTCTTTGTCTCTGGCCGATCGAAAGCAGTCCCCCTTTCTCTCCGATCTGTGTTTCATAACCATCCGGAAGATCCGAAATGAAGTCATGAGCCTCTGCAGCCTTGGCTGCATCGATAATCTTCTCCCTCGGTGTTTCTTCCAAACCATAAGCAATATTGTTCTTAACCGTGTCATTAAAAAGGATCAGTTCTTGGGTGACCAGTCCGATCTGTTTGCGAAGAGACGAAAGACTTACGTCCCGGATATCAATTCCGTCAATCAAAATCCTGCCAGAAGTAGGTTCATAAAAGCGGGATATGAGGTTGACGATGGTCGTTTTTCCTGCACCACTCAAACCGATCAACGCCACCTTTTCCTTTGGCAAAATGTCAAAATCCACACCACGGAGAACGCTGAAATTCTCATTATAGCAGAAGGAAACATTCTCGAACCTCACATGCCCTTTTACCGGAGGAAGAGGATGAACCCGATCATGTTCGACAACACGGGGCTTGCTCTCCAGAACTTCACGGATCCTTTCGTAACTGGCAATCCCCTGTTGGATGACAACATTAGCCTGGCTGATTTTCTTAATCGGGGTGTACATGTAAAAAAGAGCCACTACAAAGGCTCCAAAATCCCCTGGGCTTATAAATCCTTGAGTGATGCGGGTGGTCCCCACAAACAGGATAAATGCTCCCACCACGCCTCCCAGAAATTCCATAAATGGAGAGGACAAGCTCCCGATCCAGGCCAGCTTGATGCTGGTTTTTAGATAGTTATTCGTGGCTCGAAAGAACTTTCCAAGCTCGAACTTTTCCATCGTGAACGCTTTTACAATCTTGTTCCCAGTAATGGACTCATGAAGGGTTCTGTAGATGTCTGCCATCCGGATTTGATTGATCCGCCCCCTTTTCTTGAGCTCTCGGCTGAAAACGGCGAGAGGAATCACAGCCAGAGGAGTGATGATAATAGCCACCATAGCCAGATGCCAGTCGAAAAAGAAAATCCCGACCAGAAGGGCCAAAAGAACAAATGTCTCCCGTATAAAATCTCCCATGCTGCCGGCAACAGCCTCCTGGATTTTATCCACATCATTCGTCAAGCGCGACAGGAGCTCGCCGGTGGCCATCCGGTCGAAATAATCATTAGATTGGTACATGATATGCTCGGAAAGGTCATCCCTTAATTTTTTTGAAACTTTCAGTCCTATAGATTTCATGGAAAACGAAGAGAGGAACGTGAACAGTCCCTTGCCGAACAGAGCGATAATGAGCAACAAGGGCACAAGATGAATGATGCGTTCCTCATTCACATTGTGAAAAATAAAATCCAGAAACCGTGCCTTTTCGAGCGTTTCAACCGGGACTTTTTGTCCGAGCCCGAACATTTTATCCACAATGGGCTGAACCAGATTCACGAATACATAGGTGAAAAAACCAACAAATATCATGAAAACGAGCGAAAGCATGAGCTTTCTTTTTTCTTGAAGCGTGAGTTTCAGAAGTTGAAAAATATCTTTCATGATTTCTTTATGAAGTCAGAAACTATTCTCCAGTATTTCAAAGGCGTTCAAAGCAGAACCGCAAGTCAAATTGTCTGCTATTGTCCAAATCCAATATCTAGAGGGGAAGGCGCCTTCTTTTTTTATCTGACCAATATAAATCTCATCCTTTCCAGCCACTTGCACAGAGGAAACAGGATGGAGAGTCGAAGGAGCCGGAACCTTGAAATATGCTGATTTCTTGAACAGGTCTGATAGCGTCAGAATATCTGTCTGTTCGTCCAGCTCAAGATGGATCATGGTTGCATAGGTGTGAAAAACGGGCGCTTGGATAAGCGCAAGGGAGAGCGGGAGATTCCTTATGCCAAGGACACGTTTGGATTCGGAGAGAATTTGATTTTCTGCTGAAGAAAAGCCATCTTGGTCTATTGGGCTGGGCTCTGATAGGAGATTAAATGCAACCTGTGATTTAAAGGTTTTTTTGGAAATCGAGGAACTATTTAAAACTGAAAAAGACTGGCTAGCCAACTCTTCGATTCCCGACTCTTCAAACGCCGACACCGGCTGGAGGACAAATGCCGTTATTTTTAAAATTCGGAAATTTTCAAGAATCACGCTTAAAAAACGCGCGAGAATGACGGTTACAGGATGGGGATTGGCAATCAGAGAAGGAGTTTTTTTAAGGACCGCATTAAGGTTGACGCCCGCTACTGCTACCGGTATTTTTTCGTCTGTATTGAAGGTTCCATTCAAATCTATGGCTAGGAATTTATTTTTAGCCGCAAGATTTCCGTATTCCCTGTTCGTTTTTTTATCGGAAGCCAAAAAAACCAGATCGGAGCTCGCGATGGTTGTTTTATCTAAAGGGAGCACAACTCGAGGCTCTCCTCGAAATTCTGTCAGTCTCGAGTACTGCTTCTCAACATCGGAGTCAAAAAATTCTATTCTTTCAAGCGGAAACTTTTTGTTTTCCAGAACATTTTTTATTTCTCTGCCACGGAATGTATCTGTGCCGATCAAGGCAACTCGGATCTTTTTTTGTGAATTCATTTTTTATTACAGATGATCACTCGAGCGATTTTCTGATCTCCTTCATCAGATAATACATTTTGTCCTTTAACAGAAGTTTATTTTTCTTAAGTTGCTTTTCTTTCAATTTTTCCTCTTCTGTTAGATAGGTTTTTGCTTGAAATCTGGAAAGTTTTTTTTCTAGCTTCTGATGCAGGTCAAAGGTTCTGCGGAATTCCGGGCTTTGCTTCAGCAAAAGTTCTTTAATTTCCTCTTCCTCCAATGGGTTCGACCTCCAGGTGGAAAGAATATCACAATGCCACCCCCATTTCAATTTACCTGAATTATTCATAAAAAATTACGCTGCCGACTCACCCCACCCCAACATTATGGTGCGCATAAAATCGAAAGAATGGAATTCTTGTAAATGAATGATGCCTTCGGCACTTTTCATTCTTCGGGCAAGCCAATATTGTTGGGTGGGTCGGTTTAACTCATGAATAATCCAGGTTTAACGATGGAGGCCACTTTCCGATTGACATTATATAGCAAGCTATTTATACTATTGCCCGAGTCAACGAGCAGTGGATCGTTGGCAGGCGAGGTAGCTCAGTCGGTAGAGCGAGAGACTGAAAATCTCTGCGTCGGCGGTTCGATTCCGTCCCTCGCCATTTTCTCCAATCATCTATTTCCAAAAAAATTCATCTTTCCACATTCCCTTTAAGAAGTCGTGTTTCAAGGAAACGCAGGGCATACTTAGTGAGAAACCCTGATTAGCAGGCTTTGAGGTGATCTCTGAGTTTTTTTGCAAATTCCGGCCTCTTGAGGGCCAGCTCGATCGTCGCTTGGATATAACCCAACTTATCTCCGGCATCATACCGTTTTCCCTCAAAGAGATATCCGTAGACCGGTTGGGTTTCCAGCAGGAGCTTAATGGCATCAGTGATTTGAATCTCACCCTTTGCATCGGGTTCGGTCCGCTTGATAGCTTTGAATATGGCCGGGCCAAACACATACCGCCCGATCACGGCCAAATCAGAAAATGCTTTCTCTGGGCCGGGCTTCTCCACCAAGTCTTCGACCTTAAAAACCCTCTCCGCAACTTGCCTGGGTTTGATGATCCCGTATTTTTTGGTTCCTTCTTCGTCCGTCCTTCCGAGCACGATGACAGATGCATTAAACTCAGAATGCACATCGATCAGCTGCCGGATACACGGCTTCTCACAATCAAAGATATCGTCTGGCAGCAGCACCGCAAAGGATTCGTTTCCGATATAATTCTCGGCCATCAAAATCGCATGTCCCAGCCCCAAAGCTTGTCTCTGGCGGATATAGCAAAACTCCGCAAGGTTAGATATGCGCCGAACCTCTTCCAGGAAATCAACCTTTTGCTTTTCTTCCAGGAACCGCTCCAATTCCGGGCTTATATCGAAATGATCTTCGATAACAGATTTGCCTCTGCCGATTATAATCCCGATATTTTTTATACCAGCGCCAACAGCCTCCTCAACCGCATACTGGATCAGAGGTTTATCCACAACGCTCAGCATTTCCTTTGGCTGGGCTTTGGTCGCCGGCAGAAAACGCGTGCCATATCCTGCGGCCGGAATCACAGCTTTTTTTATCATAAATTTTCTCACTAGTTCACGAACATCTGAATTCACTTGAAATAAATCCCCCTCCTCTATCGATGCACAAAAAGGCTCGAAGACTCACCCAAGATCACAGGAGTTGGGCCTCATCGTAAAGATTCCAATTGTGAAATAGCTGCAGCGGAGGAGTAAGATCCTTCATGATAATTTTTTTATTTCTGTTTTAGAGAATATCAGTTTGTCTTACCACTTGTATCCCACGGAAAATTGAAGAGCGATGATTTTCAACTCATAAGTTCCGGGCATGGCCGACTCATACTCTGGGTCCATTAATGTCATTAAGAACGGAACGTCTTGTTTCTTCCCATCCAGGTATTCAACTCCAAGGTCTATCACAACGCCGTTGATATCATATCCAAGACCCGCAGAAAAGCAATCGAAATCCGTTATCGGAAGAAGAATATTCCGTGTTTTGTTGGGAGCCGGACCTGGATCGTGATAATACCCGGCCCTGAGGGCGAAAGCCCTCGTTAACTGGTATTCAGCGCCAAACCGGATCTGCCATTGGCTTTCCCAATGCATCTCTAATTTGTTCCCTTCTGTTAGAGCCATCAGCGTGTTCCAAGCGGGATTAGTAAAAGCGACTTCGATGACATCCAAGTCGGACCATTGCGTGTACTGGGCATCCGCCGTCAAAGTGAGTTTCTCGAAAGGCTTAAAGGCAATTCCTGCGGCCAGCCACATCGGCCAGGTGA
>CAZOJY010000034.1:0-28997 GCA_964580235.1 uncultured Eubacteriales bacterium | reverse complement strand
GCATCATGCAAATGTTCCCCTTTCCGGGAAAATTATCTCTTGCAACAGATATTGCAGAATATGAAGCTTCAGCAGTCAAATATCAGCAGGAAGAGATTCGAAACCAGGTTATCCAATTGGTAAAAAAAACATATTTTGACTTGTATGCAGTCGATCGAGCATTTGAGACGACGAAAAAAAACAAGGCATTGATGGGACAGTTTGTTCATGTGGCAGAAACCAAATACGCTACAGGATCGGGGCTTCAGCAGGATGTCCTTCGGGCTCAGGTCGAAATCTCCAAATTGGAAGACGATCTTATTATGTGGCAGCAAAAAAGGCTCTCTGTTGCAGCAAGGTTGAATGCACTCCTTAATAGACCTGCAGAGACTCCTTTTGACAGGACACTTCCAGATTTAAAGCTGCCTGGTAGTCCCATAACGGTTTTCCCTGCTGAAAGTATAGAGCAGAATAGACCGCTCCTAAAAGCCTGGAATGAAAGGATTCAAAAGGCGGAGACCACAGTTGGACTCGCTGAACGTGACATTTGGCCCAATTTCACACTCGGAGCCAGCTACCGTCAACGTAACACTTTGACAGATGGCAGGCAGATGACGGACTTTTTTTCCGCCAGTGTTTCCTTAAATATTCCTCTTTATCTTAGGAGGAAACAAAAAGCGAAGATTTCTGAGAAAGAATTGGCCTTAAATGCCACTAAAGCTGAATATGAGAATGTGAAAACCAATGTTTTAGCCGATGTGAAAAGTATCCTGGCCGAGCTGGAGCGAAACCAGAAGAGAGTGGAGCTTTACAAGGGTGGGATACTTATCCAGGCACAGCAATCGCTTGATTCTGCTCATGCAGGCTATCGTGTGGGTAAAGTAGATTTTTTGACTCTTATCAATAACTGGATGATGCTCCAGAATTATGAATTGCAGTATTTCTTCGCATTATCCAATTTTTATAAAAATTTGGCGACTTACGAACTTGTGGTTGGCGGAGATGTTCTCCGGAGAGCCGAACCGCAAGATTCAAAGTGAGATAGACTATTAAAATTTCAGGAGTTTAAAATGAAAGCGAAAATTTTCATAATTCTTTTGGCCGGGATTCTCATTGGAGCAGCGGCGACGTATTTCATTGCGCCGATGGCAAGAACTTCGGATAAAGAGATTCAAGAGGGGGAGAAGCAGCTCTATTCCTGTGGGATGCATCCAGAAGTTATTTCCGATAAACCGGGAAATTGTCCGATATGCGGGATGAAGCTCACTCCCATAAAAAGTACAGCGCAGGGATCAGGGCAAACGCAGTCCGGCGAACCAGCAAAAGAGCGCAAGATCCTTTACTGGCGCGCCCCTATGGATCCGACAGAAATCTACGATAAACCTGGAAAATCCAAAATGGGAATGGACTTGATTCCCGTGTACGAAGGAGAAGAGGCAGGGGGAGCAGGCAGCATTACCATCGATGGAACTCTGCAGCAGAATATGAATTTGCGGATTGCCAAGGTTGAGCGTCGCGATATCTCCAACGTTATACGGGCTTACGGCAAAGTGACTTACGCTGAAGACAAAGAATACTCGGTCAACACCAAAATCAGCGGATGGATTGAAAAGCTTTATGTAAACACCACCGGTCAAAAAATTCAAAAAGGTCAGCCGCTGTTGGAAATTTATTCGCCTGAGCTTGTTTCTACCCAGGAAGAGTACCTGCTTGCTTTAAATAATCACGAAAAATTGGCTTCAAGTCCCTACGAGAGTGTACGAAATAATGCAAACAAAATGCTGACATTGGCTCGTGATCGTCTGGAGTACTGGGATATATCTGAACCTGAAATAGATAAAATAGAGAAGACACGTCAGTCCCGCCGTACCATTCTTCTGAAGTCTCAGATTACGGGGGTGGTAACCCATAAAGCCGTCGTCGAAGGCGATAAAGTCGGTCCAGGTATGGACCTTTTTCATATTGCCGATTTAAGCAAAATATGGGTCGAGGCTTCTGTCTATGAATCGGAGCTCTCTCTTATTAAAGTCGGACAAAAAGCCGAGCTTGAACTTGATTATCTCATGGGGCAGAAACTGGAAGGAAAAGTGGATTTTATCTATCCTTACCTTGATCAAAAATCGCGGGCAAATAACGTCAGGTTGGTGTTTGAAAATCCAGATCTGGTCCTTAAGCCCGATATGTATGCAACCGTCAGGATATACAGCCATTCGGCCACAGATTCCTTGGCCGTCCCTTCGGAAGCGATTATTCATTCTGGAACACGTAAAATTGTCTTTGTCACGAAAGGAGATGGCAAGTTTGAGCCAAGAGAGATAAAAATTGGAGCTGAATCCGAAGAAGGATACGTCCAGGTCCTTTCAGGCCTTTTCGACAATGAGGAAGTTGTGGTTTCAGGACAATTTTTATTGGATTCAGAAAGCAGGACCCGGGAAGCTATTGCCAAGATGCGGGCATCCCAGGCACAAAAGGCTCAAGAAACTTCCAAAGAAGAAGAGAAAGGTGCAGCTGAATCCCTTGAAATGGAACAGGAGAAGAAGGAGATTGATGCCGATCGGTTGTATGCCTGTCCCATGCACCCCGAATTTATAACGACTGATTCCAATGCCATATGTCCGGATTGTGGCATGAACGTCGTAAAAGTAAAGGAATTGGGTGATAAAGTCGATCTCGAAAAGGCCGAATTCTACACCTGTTCCATGCATCCTGATTTTTTAACGACAGATAAAAATGCCCGTTGTCCGGAATGCGGGATGAAGCTGGAAAAAGTAAAAAAAACACAGTAAATCTTTCTTTTGAAATGAACGGAACGAAACATGTTAGAAAAAATTATTGAATGGTCTGTTAATAATCGATTTTTAGTGATAATCGGCATCTTTGCCGTGATCCTTGCTGGAATTGTGTCAATACAAACAACACCGGTCGACGCAATTCCTGACTTGAGTGATGTTCAGGTCATCATCCTCACCGAATATCCGGGCCAGGGGCCGAATGTTGTTGAAGACCAGGTGACGTATCCTTTGACGACCGCGATGCTGGCTGTCCCGTATGCCACTGTTGTGCGAGGGTATTCCTTTTTTGGCTTTTCACTTGTTTATATCCTTTTCGAGGATGGGACTGACCTTTACTGGGCACGCAGTCGAGTGCTTGAGTATCTGAATTTTGCTGCCGGCCGGTTGCCACAAAATGTAACTCCACAGATCGGTCCTGATGCAACAGGAGTAGGATGGGTATATGAATACGTGCTTGATGGAGGTGATAAATACGATCTCCAACAGCTAAGGTCGATCCAAGATTGGTATTTGCGGTATGAGCTGGCCAGCGTTCCAGGTGTTAGCGAAGTGGCCAGCATCGGGGGTTTTGTCAAACAGTATCAAGTCGAGGTGGATCCATTAAAACTGCAAGCATACAACATCCCTCTTCAAAAGGTGAGAATGGCCATAAAACGCAGTAACAACGATGTCGGAGGCCGTTTGATAGAGATGGGGGAAACGGAATTCATGGTCCGAGGGCTTGGTTACATCACGTCAATAGACGATTTGGAAAAAGTGCCGGTAGGCATGGGCCCCAACAACGCACCCATTCTGCTGAAGGACATTGCCCAGATCCATTTGGGCCCTGAACTTCGACGAGGGATCGCGGAGTGGAATGGCCAAGGCGAGACCGTAGGTGGAATTGTCATAATGCGTTTTGGTGAAAACGCTCTAAAGCTTATCGATGGAGTGAAAAACAAACTCGAGGAATTGAAAAAAGGTCTTCCTGAAGAGGTTACAATCCACACAGCCTATGACCGTTCAACTCTGATAAGACGGGCCATCTCCACCCTTAAAGAAAAGCTGTTGGAAGAAACTGTCGTGGTGGCTCTTATCATATTGGTTTTTCTTTTTCATTTTACCAGTTCCTTTGTAGCCATATTCACACTGCCATTGGCTGTTTTGCTTTCTTTCATCATCATGAGAGCTCAAGGATTGAATGCCAATATTATGTCGCTGGGAGGAATCGCCATTGCCATTGGTGTTATGGTGGATGCTGTTGTTGTTATGATCGAGAATGTCCATAAGCATATGGAAAGGGAACCCTATCAAAAGGGCAAAGAAAGATGGGGGCTCATCATCAAGGCCTCAAAGGAAGTCGGGCCGGCCTTGTTCTATTCATTGCTGATCATAACTCTGTCGTTTATTCCGGTTTTCACTTTGCAGCAGCAGGAGGGAAGGCTTTTCAAACCGCTGGCGTTCACAAAGACTTATGCGATGGCGGCCTCAGCTTTTCTTGCCATCACAGTCGTGCCAGTTCTTATGGGATATTTCATTCGAGGGAAAATTCTGCCGGAGAACAAACATCCTCTTAGCAGAATACTTATAGGATCCTATCAGCCCATTATACGTTTTGTTTTAAAACACAAAGTAACAACCATACTCGTTGCCATCCTAATCGTCTTGGCAAGCTTATTTCCCCTTTCGCGGATCGGTTCGGAATTTATGCCTCCTCTGAATGAAGGCGACTTGCTGTATATGCCCACTACGCTACCAGGTATTTCCATTACAAAGGCAAAGGAACTCCTGCAACAAACAGATAAAATCATCGCCAGCTTTCCTGAAGTTGAATCTGTATTCGGGAAAATCGGCCGGGCTGAGACAGCCACAGATCCTGCTCCGTTGACTATGATCGAAACTACTATAAAGCTGAAGGATAAGAAGGAATGGCGTCCTGGGATGACGATCGAAAAACTAATAGAAGAGCTGAACGATGCAGTGCAGTTCCCTGGCTTGACCAATGCCTGGACAATGCCTATCAAAACGCGAATTGACATGCTGAGCACAGGTATTAAAACTCCCGTTGGAATCAAACTCATGGGACCGGACTTGCAAATCCTCAGCGATCTGGGAGAAGAGATAGAGGCTGTCATACATCAGGTTCCAGGAACCGGAAGTGTCATTTCAGAGCGGGTAACTGGAGGAAATTACATAGATTTTGTTATTAATAGAGAAGCTGCCGCTCGGTATGGGCTAACTGTCGGAGATGTCCAGGACATCATCATGTCCGCTATCGGCGGAATGAATGTTACGACAACGGTCGAGGGACTGGAGCGATATCCCGTGAACGTACGCTACAGCCGTGAACTGAGAGATAATTTACCTGCTTTAAGGCGTGTTTTGATTCCAACACCTTCAGGTGCAGAGATACCTCTAGGTCAGGTTGCAGATCTCCAGGTTAAGAAAGGGCCTGCAGCCATAAAGAGTGAGAATGCTAGAAGAACAGCATGGCTGTATGTGGATCTTAGAGATATAGATGTCGGCTCTTACGTAAAAATGGCGAAAAGGGTTGTAGACACTACGGTGGAATTTCCCCCAGGCTACAGCATTGTCTGGAGCGGGCAATATGAGTACATGCAGCGAGCTCAGGAACGGCTTCAGCTGGTTGTGCCTATCACACTTTTGATTATTTTCTTGCTGTTGTATTTCAATTTTAGAAACATCGGGGAAAGCCTGATCATCATGTTGTCTCTCCCTTTTGCTATGGTCGGTGGAATCTCGCTGCTGTGGATAAGCGGATATAATATGAGTGTGGCTGTAGGGGTCGGCTTCATTGCTCTGGCTGGCCTTGCAGCTGAAACCGGAGTCGTGATGTTGCTTTATATTGATAATGCCTATAAGGATCGTTTATTGCACGGGAAGATGAACACCCGGAGCGATCTTCATGCCGCAGTCGTGCATGGAGCTGGGGAACGAGTGCGGCCCATACTTATGACCGTCACTACGACTATAATGGGGTTGTTACCCATCATGTGGGGGCACGGCACAGGATCACAGGTGATGAAACGAATTGCGGCTCCGATGGTGGGAGGTTTAATAACTTCGACGATCTTGACTTTGGTTGTTATCCCTGCGATTTATTACGTGTGGAGGGGTCGAGGATTGAGAAACACAGAGGAGGAAGGATAAATCAGATTTATTTTGACTGTTAATGGTTGCTGTGCTATACATAATGGAAAAATTGAGAGCCCATAAAACGAAGACGCCCGTGCAAATACTCCAGTGCAATTTTGTATTCCTGGATTCATCTTGATATGAGAGAGGCCTCTCTTGTACTGGAAGATGGCATCACATACGCCGGCATTTCCTTCGGAGCGGAAGAATCCATTTCGGGTGAAGTCGTTTTTAACACCGGCATGGTCGGTTACTGTGAATCTTTGACCGATCCCAGCTATTATGGACAGATTCTAGTTCTCACTTATCCCCTAATCGGCAATTACGGAGTCCCGGGAGATGGAGCAGAATCTCAGCTTTCTAAAAATTTTGAATCAGACCGGATCCATGCTTCAGCCCTGATCGTATCCGATTATTCCTATTCCCATAACCATTGGGATGCCGTACGCAGTTTATCCGACTGGCTCAGAGAACAAAAGATTCCCGCGCTCCATGGCATCGATACCCGGTCCCTCACAAAAAGGCTGAGAGAAAAAGGCACGATGCTGGGAAAGATTGTATTTGATAAAGATGTTGAGTTTTACGATCCCAGCACTGAATACTTGATCGAAAAAGTCGCGGTAAAAGAACCGATAGTCTACAATGCCAAAGGAAAATGGAAGATCGTTGTCATCGACTGCGGTGTCAAGCACAATATTCTCCGGTCGCTTATCACAAGAGACTGTTGTGTGATTCGTGTTCCATGCCGTTATGATTTCTTCGATCGAACGTTTGATGGGATCGTGATCTCGAACGGACCCGGCGACCCAAAAATGTGCCAGGACACCATTGCTCTGATCCGGCAATGTTACGAAAAAGCCATCCCCAGTTTTGGGATCTGCCTCGGAAATCAACTGATGGCCCTGGCCGCGGGCGCCAACACCTATAAACTCAAATACGGCCACCGCAGTCAGAACCAGCCATGTCTGCAGGAGGGGACATGGCGGTGCTTTATTACTTCACAGAATCACGGGTATGCGGTTGAGACAAAGTCTTTGCCCGAAGGATGGGAACCCTGGTTTAGGAACATCAACGATAACACCAACGAAGGGATCAGGCATAAACGCCTCCCATTCATGTCTGTCCAGTTCCATCCCGAACACTGCCCTGGGCCCGTAGACACTGAATTTCTTTTCGACAAATTTCTGGAGTTCATCCGCCAATGAAAAAAGTTATCCTGCTGGGAAGCGGAGCGCTCAAAATTGGCCAGGCCGGGGAGTTTGACTATTCAGGGAGTCAGGCTATAAAAGCCTTAAAAGAAGAGGGAATCAGTGTCATTCTGGTCAATCCCAATATTGCCACCATACAGACTTCAGAGGCCCTTGCCGACAAAATCTACTTTCTTCCTGTTACGCCCTATTTTGTGGAAAAAGTAATTAAAAAAGAGAAACCCGGAGGGATACTGCTCGGATTTGGAGGACAGACCGCACTGAATTGCGGAGTGGAATTGTATCGGAATGGCGTGTTTGAGACGTATGGAGTCGGGGTCCTCGGGACCTCGATCCAGGCCATCATAGACAGCGAGGACCGGGAGAATTTTGTTAAAAAATTGGCTGAAATCGACCTGAAAGTGCCCCGAAGTTTTGCTGTTACCTCTGTTCAGGCGGCAGTCGATGCTGCAGAAAAAATCGGATATCCTGTCATGGCACGTGTGGCTTATGCCCTTGGTGGCCTGGGTTCAGGCATCTCTTTTGACGAGGAGGGGCTTTCCGAGGCCGCCAAAAAGGCTTTTTCATTCACCAATCAGATTTTGATCGAAGAATACCTGGAAGGCTGGAAAGAGGTTGAGTATGAGATCGTACGGGACAGGTTCGATAACTGCATCACGGTTTGCAACATGGAGAATTTTGATCCGATGGGTATCCATACCGGTGAGAGCATCGTGATCGCCCCTTCCCAGACCCTGTCCAACCAGGAGTATCACAAACTCAGAGATATCTCCATCCAGGTCATCAGGCACTTGGGCATTGTCGGGGAATGTAACATCCAGTTTGCTACAGACAGGCACAGTGATGACTATCGAATCATCGAAGTCAATCCCAGGCTTTCAAGGTCTAGTGCTCTGGCCTCAAAGGCAACGGGTTATCCCTTGGCTTTCATTGCGGCCAAACTTGCTTTAGGTTATTCCCTGACTGACCTTCCAAATTCCATCACCAAACGGACCATGGCCTGTTTTGAACCCGCCCTCGATTATGTGGTTGTAAAAATTCCCCGCTGGGATCTGACTAAATTTAAAAGAGCGAGCAAAAAGATCGGGAGCGAGATGAAGAGTGTGGGTGAGGTCATGGCCATCGGCCGGACTTTTGAGGAGGCTCTGCAAAAAGCCATAAGGATGCTGCAGGTGGGAATGTACGGGGTGGTTTGTAATGATATTTCTTTCGATAACCTGGAGCAGGCGCTCAAAAGTCCCACGGATAGGAGGCTTTTTGCCATTGCCGAAGCGATAAAGTCTTTCACGATCGAAGAGATCCAGACTTTGACCAATATCGACCGATGGTTTCTGTACAAAATCAAAAACATTGTGGATTTGGAACAGGAAATACGCAGAGAGGGCCGGCAGAGCCTGTCGAGAGAAAAATTGGTGAGGGCCAAACAGAATGGATTTTCTGACAAGCAGATAGCGCTTCTGTTAAACAAAGAGGAGTTGGATGTTCGGAAAATGAGGGAAAAGAACAAAATCCGGCCTTTTGTGAAACAGATAGATACGCTGGCAGCAGAATATCCGGCCCAAACGAATTATCTCTATCTCACATACAACGGATCAGAGGACGATGTGGATTTTTCGGACAAGAACAGCGTCATTGTTCTGGGCTCTGGATCTTACCGCATTGGCTCGTCTGTGGAGTTCGATTGGTGCTGTGTCAATGCCGTCCTCACGCTCAGGAATCTGGGTTATAAAACAATCATGATCAATTACAATCCGGAGACGGTCAGCACAGATTATGATATCTGTGACAAATTGTATTTTGATGAGCTGAGTTTTGAGACAGTGGCTGATATATACGAGAAAGAGAAACCCTTGGGGCTCATCATTTCGATGGGGGGACAGATTCCAAACAACCTGGCCTTGAAATGTTGCCAGTATGGATTGACTGTCCTCGGGACATCTCCGTCGAGCATCGATGGGGCCGAAAACAGGCACAAGTTCTCCGCTCTCTTGGATGATCTGGCAATCGACCAGCCAGAGTGGAAAGAACTGACAGATATCGATGCCGCAAAGTCTTTTGCCAACAGCGTTGGTTACCCCGTTCTGGTCAGGCCGAGTTATGTCCTCAGCGGTGCCGCCATGTCTGTGGCATTGAATGACGGAGAGCTCGACCGTTATCTTGAAGAGGCATCCAGAGTCAGCCCCGAGTTTCCTGTCGTCATCAGCAAGTTTATCGAAAACGCCAAGGAAATTGAAATCGATGCGGTAGCCAAAAAAGGAGAATTGTTTGTTTATGCTATTTGTGAACATGTCGAAAACGCGGGCGTTCATTCCGGGGATGCCACCATGGTTCTGCCTCCCCAGAGGACGTATCTTGAAACAACACGCCGGATGAAAAAAATTGCCCGGCAGATAGCGAATTCTTTGCAAATCAACGGCCCATTCAACATCCAATTCATCGCTAAGGATAACGATGTCAAGGTGATCGAATGCAATTTACGGGCTTCCCGTTCCTTTCCTTTTGTGTCCAAGATTTTCAAATTGAATTTTATAGATCTGGCCACCCAAATCATTTTGGGAATCGATTTGCAGAGAATAGACAAATCCTGTTTCGAGCTGGATTATGTGGGAGTGAAAGCCCCTCAATTTTCATTCACGCGCATAAAGGGAGCTGACCCAGTATTGAGTGTGGAAATGGCATCCACCGGAGAGGTGGCTTGCATAGGGAACAGTTTTGAAGAAGCTTTTTTAAAGGCTCTCCTCTCTGTTGGATTCCGCTTTCCGAAAAAAAACATCATGTTGTCCACCGGCCCGTTTGAGAGCAAATCCAAGTTTTTGCCGCAAGCCAAGAGGCTTGTAGACCTTGGGTTCAAGCTGTTTGCCACCCGGGGGACCGCTGATTTTATGAAATATCACGGCATACCTTCCGAGGTTCTTTCCTGGCCGCTCGAAAAAAAAGAGCCCAATGCCTTGACCTATATCCAGGAGTGCAAGCTGGACCTGATCATCAATATCCCGAAAAGTTTCGAGGAAAAAGAGCTCACCAACGATTATATTCTGAGAAGAAAGGCCGTGGATTTCAACATTCCATTGATAACCAACTTGCAATTCGCTGAACGGTTCATCGATGCCATCTCCAGAGTAAAACTGGAAGATTTGAGTATTAAGTCCTGGGATGAGTACTCGTCTTGAGAAAATTGACAAACAGGATAATAATTATTATATTCGTGGCATACAAGGGAGTTATGGAAAAACTATTCCTTATGACATGCAAGAGGAGGCATGCGCAATGAAAGTGAACAATCCCAAAGCCAAAATTTTGGTTGTCGATGATGATCCTGATTTTAAAAAATTAATATGCTATACATTAGAATCAGAATCTTACAATGTTGTTACCGCCGAGAATCCTAAGGAAGCCAGGGCTCGAATCCTTGAAGAAAAACCAGACCTAATTCTCCTTGATATCATGATGGATTCTATATTCGATGGATATTCTTTATGCCATGAAATCAAAACGTCCAAAGAGTTTCAACAATTAAATGAAACGCCAATTATTTTTGTCTCTGCCGTGAAAGAAAAGTCCGGCTCTAGATTTGGTTTTGATGTAACGGAACAGGGCCTTGTGGGTCCGGATGACTACATCGATAAACTAGTCCAACCCGGGGAACTGTTTGCCAGAATCGAAAAATTTTTAAAAAAATAGCCGCATGAATGTTTTTCAATCTCCCCCCTGAAGGATGAAACATGGCGGCTGAAACCGGGATTAGATTCTATATGACTTGACAGGAATCAGAAGAAACAGCGAAGGGGGAAGATTTCAAAAATTGGCTGATGGTTGATATATTTATGAGAGGGATTCGGCGGGAAACATAATGCTTCGGGGAAGCTTGGCCGGGAAATTGATATTATTTATTACGGCTGTTCTCGTTCTGATAATAGGAATTTTTGCATTCATAAACATAAATCTGCAGAGAAAACACCTTTTTGAAGGAATACAGAATAATGCAGTTCAGCTCGGCCAGATAATCGAGAAAAGCATTAAATATGATATGCTGACCAACAGGAATGATGATGTTCAGAGAACAATCGAGGATATAGGAAAACAAGAAGGAATTGAAAACCTCAGAATATTTGATAAAGAGGGGAAAATTATTGCCGCAAATTCCAGGGGAGAAATCGGAAAAATAATCGATAGGGGAGCAGAAGCGTGTTTCACCTGTCATAAGGATACAATCCCTTTAAAGCGGATATCAACAAAAGCTAAGGCAAGGATTTTTGAGTCGGAACAAGGCTATCGTGTGCTCGGAGTTGTTAATCCTATTTACAATGAGCCTGAATGTTTCAATAATGTTTGTCATTATCATCCCAAGCAACAAAGTGTTCTGGGGATTATGGACATTTTAATTTCTCTATCCAGCTTCGATAAACAGATAGCAACGGCGCGAAAAAAAGTTTTAATTTATTTGATATTTTCATTTCTGTTTATTGCTTCCAGCATCAGCTTATTGATATTTTTGTTTGTAGATACCCCCATTCGCAAATTGATGGTCGGAACTCAAAAAATTGCAGAAGGAGATTTTGACTATCGAATCGGAAGTCTCCACTCTGATGAGTTAGGAAGGCTCAGCAAATCTTTTGATGAGATGACCGAAAAATTAAAGAAGTCCCGTGAGGAAATTGAACAGTGGAATTTGAAGCTGAAAAATGAGGTAAAAAAGGCAACGAAGAAATTAAGACAAATGAATGAAAAGTTATATATTGCAAATGATAAACTTCGGGCCCTAGATGATATGAAATCGGATTTTATGAGAAGGATAGAACATGGATCAAGGTCTCATCTTTCTGTTATAAAAAGCTGCCTGAGCCTGGTTTTAGGAAAGTATTATTCTAAACTGGGCGATCAACAAAAGGATCTGATAAAGACGGCCGAAAGGAGATGTTCTACAATGTTGGAATTGCTCGATGATTTCTTATTGCTTTCTTATCGCAAGTCTGCCAAAAAGGCTTATCATATGGAGCCCCTACATCTAGCAGACTTGATGAGAAAGATCGTTGTGGATGTCCAGGCCCAATCCCGAATGAAAAACATCAAGATAGATATTCAGATTCCTAAGGATTTTCCTCAAATCTGGGCGGACAGAACAGGCCTCAATGAAATATTCTCCAATTTGGTAAACAATGCGGTGAAATACACGGGGGAGCATGGCGTGGTCACTGTATCTGCGAGACAGAAAGGGGATTTTATTGAAATAAGCGTGGCAGATACCGGCATTGGTATTGCTTCCCAAGATTTACAAAAAATATTTGATGAATTTTATCGTGCTCCGAATGCAAAATCATACAAGATCGACGGCACTGGTCTGGGATTGGCTATTGTGCAGGAGATCGTTGAAGCACATCTCGGCAGTCTTTTGGTTCAAAGTGAACTGGGAAAAGGGAGCAAATTTACTGTCTTACTGCCAGGAAAACGCTGATCAGATTTTCTGGCTGCGCTCTGGATGATGTGTGAGAATCTCCGAAAGAATCTCCGAAAAAATTGACATAGTCTATTGAGTATGTAAAAATAATAAGGAAAAGATATTCTTATGGAGGTTGTTGTGACACGATTTACAAAAATTTTCCTGGTCCTTTCGATCATTGTATTTTTTATCGCGATATATTCTTATGCCCAGCAGCCAGCTGATGAAATGGTGAAGTGCCCCGTCAGCGGGGAAAAGATGAAAAAGTCCCAGGCCAAAGCCACCCTTGAATACAAAGGGAAAACCTATTATTTCTGCTGTGACGACTGCGTTGAATCTTTCAAAAAAAATCCGGAGAAGTATATCAACCAGGAAGGTCAGGAAGGCTTAGAGCATGCGCATCAGCATGGGGAAGAACATGCCGCCGAACATGCAGATGAGACTGTGGTTGATCCTGTTTGCGGGATGAAACTCAAAAAGTCCGAGGCCAAAGCCAAGTACGACTATAACGGAACAACTTATTATTTCTGTATGGAAGGTTGCAAGGAAAAATTTGCAAAAGAACCGGCCAAGTATGTGAATGCTGATGAGAGTAAAGTCAAATGCCCTGTCAGTGGAAAAACCTTCAATAAATCTGAAGCTTTCGGATCTATGGAATACCAAGGAAAAACCTATTATTTCTGTTGTGCGGGATGCAAGGATAAATTTGAAAAGGATCCCGAAAAATACACCAAAAAATAATTGTTTTCAACTAGAGAAAGCCTTTTTCTTTAAGCCAATCGTCGTTGTATATCGTACTTAAATATCGGGTGCCCGAATCTGCAAATACAGTGACGATCCGGGCTGAGCTGCCTATTTTCTCAGCCAGCTCAACAGTTCCCCACAGCGCCGCTCCGCTCGAACCGCCAGCCAGGATGGCTTCTTTATCCGCTAATTCTCTGGTCATTTGAAAGGCCATTTTATCCGTCACCCTGAAGATGTCGTCTATCAGGTCAAAATTCACACACCCGATCAAGAATTCATCCCCCAGACCCTCGAGGAAGTAGGGGGAAGGCGGAACGAGCTTTTTTGTGTGAAAATAATCATAAAATATCGAGCCCACCGGATCCACGCCGATAACTTTAATATTCGGGTCTTTTTCTTTGAGAAATTTGGCCACTCCGCATATCGTGCCTCCTGTTCCGATGCCGGCGACAAAATAATCGATCTTTCCCCCCATCTGCTCCCATATCTCAGGACCGGTTGAATGATAATGAGCTTCACAGTTCTCTCTGTTGTTGTGCTGGTCCAGATAATATCCTCCTGGAGTGCCCTTTACGATGTGCGGTGTGATGTTATTGTAGCTGTCTGAAGAGTCCGGAGGCAGAGTGTGATCAACCATGACAAGTTCCACATTCATGGCTTTGAGGAATTTTATTTTTTCCATGCTCAGGCTGTCCCGCACGACCATTTTTACCTTGTATCCTTTGATTGAGCAGACCATTGCCAGCCCTAAGGCCGTATTTCCCGAAGAATTGTCGACGATTGTATCTCCGGGTTTTATTCGCCCCTCTTTCTCAGCTTTTTCAATCATGTATCTGGCAATTCGATCCTTCACACTTCCCATTGGATTGAAATATTCCAGCTTGGCAAAAATATCGGCTTCAACAGCTTGTGTGATTTTCTCCAATCGGATAAGAGGTGTATTGCCTATTCCATCGAGTATATTTTTGTAAACGGGCTTTGCGGATATTGGGATTTTGTTCTTCATTTTTGGCCTCAAACGCTGCGCAACAAGATGATAAGAATCAAATTTATAACATCGAAGAAAAGATCTGTCAATTTCCCTGGATAATTCATAAATTATCCAGGCTACTCTGAATTATTCATGTAAGAGCATAAAATCAAGGGACACGTTACCGGAAATTCGGGACATGTACCGATTTTTTCAAAATCGGTAACGTGTCCCTTACATTTCCGGTACATGTCCCTGATTTCCATGCATATAACGCTAAACCATGCTAATAAAATCATGTTTATGAATAATTCAGGTTTCTTGTTATTTTACATAAGCATCCCCACTTCCGTGATACCAAAACATAAGCCTTAATATAGGCATTTAGAGATGGCTTTGCTCGTGTGAAGATTTTTAACGCCATTCCTAAATGCCCCTTTCATCACGGAAATAGAGATGCTTCTTTATTTTACCTTACCTCTATTGTCGCGGTATGAGTTATTTGGTATGCTGAATTGACAGGAATGAGATGAGAAAAAAAAGAGTCATTGTGGCCATGAGCGGAGGCGTGGACTCCTCTGTGGCCGCAGCGCTGCTTAAGGAAAGGGGCTTTGATGTGACTGGAATCACGATGGATATTTTCCCCCTGCTCAAGCAGGACTGTGACAGTTCCCGTTCCTGCTGCGGCCGGGGTGCAATAGCAGATGCCAACCGTGTGGCTGCCCAGCTAAAAATTCCCCATTATGTCATAAATCTGAGAAAGTCGTTTCAACAATGGGTCGTTAACAATTTTTGTGAAGAATATACAAAAGGGAGGACTCCGAATCCATGCATCCGGTGTAATCAGTTTATCAAGTTTGATATCCTTTGGAAAAGGGTGGAAAAAATGGGAACTGATTATCTTGCGACCGGACACCATGCCCTCATCCTTTTTGACAAAAATTACGGAAGATATATTTTAAAAAAAGGGAAGGACCCACAAAAGGACCAGTCCTATTTTTTATACACAATGACTCAAGAGCAACTTGGCCGAACCCTGATGCCTATCGGCAGCTTCACAAAACAGGAAGTCCGGAAGAAGGCCAAAAATCTGGGGCTTGCTGTGCACGAGAGACCGGAGAGTCAGGAGATTTGTTTTATTCCGGACGATAATTACGCACGATTTCTCGAACAAAAAATCCCAGAGTTTTTTCAGCCTGGGCCGATTGTTGATGTTGAAGATCGTGTCCTTGGCCATCATAAGGGGATTCTTCATTTCACCATCGGCCAGCGCAGGGGATTGGGGATCGCAGCGTCCCATCCTCTTTATGTCCTGGAGATCCATCCGGATACCCGCATGATTGTTGTGGGGCCTGATGAGCGCCTCTATAAAAAAAGAATCGCTGTTTCTCATCTGAATCTTATCCCCAGACTGGAGATCCGCGATCCGACATTTGTGACTGCCAAAATCAGGTATAAACACAGAGAAGCCAAGGCCATGCTTTTTCCATCAGATGGGAATAAGGCGCGCATAGAGTTTGAAACTCCTCAGCGGGCGGTGACACCCGGGCAATCTGCCGTATTTTACGACAACAATCTTGTATGGGGAGGAGGGATTATAGAAGGAGGTGAAGCCTAAGCGTCTGGTTGTTTAACAGTTTTA
The DNA here is from genome assembly GCA_964580235.1 of uncultured Eubacteriales bacterium. Lineage (GTDB taxonomy): Bacteria > Acidobacteriota > Aminicenantia > Aminicenantales > Aminicenantaceae. Next base: position 13,090 of record CAZOJY010000034.1, on the reverse strand, counting down.
TCGAATGTGATCTTGAAGGTTGTGCCGGGTTTCCTGCTGATGTTCATCCGGCCATTCAACTGAGCGACAAGAGTTGTTACCAACTGTAACCCGAAGGAGTCAGTCGTCTCGATGTCCAGGCCCACAGGCAGGCCTATCCCATTATCTTTGACAAGCAGCATAACTTTCCCATCATCCGCTGTCAGCTTGATGTTGATCTCGCCTTTTTTTACTTTCTTTTTGTTTGAATCTTTGACCTGGGAAAACGCATATTTAAGGGAGTTGGAAACCAGCTCATTTATAATCAATCCACATGGGATGGCTTTGTTAATGTCCAGGGAAACATCTCGTACATCGGTTTTTAAAACCACGGACTCGGGATCGATTCTGTAAGATTGAAAAAGATACTTGGAAAGATTTTGGATGTATTGGGAGAATTCGATTCTTGCCAGGTCTGCTGATTGATAAAGCCTCTCATGGATCAGTGACATGGAGCGGATGCGGTCCTGGCTTTCCTTGAACATCTCGAGGATCTCAGGGCTTTTGATTCGGCTGGATTGGAGATTGAGCAGTGAGGAGATGACCTGCATGTTGTTTTTAACCCTGTGATGGATCTCTTTGAGGAGAACCTCTTTTTCTTCTAAAGAAGCATTGAGCTGTTCTTCCACCCGCTTGCGTTCCAGGGCATTGGCGAGGATATCCCCTACCATTCTAAGGAGGACAATGATGTCAACCGGCCAAGTTTTGTCTGCCTGTTGAGATTCCATCCCCACAAAACCGAAGGCTTTTCCTCCGTAGGCAATCGGGACATGGATCAAAGATGTGCTCCCCCGGGAATCCAGGGATTTTAAAAAAGGGCCCGCATTGGCAGGAATGTCTGATTTGTCCGTGATATAGATGGTTTCACGGCTTTCTATTTGGGCCGTATGCCACCTGTAATCCTTGACTAAAAGGCCCTGGCTCGATTGGAGAAGCGGGGTTGCCACACTGCTGCACCATTCGTGAGTCATGCTCATGTGTTTTTTATCTGCGGAGTAGAGAACAACGTAGCTTTGGTCCACGGCCGCGAATTCTCCGATCGAAAGAAGGGTTTTGTTTATTTCATTGTTGATCTTTTCAGAGGGGAGGTTGATAAAATTTGTCGAGATGGCCGTGACGAGTTTTTCGAATTCGGATCGCATCTCTAATTTTTTTTCGACTTCCTTGCGTTCCGTGATGTCTATAAATGATAGGATTGTGCTCAGTGGTTTATCGACCTCATCTTTAACCAAGCTGGCCGAAATCTGGACATCGAACTGAGATTCATCTTTTCTTTTTGCCTTAGATTCGCCCATAAATTTTCCCTTTTCCCTGATGGCATCCAGAATATCCAGAGCTTTGTGTTCATCCAGCCAGAATTCCACAAAGTGCCTGCCGATGGCATCGTTTTCCTGATACCCCCACATTTTCAGGAATGCGGGGTTCACATATGTCAGTTTGCCTTTTGGCTCGGCCAACGCGATGGCGTTTATCGTGGAGTCAACCGCAAGGTTCTTGATCATGAGTTCCTTTTCAGCAATTTTGCGCTCCGTGATATCCCGGATTATCCCCAGAGCATTCCATTTGTTTTGGATTTTCACTGAGGAAAAAGATATCTCGATAGGAATTTCGTCTCCCCCTTTTCTTATTCCGGAGAGTTCGATGGTTTTGCCGATGATCGGGGCATACCCTGTTGATCGGAATCGCCTGAATCCGGAATCAAGAGTTTCATGGTATTTTTCTTGAACGAGAAATTTGAGGTCTCGGCCGATAACATCTTTTCTCCGATACCGGAAGATGATTTCAGCGGCTTCGTTCCAATAAGAGATATTCCCCTCATTATCTACCATGATGATGGCATCTTTGGCCGAAGCGCCGATGCCTCTGAATTTTTCTTCGCTCACACGCAGCTGTTCGGTTGCTTTTTTGCTTTTTTCGAGTATGTTTGCCATCAGTACGCCGAATATGATGAAAAATCCGAGGACGGTCAACCTAAGGTAAATAGCTGTTTTGGGAACCTCCATGATCAACAATCCAAGGAAGCTACCCTCGTATAAAGGCGTTGAATACGCGATGAAAGAATCGATCAACCAAAATAGGAGTCCGAAACCCATTGATGCGGCAATGACCTTCTGCTTAATTTTCATGATATCCTATAGTGTTGCCGCTAATATACCTCTTTTCCCGGCAACATTCAATGTTCTGAATCATTCATGAAAAATTCTGACACTTTCTTTTTCATAAAAATAGCAAAGCACCTTTGAATTGGAATTGGGGGTCAGGCTCTTTTTTATTTGGCCACGAAATAGGCCTTTTTAAAGCTTTCCACAGCCATTTTGAGCATTTGCACATTTTCTAAATCTGTAGTCTGCTTGGTTTTCATGGCAAAGATAAGAATCTTATGGCAAGAGGTTAATCTTTTGACATATTGATCCAGGGCCTTTTTGTTTTTAGAATCAGCGCTTTTAATCCGTTGCGTCAGAAAATATTGGCTGACGATGTGCTGGATTTCCTCCGCGTGTTTTTCCTTGTTCATAATCCACCGCACGATCTGATTCATGTTTTGCGGCGATTCTTTCGATAGCTGCATGATCTGCTGAATAGCTTTTTCGATCGTTTGAATATTCTCTTCCATCATCGTGAACCTCATTTCGTCGTTGTAGATTCCGCACGGGATCTCACAATGGGGATAAATCGACACATGGATTAGGGCGAACAGAATAATAAAAAAAACAAAAGTCAATACTCTTTTCATTTCAAACCTCCTCTGTCTCCGAGAATTTTTTCCAAAAATAGCGGAATAGGATTTTTTTCAATTATAGGAGGAGATTGATCATCAAAATGCTGCAGCTTGCCACAAACAGGGCTCCCATAAAGCCGATAAGGAGAGGTTTCAGTCCCACTTTTCTGAAGGAACTGAAAACCGTATTTAATCCGATTCCCGCAAGCCCCAAAAGGATCAAAAATTTTCCCGCCGTGTTGAACGCGCTGACACCTTCTGGGGAAAAATATCCTTGGGTGTTTAAGCCAGCTAGAAGGAAATATCCGAATAAAAACCAGGGGAAGGCCTTGGTGATATTCACACGGGCTCCTCCCTTTTTGTGACCTTTGAGAATGGTGTTGGTATACCAAACAGCGATCAGAAAAGCCACCGGAACCATGAAACAGTTCCGGACAAGTTTGACCGCCGTTGCCGTTTTTCCTGCCAGATCTGAAAAGATGAAGCCTGCTCCAACGACCTGGGGAGTGGAGTGGATGGCCGTGCCGGCAAAAACGCCAAAATTAATATCGCTCACAGCCAGCATCTGGGCGATTTTGGGGTAGAGAAGAATGGCCGCAAAACCCCAGAGCGCAATCGTGCCGATGGCATAGCTGGTCTCTTCTTCTTTGGCTCTAATGAGTGGGGCTGTGACAGCGATTGCCGAGCCGCCGCAAATGGTTGTTCCAACAGAAAGGAGAACAGCAAGGCCGGTCGGAAGTTTGAAAAGCCTTCCGAGAAAATAAATCACGAAAAAACCGGCCGTCATCGTCACCAGGATGATAATCAGCATGTTTGCTCCCTGAGAGCTGATGTTCCGGAAGTTTAGAGAGGCTCCGATCAGGACAATTCCCAGGATTAGAATTTTTTCGAATGCCTTGATCCCCGGAAGAAAAAACTGAGGAAGAAGGCCCGAATTTCTGACAAGGATTCCGATCAGGATGGCGACAACAGCGGCCTCGACCGGATTTTTTCCCCCTATGACTATCAATTTCGATAAAAACATCGCAAGCACACCGACCGCGAGCATCAGCAACCAACCCGGCAGAAAATCTTTTTTCATCTCTTGAAACTCCTGAGCTCATTATTATAAACGAGGGAGAGCGGGTGTCAATGAAAAACCGTTTTCCCTTGAGAAAAAGCTCCTTTTGCTCTTATAATACGTCCAGAAGGGATTGAACAATGGATTTTGGCTGCATATCTGAAGTCGGTACACTAAAGTGTCTCCTGTTGAAGCACCCGAGCGAGGCTTTTATCAGCGCAGAAAATATCGATTCCCACTGGGCTGAACTCAACTATTTAGCGCCTCCGGATTTTTACCGTTCTGTTGATGAATACAAGGGATTTGTGGAGCTGTTGGAGAGACAGGTGCCAGAAGTTCATTACCTGCCTCAAAAGGAGCAAACAGGGTTGGATTCGATTTATGTTCATGACCCTGGGATTATGACATCGGCCGGAGCCGTGTTATGCAACATGGGAAAAGAGCAGAGGAGGGAAGAGCCGGCCGCTCTGGAAGAGTTTTTGGCAGGCTTGGGTATCCCGATCCTGGGTTCGATTTCGGGCCCGGGCCGCTTGGAGGGAGGAGATGTGGTTCTTTTCGACAAGAGCACACTGGCAGTTGCAGAGGGATATCGGACGAACAGGGAAGGTATCAGGCAGCTCCGGGATTTAACCAGAAATTTTATTTCCGATTTTCAGATCGTTCCGCTGCCTCATTGGCAGGGACCGGATGATGTCCTCCACCTGATGTCTATCATCAGCCCTGTGGATCACGACCTGGCCGTGGTTTACTCCCGTTTGATGGCTGTTCCGTTCCGGGAATGGCTTATCAGCCGGGGAATAAAATTAATTGAAGTATCTGATGCCGAGTTTGAGACCATGGGATGCAACGTTCTGGCCGTTTCGCCCCGAAAGTGTATCATGCTGAGCGGCAACCCCCGTACGCGGCATTTGCTGGAAAAGGAAGGGGCAGAGGTCTGGGAGTATGAAGGCGAGGAAATCTCAAAAAAGGGAGCCGGGGGACCGACGTGTTTAACCCGCCCTCTATGGCGAACCGATTAACCGGTGCTCTAACAATCCTTGTTACCTTTCATTCCCCAATGCCTCTTTCCTTTTACACCCAAAATTCCCTCAAGGAAGCGAAAATAGAGATATTTCCTTGCTGAAGATTCGAGTAAGCTAGGTTTTGTCGACGGAGGCTAGCTTTGATTCGATAGTGGCATCCGTGTCCAGACGATGATCGACATTAAGGTCGATGTGGATGCGCCTGGCCCCCAAATCTGCCATCGCTTTGTGGGCCTTCTTGATCACCTGGAACAGGGTTTCCATATCAGGCGCCTCGATCGTTGTGTTCATGCCGCCCGTATCGCTCTTTAAACCCGAATCCTCGATTGCCTTTATGGCTGCTTTGACATACCTGGAGACAGATGTTCCTTCGCTTGTGGGAAATATGGCCAGGGACGCAATGATCATTTTTTCGCCTATTCCTATTTCATTTTTTTTAACGAATTACCCATTAAAATATCTGTCCATGTATCAAAGAGTCTTACATTTTTCTTTTATTTTTTTCAGGGTGTCTTCTGCCTCATGGATCAAACGGTCTAATGCCTGGTTGAGCGGAAGGATCTGATCGACAAGGCCAACACTCTGTCCGGCCATCAATGAACCAAAATTCACATCCCCTTCCTGGACCGCCCGGCGCAGAGCCCCAACCCAAAAGTCCTCCACTTGATACTGTGCTTCGGCCTGAGAAATCTTCCCTTCTTTCCTTTTCTGAAGCAGTCCGACTTGAAGCTCAGCGAAGGCCTCAAATCCTTTATTCCGCAGCGCGCGGACGGCAACTACCCGCAGCTCTGAGCCGATCTGGGGAGTGGCTACCGCGTCCCGTGCCCTTGCGCGGAGAAAAGCCTGTTTGAAAGCGGGATGAGCGCGGCATTCCTCAGTCGTCACAAAAAACGTGCCCAACTGGATTCCAGCCGCTCCCATAAGGAGGAGATGTGCGATGTATGTGCCTGAGGCTATTCCTCCTGCTGCGAATATCGGAACGTCATCGATTTTGAACAAAACCTGCTGAAGGAGGATGCCAAGAGACACATGACCGACATGCCCTCCCGCCTCACTGCCCTCCAGAATAAGAGCATCCACGCCCATGCCGATGAGCCGTCTTGCAATGGACTCTGTCGAGGCAAAACTCATGACTTTGGCGCCGCTTTCTTTTGCGAGTCTTATTTCTGGCTGCCTGGGGAGGCTTCCGGCAAACACGATGAATGGGACCTTGTTTTTAGTGGCTACGGCCAGGTGTTCTCTATAATTGGGTGCAATGGTTATGAGATTGACGGCAAAAGGCCTGTCGGTGAGGCTTTGGACTTTTCTTATTTCTACATCCAGTAGAGAAGGCTCCATGTTCCCGGCCGCCAGGCTGCCGAATGCGCCGGCATTAGCAACATCTGATACAAAAAGACTGTCGGAGATCCAGGTCATGGCACCGGCGATAATCGGTGTTTTTACTCCAAGGAAATCTGTGCCTCCTGACCACAATGATTCAAGATCTGTCATGATCGATCCTCTTTTTTCGAATATCTATTGAATTTGAATTTTTGCTCCCTCTTCCATTTGTCTTTGATCGATAGTATACAAAGCATCAAGAAGGGCGATTTGAAAACTTCCTGGCGCTTTAGCTTGGACGGCAGCCTTTTCGCCGGCAAGGCCGAAATAGGCCAAAGCCGTTGTGGTGGCATCAACAGGGTTGCTGTCAACGGACAGGAATGCCCCTGTGATCGCCGTTGCTGTACAACCAGTGCCTGTAACATACCCCATGAGCTCATGCCCGTTAGAGACACGGTAAGTGCTCTTTCCATCGGTGACAAGATCCACTGCGCCTGTGATGGCTAAAGTCGTGTTCAGTTCTTTGGCGAGAATGAGAGCAGCCTCAGCAGCATCATCCACGACGTGGATGGAATCAACCCCTTTCGTGCGGGAACCCTTGTGAGCCAAAGACAGCACTTCGGAGGCATTTCCTCTGACAACACTGATGGAGACTTCATCGATCAGCCGTTTGGCAGAATCCGTCCGCAATTTTGTCGCTCCTGATCCAACGGGATCAAGAACAATCGGAATTTTCGATTCATTGGCCCGTTTTCCTGCTTTGAGCATAGAGTCTATCCAGTAGGGAGTCAGGGTTCCTATGTTGAGCACCAGCGCACCAGCAAAGGAAACCATTTCCTCCACTTCTTCCGGAGCGTGGGCCATCACTGGAGAAGCGCCGCATGCAAGGAGGGCGTTTGCTGTGTAATTCATGACAACAAAATTGGTGATGTTATGAACTAGAGGCTTCTTTTCTTTGAGTTTTTCGAGATTTGATGCTGCTTTTTGTGCCAGACGGCGATCATACATTTTCTCCTCCTTATAATTTGAAATGATCCCAACCTCCGGGATGGATTGGATGTCTTGTGCCATCGGGGGACATCAGTTGAATTTCCTCGACTGATTCTGTGATTTTGCCTACTTCGCTCAGAGGGACCTTGCTGACTGCTTTGACCGCAGAACAGACGTCGGATACATTATCAGGAGAACAGGTTATGATCAATTCATAGTCATCGCTTTCCTGTAAAAACAGATGATAAGGATCCAGCCCCAGCTGTTGTGCCGCATTTTGGAGTTCTCGGCTTATCGGAAATTTTTCTTGCATCAGGAGTGCTCCTACTTCGCTGTCCTGGCAGATATGACCGAGATCGGCCAGGAACCCATCGCTTGTATCTATCATTGCTCTGGCTTTGCCCGAACGGGCCACTGCCTGCCCTTCCCGGGCCCTGTGGGAGGGGACGTTGTAAGCCAGTATGATGCGGGAATGATCGAGTAAGTCTTGCGATTCGGAATCGTGCAGTAGTTTGAGCCCGGCAGCCGCCTGTCCTGGATATCCTGTAACGAGTATGACATCCCCGGCTCGAGCGGCAGACCGGCGCATGATATTGTCCTTGGCGACCTCGCCGATCAGAGTGATGTCGATAAAAACAACATTTCCCGATTTTGTAAAATTGCCTCCGACAATAGAGGCCCCAAAAGGATTGAGCTCTTTGACGAATCCGCGGTACATCTCTTCGACATCTGCCACCGGCATTTCTGATTTTAATCCCAGAGAGACAAGAGCGTAAAGAATCTGGCCGCCCATAGCGCCGATATCGCTTATGTTTACCGCCATGGCCCGTCTCCCCGTGTTATAGGGGGTGGTGTGAAGTGGGAGGTAGTGCCGTCCTTCCACCAGGCAGTCACATGTGACGAGAAGTTCATATCCAGGGCGGGGCCGTATGGAAGCGGCATCGTCCCCAATCCCCAGGGTGACACCGGGGGTGCAGCTCCCGATCTCCTGGAGGAGGTTGTGGATCCGGCGAATGAGTCCAAACTCTCCGATGTCTGACAGGATCTCAGACACAGCACCCTCCCTGTTTGCCCGAACTCAGAGCTTGAAAAAGCTGTTGCGTCGCTTTTATTGGATCTGTCTGGCAGCATACAGCAGAGATAACGGCAATCCCGTATGCCCCTGCGCGTATCACTTCAGGCGTATTCTCTGCATTGATGCCTCCGATAGCGATTATGGGCAGAGGAACTGCTTCTGCGGCCTGTTTCATAAGAGCGATTCCAGTGGGGATTGCCGCGTCCCGCTTGGAAGAAGTGGGGAAAACCGGGCCAAATCCTATGTAATCCGCGCCATCTGCAGCACATCGATGAACATCTTCCAATGACACGGCCGAACCGCCGATTATAGCATCCTCTCCCATCAGACTACGAGCAAGGACAAGTGGAAAATCATCCTGCCCGAGGTGAACGCCGTCGGCTCCGGAGGCAATTGCGATATCCACTCGATCGTTGACAATGAAACTCACTCCGGCCACTGCGCATAACTCTTTCAGCTTTCGAGCTGTCTCGATCATCTCTCTTGTCGAACCGCTTTTCTGCCGGAACTGTATGGTATCGGCTCCTCCTGTCACAGCCATGCGGGCGAGTTCCAAATGAGAAAAACGAGATTGTATAACCGTATCAGTCAGGACATGCAATCGCCCGATATTTTTTTTCATTTCTTTTGCCAAAAGACTGTAAAACTCATACAAATAATGGCTGACTCCTATTCAATTTTCCCGAATGTCTTTTGTTTTCCATCGATCCCTCGGGCAGCACAGCAATAGGGAATCCACGCTCGAATCCCTGATTTTCCGCGTCCCTCGGGGAACAAATAACCTACACGGATGAAAGGGAACCCAATAGTTTAATCTAAAAAAGAGAGTTTGAAAAGGGGGGGAGGGCAAATGGGATATGTATAAAAAATATGTTAGAGAGCTAACTCACACGCTGCAAGAAACTTTCGACAAAAACTAGAAATTATACAAAAACTAAAAATTGTACTGAAATCCTATGTTGAACAGATGAGCTTTGTAGTTCTGGCTGCGGAAATTATCCTGGTGATGTTTGTAGTCCCGGTAGCTGAAGATGATGGCAAAATCAGATATTATTTTATATCCTGCTGATAGATAAGGGAACTCAAGGGTGATTGGGAAGGTGCCCTTGGTCTGGGTATAGCTGTAGCCGCCGTTCAGACTGATCCTCCCCTTTCTAAACCAGGCTCCTGCCGAGTAATGGTTTGTGTCGGTTGTGTATTCAGAGATGTCATCCATTTCTCCTCGCTTAAGATTATTATACATAATCTGCAGCTAAAGAAATGCTCTCATCTATCCGAATTTCGCTGAGACGCCACAGTGTATCCTAGGGACTTCTCCTGGCTGATGGGGAAGATGCCAAAGGACATGTTCGCACATGAACATTATTTGTACCCGATGAGCATGCTGTAGATTATCAACACGATCAGAAAAATCCCTACCGCTAAGAAGGTATACCCGAAGATACGGACAGCCAGCATAGTTTTCGGAGGGATTTCCCGGAATTGGACGGTTTTTTTCAATTTTTCTTTTTCTTTTAAATACCTGTACTCTTCGGGGCGGTCTTCTTTGTATTCATCCAGAGGAACCAATCCTGTGAAGATTACAGGATCCAGGGGGAAAGATTCGGGGCGAAGATGGGTGTTGAAGAAGTGAATCGTGAAGATAAACCCCACGGCTAATAAAGCTTCATCGCTGTGGATGATCATCGCCACGTTGATCAGCCAGCCGGGCAAAATCTTTGTGAAGAATTCGGGAAACCACAGGAATAACCCTGATAGGCCGATAACCCCTACTCCCCAAAAAACAGCCATGTAGTCGAATTTTTCCCAATAGGTCCATCGGCTGTATTCCGGGCGTGGACCCAGACCAAGAAACCATTTCATCGATCCGATGAAATCTTTCAGGTCTTTTCTGTTAAACCAGAGGGAGCGTTTCCCGAAAATCATCTGCCTCCATGTTGTTTTGGTGTGGATTTTAGACCGAACCATCGACAAAATGTGAGTTATGAAATATCCGAATGTGATGACGGCAGAGATTCTGTGAATGCGTCCTGCTGCATCCACTCCGCCTAAAAAATCGGCCAGGGCTTGTGCCCAGGGCATATCGGCAAATTTCAACATCATGCCGGTCAAGGCCAGTCCCATGAAACTCAAAATCACAAATATATGTAGGATTCTCTGTCCCATCGTGAAACGCTGAATGTAGTACCTTTTGTGGATCTTTTCGGCTTTTCTTTTCTCTTTCAAATGCTTGAACGAACGGGGCATCCAGAGCAGTATGTGGAGCCCGAAAAAACTGAAAACCACGATAAGCAACGAGGTCATTGCCCAGAATGTGAAATAGAGAACCGGATATTTTTTTTTATCGTGATGCGTAGCGTGGGTGAGGTATCCGGTAAACCGGCGGTTGGCATCAGGATGACACTTTTGACAGGTCTGCACTTCCTTGTTATATCCCACATGGGATTCCGGGTCGTCCACTTTTTGAATATCGTGTGCACCGTGACAATCAGAACACCTGGCTGCTTTGAGATACCCCAAAGTGTAGGCTTTTCCATGGATGGTTTCTGTGTAAGTTTCTGCGAGATCTTGATGGCAGGAACCGCACTGGTGTGTGACTTCGGCCATGAATTGATCCTGTTTGATTTCTTTGATTTTATGAGCGGAATGGCAGTCTTCACAAGTCGGGAGCTTTTTGTCCTGATCAGTCCGGGTTATGCTGTGGATGCTCTCTGCGTACACATCGTAAATTCCTTTATGGCAGGTTGCGCAGGTCGATGGGACGTTTTTAAAGTAAACGGAAGACCGTGTGTCATCATGTTTGAGTTCGAAATGGGCGGTGTGACAGTCCGTGCAAACGGCGCTGGGCAGGAGCCCTTTTTTGATCAGGCCCTGTCCATGCACACTGCTGGAGTAGTCGACCAGCGCGTTTCCGGCAGCGGTTTTTACGATGGCGGGTTGACCTAGTTTGCCGTGGCAGCTGCCGCATAAGTCCGGTATCTGGGAACGATATGTCTTGTCTCTTTCATCCAGGTGCGAAAGAACCTTGTGCGTCCCATGGCAAAAGGAACAATAGGGCGCATTGGGATTTTTCTGCATATAGGCCATACCATGGCTGCTGTCAAAATAGTCTTCTGCGATTTGAGCATGACAGTTGGAACAGTCCACACGCCCCGCAGTCTCACAGGGCCGGTGCCTTTGAGGGTCGATATCCGTGTGGCATTTTACGCAGGGAATATTCCGGTGAGCGGAATTCTGGATGTCTTCTTTTTGGACTTTTACCGACGTTCGATTTCCCTCCACTGTTTTGAAAACATCGTTCTTCTCATGGCATTTCAAGCATTCCTGATCAGAGGTCCTCAGAACGAGGCTGGCTCTTCTTATGCTGTGCGGCTGGTGACAGTCTGTACAAGCAGGGATGGCTCCCGGCTCTTTTTCCCAGAGTTCGCCTTTTATGATTTTGGTGTGGACCTCTTCGATACGGGCATGACATTGGGTGCAGGTTTTTGCTACATTTTTTGCAGAAATCGAGGAATTTGCATTCGTGTGGGGGAGAACGAGGTGGTTTCCGTGGCAATCATTGCATGTGGCGGTGACGATCAGACCTTGCCTGAACAAACCTTCTCCATGGATACTCTGGGAATAATTACTAAGTATGTCATGCTCGGGGATGTTGTATACCCTGGCCACGGGTGCTCCTTCTCGGTGGCATTTCCCGCAAAGCACAGGAATGTTCATCTTGTAGGTGCGCGATTGAACGTCATCCGGAGGCAAAATATAATGTTCCCCATGGCATTCATTGCAGGTCGGGGCATAGGGAGCCCCTCTCCTCAAGGCTCTTCCGTGTATGCCGGCAGAAAACTCTTCATCGGCAACATCATGACAAATCCCGCAGTTGACTTTTTCCAGACTTTCTGGGTGGGGGAATTCCTCGACATCCGCATCCTGGTGGCAGGCGATGCAATCTGAATCTTTATGGACCGATTCCGAAAACTTTTTAAAATCCACAAACAGAGAAATGGTACGCCCTTGCCGTTTGGTGGCTAATTCCGGATCGGAATGGCAGGCCTCACAGTCTTCGTTGGATTGGGCAGTTGCGTATGAGAAGAATAGAAATAGCAGAAGGGCTGAAGCAATGGTGTAACTCTTGAATTTCATTTCCAGATTATGAACTTTTAATTTCGTGTTTTAACGAGAAAATTCAGAAACTCGCGCAAGCTATTTCTAAATTATCGGAATGAGAAAGGATTTTTATTTTTCTGGTACTGGGTGCTTAATTTTTTCCCATGAAGATTCAAAATCGAAGCTCATGCCGTGGGCATTTTCGTGACAGGAGAAGCATTTTGTTTTTATCACTTCTGGAGATCCATACTCTGCTTTCCCGTTTTTCACGGATTCTGCATGATCTTTCATAACGCTCAACTTTTTATATGCACTTCCAGGACCATGGCAGATTTCGCATGTCACTCCTTCTCCTTTTAATTCAGGTGCTTTTTCATACAAAGGCCCATGACACCGGAGGCATTCTGGACTGTCTGCAGGATTTTCGACTCCCATTTCTTGAGCTTTCGGGGCGGCATCAGGAGAGCTTAAAGCAGAATAGGCTTTGGAGTGTTTTTGTGACTCCCAGATGACGTACTGTTTTCCCTGTTTCTCAGTCTTGTGGCAAATTCTGCATTTGCTGGACCCGACATAAGAAAATTCTTGACCGAATAGATTAGTAAGTAGGATGATTCCGATTACGATAAAAGCGATTAGAAGATATTTTTTCATCAAAAACTCCTTTCTATATATATAATATTTGCTCATTTAACAGCTGTCAATAGAGATTTTATATAAATAATAGGATTGATTGGAAACTAACCTGGATTATTCACAAATGGATATGCGCGGCTCGGCCTGCGAAG
>CAZOJY010000033.1:0-29467 GCA_964580235.1 uncultured Eubacteriales bacterium | reverse complement strand
TCACCATCTCGGAAGTCCAGTACAACACGGGGTTGGATGATTCCCTGTTCAAGATGGAGGAGTAACTCAAAAACTCGCGTCCCTTTTTCCTTTGACAGTTCCAGGAGGGTGGGCTATTATGGATTCACCGGAAGAAAGTCAACAGATGAAATGCCCAAAATGCCAGCATGACAATCCCGAAAACACCCGATACTGCGGCAACTGCGGCATATCTCTAACTTCTGCCGATGAAAGCCTGCTGGCTAATACCCTGACCCTGGAAACACCTGTTTTAGAACTGAAAAGAGGGACCGTTTTTGCCGACCGATACGAGATCATCGAAGAGTTGGGGAAAGGAGGTATGGGCCGGGTTTACAGGGTGCTGGACAAAAAGATTAATGAGGAAGTGGCCCTTAAACTCATAAAGCCCGAAATCGCAGACAGCAAAACGATCGAAAGATTCAGCAACGAGCTGAAAATCGCTCGGAAGATTTCACACAAGAATGTCTGCCGGATGTATCACCTCAGTGAAGAATCCGGGACTCATTACATAACTATGGAATACGTGCCCGGAGAAACCCTTAAAGGCGTGATCAGAATGACCAAACAGCTATCCGTGGGCACGGTCTTAAGTATCGGCAAACAAATCTGTGAAGGTTTGCGCGAAGCCCACAGGCTGGGAGTAGTCCATCGAGACCTCAAGCCCCAGAACATCATGATCGATAAACAGGGAAATACCCGCATCATGGATTTTGGGATCGCCCGCTCCCTTGAGTCGAAAGGAACAACCCGGCCTGGGGCCTTGATCGGTACGCCGGAATACATGTCTCCGGAACAGGCAGAATTTAAGGAAGTCGACCACCGTTCGGACATCTATTCTCTGGGAATCATCCTGTACGAGATGGTAACGGGAAGGGTGCCGTTTGAGGGAGAAACCCCGATCGGTGTGGCGATGAAGCACAGAAGCCAAAAGCCCCCCGATCCTGTTAAATTCAACCCACAGATTACTGAAAATCTCAGCCGAATCATCCTGAAATGCCTCGAGAAAGATCGAGAAAAACGATACCAGAGCATCGGAGAGCTTCTGGCCGAAATGAACACTGCAGAAAAGAGCCTTCTCACAGAAGAAAGAGTAATGCCCAAACGGATGCCTGTTGCCGGAAAAGATATTACCGTAAGCTTCAAGCCAAAGAAAGTGCTGATTCCTTCATTAGTCATTCTGGCTCTGGCGGCCATCGTGGTGATCGTCTGGCAGCTCATTTCTCAAAAAGAAGTCATTTTGCCCCCAACGGATAAGCCTTCTCTGGTGATCATGTATTTCAAAAATAACACAGGTGAGGAAAGCCTGGACCATTGGCGAACCGCGCTTGCGGATTTGCTGATTACGGACCTTTCCCAATCCAAACTCATCCGGATCGTGAGCGGAGAAATTCTGTTCAATATCCTCAACAGACTGCACCAACTGGATGCGACGGCCTATTCATCAGAAGTTTTACGGGAGGTCGCCGTCCGCGGACACGCTGACAGAATTCTCGTGGGGAATTACACTAAGGCGGGGGATATGTTCCGGATTAACACAACGCTTCAAGACGGGCGCACGGGCGAGGTCGTCGGATCGGAAAGTGTCGAAGGTGTCGGCGAAAGAAGTTTTTACGCCATGGTGGATGAGCTGACCAGAAGTATAAAGGCTCATTTCGAACTCACCGAGGAGGAGATCACAGCCGATACAGACAGCCAGATTGAAACGATCACCACAAGTTCTCCTGAAGCCTACAAGTTTTACAGCGAAGCAAGAACCTATCACATGCAGACAGACTACTGGCAAAGCATTGGTACCATGCAAAAAGCCATTGAAATCGACCCTGAGTTTGCCATGGCATGGAGATCCATCGCCATGTCTTTCAGCAACTTGGGCTTGCGTCCGGCAAAGCTGGAGGCAATCACCAAAGCGTTTGAACTCCGGAACAGACTGTCGGAAAGAGAACGTTACATTATCGAAGCAGATTATTACAAATCCTGGGAAAAAAGCTATAACAGCGCCATGGAGGCTTACCAGAAACTTTTGGAGCAGTACCCAGATGACGCCATCGGCAACACCAATTTGGGGATTTTATACTTTGAGCTGGAGGAATGGGACAAAGCCATCGCCCACTATCAGACAAACATCCGCAACAATCCTGATGATCACCTTGCTTCCTGGAATTTAGTCGAAACTTACGAGGCGATGGGATGGTATGAAAAGGCCAATCAAGAAATCGAAAGATATCTCCAAAGATACCCCAACAGCGTGGCGTCCCTTCTCAAACAATGCATCGTCTACCTATACCAGGGAAAATATGATCTTGCTCAAGCCAAGCTGGAGAGAAGCCTCTCCCTTGATCCGGATATCCTGCCACGATATAATCTCCTGACCGGTCATCTTTTCCTGCTGAAAGGGGATTTGGAACACGCGCGCGCCCAGTACCAAAAGATGCCCAAAGGAAGCACGGAAGCCAGAGTCGCAATGGCTAATTTTTACATTTTGCAGGGAAAATTCGAAGAAGCAAAAAAACTTCTCCTGATGAGGCCGGTTCTCCATGATCAGCTTGCCGTCTTCTACCTCAGGACTAAACAGCCAAAGCTGGCACTGGAAGAATTTGCTATTCTTGAAGAGAACGCCCAGAAAGCCGAAAGCATTTCCGGGGAAATCTGGGCCCTGTACGGAAAAGGCCTGGTCTATGCTCAGATGAAATCCTTTGCTGAGGCTTCAAGAATCGCTGAAAATATCAGGGAAAAGATCCCGGCATGGATGCATAAAAAACTAATAAGATACAGCAACCACTTATTGGGCATGATTGCATTCGAAAAAGGAAACTTTTCTGAGGCCAGTCAAAATCTGAGTCAAGCGGTACAATTCCTATATGCACCCGAGGAGAATTTTCCCCGCATCCAGGCCTTTTTTATCTACACACTGGCTCAAGCTCTCTACAGGGCAGGGAATCTGGATACCGCACAGGAAGAGTTTGCAAAAATTCCATCTCTCCACCTCGGACGGATCGAAGCTGGGGACTTCTATGCCAGAAGTCTGTACATGCTGGGAAAAATCTCTGAGCAGAGAGGCCAAAAGGAAAAAGCCTCCGAATACCACAAACGTTTTCTCGATCTCTGGAAAGACGCCGATCGCGGAATGGTATCAGAACAAATTTTTTAACAACTGCTAACATCCCGGCAAATCCTGCCCCGAGGATTTCGGTCCCATTTCTCGGATTACCAAGCTTGCAGGGGGGTGAGAAAATATCACCCCCCATTTTCACCCGATTGGGCGATTGACCTTTATACAAAAACATCGTACACCATAAGTATATTAAGGAGAGGGACCATGAAAAAAGCAATCCTGATGACCGCTTTATTGGCTTTTCTGCTTCCTTCTTTTTTATCTTCTCAGACTGAAGAAAAAGCTGCAGAAGCCCAAAAGGCTCAGGTCATCGCCGAAAAGGCAGAAATTTTTCTCGAGGCCAGCCAGCACAGTATCGTCATCGACACCATCCCTCGGGGGACAACTGTTTCGTTGTTTCCGTCAGGGAATAAAAGCAAGAAATGGCTGTATATTTCCTACCTTTCCAAAAAAAGAAATTCTCAGGTAACCGGTTTTATCGACAGCAACAAGGTTGAGATGATAGAGGAAACTGCCGAAAAACCGGAAGAAAAAAAGATGGAAAACGAACTTTCCCTGGCCTTTTTTGAATCCCAGAAAGCGGATCCGGACCAAAGCGCAGGAGAAGAAAATGCTGCCCGGCCTGAAAATGAAACCCAGGAATTGAAACAGGAGCTGGAAAACCTCAAAAGCCTTCTGCAGAAAATGGAGAATGAAAACCAGGAAAAAAAAGAAGTCGCCAGAGCTGACACCAATCCCGAACAGGAGCAGAAGGCAGAAGAGCCGACAGCACCCCAGACAGTCAAATCGAATCAACGAGAGAAAAAACCAGTTGCTGATGAGTCTGTGAAACAGGAAAAGGGCGGCCCAAAAAAGGCCGTCGGCCCAGGCCAAACACTGCCAGCATTTGATAAACCAGCATCTGATAAGGAAGAATCGGCAGAGAATGATGCCGCCCCGCAAAATCTCCAAAAAAATAATGGCGGAAAAACAGCACCAGACAAACAAAAATCCACTTCTGCAGAAAAACCTAAGGCCGAAACCGCTCCAAACATAAAAAAAGCACAGCCCACCAAAGTATTGACAAAAGTTGCCGTCACAGTTCCCAGAGCGAACATCCGGTTGATGCCCACCACAAAGAGTTCCGTTATCAGCCGGGTTTCCTCCGGAACAGAGCTCAAGCCTCTTGCAAAAACCGGGAATTGGTATCGGGTAAATCTCTCTCCGAATAAAGAAGGGATTGTCCTGTCCGGATATATCCATCACAGCATTGTCAGTGAAATTTTTGAATCCGTTGTTCCTCCGCCCCCGGAACCAGAAAAAATCCCGGAAAAAGAGCCTGAAGTCATCGAAGAAGAAACAGAATCTGATCCCGAGCCAATCCAACAGATCCCATCCCGCCGGACACCAGGCCTAGGGGAGTACCTTTGGGTGGGAGGCGGCGCCGGATACACCATGCCTTCTGAGACCCATTTCAAAAAAGGGATGAACATCACAGGCACATTCGGATTTGGTCTGATGAAACACCTCGCAGTCGAGCTCCGAGTGCCCTATTTCCAAAGCGATGTGGCCAGTACGGCCGGAGGATTAAGTGCTGGCCGGCTTAACAATCTTTCTCTGATGCTGAGTGTTCAGGCCCGCTACCCGTTAAAAAATCAGTTTGTTCCATACCTTGTGGCAGGAGGAGATTACCACCTGAACAGATTTAACTTGAACGAGGAAGTCACAAATTCTTGGAATAACCAAGGTTACAACATAAAGGAAACCGTGGATCACACCTTTGGATTTCACTTCGGCGCCGGCCTGGATGTTTTTCTGATGCAAAACATCGCGTTGAACCTGGATGTCCGGTATTACACGGCCGGCCTGAAAGGGAGCTGGACCTTAGCAAAGCAGAACAGCCAGGAAACGACATCCGGGACGATCGAAAATATGACCCTCAATTCCATCCAGGCAGGGATAAGTGTAAAGCTTTTCCTCAATCCGCTAAGACGAAAATAATGAGCGGCAAGGGCATAGCCCATGCAGATAAATGAAACATTGTTAACAAAAGGGAGACAAAGATGGCAACCAAAGGCAAAAAAATAATAGCAGGATTATTTCTGGGAGTTATTCTTGTGAACTGGACTTTGGGGATGACTCTTGTTTTTCCGCCGGAAATATTCTTTCTCGATAAAAAACTCGATCAATCTCTCCAAACAGCCCCTGCAGAAAACAATCAGGTGCGGGTGGTAAAGCCAAATGCCGTTCTCAGGATCAAGCCAAAAAATGGAACCGTCATCATCAAAAGGCTGCCTCTTGGTGCCCTTTTGGATGTGGAAGAAGAACTGAACGAATGGATCAGAATAAAACTTCCTCCGGATGAAGATGGATTTGTTCTCACTGGTTATCTCAATCGATCATTCACAGAAAAAGCAACCGTCATTCACAAATAAAACTCACCTGAGCCTTCGTTCGCCTGATCGAAATCCCACAAGAGACACAGCATTTCCGGCAAAGTATTGACAATCCGGCATTAAAAGTTTATATTTTGACAGCAACGGGAACAGGATAGACACTCTCTCGGTTTGCCAAACAAGCAGCGGCTTCATTAATCCAGCCTGAATTCTCTTCGATTACAAGAGGAATTTCTTGAAAGGAAAAAGGCCCAGGCTCGAACAATTTCTCCAACAAAAGGAAATCCAACTCTATTCCAGAGAAAGATTCATCCGCCGGACTTCTAGAACGAATCCGCTTATCGCCGTGGATTATTCCATTTTTTTAGATAAAGATCAAAAAATTAAAAAGCAGCTCTTCCCGATTGTCAGAGAGACCATCCAACATCATGGCCTGAAAGTATGCTTTGTCATGGTCAGCTGGTGGGGACGGGGAGACCAAGCCCGCTGGACAGGAGGTCATCTCCTCAATACGCTGAAAAAGTTTGAAAAACAAGGCTTCTGTGATGTTTATCTGAGCTATCAGGAGGGAGATCAAAAGCCGTCGAGTTTATGCCGGTGGAGTCAAAGACAGAATATCGAAATTTTTTATGTGGATCGTTATCGATTGATCGCTCCTCCCGACAATCACGTCGTCATCGATTCCTGCGTTCCAGGCAAAGCTGAGAATGTTATAAAAAGCATAAAACTAATCGAACGGAAAACCAGGGAGAAAAGGGTATCTCCAAGAAAGGTCTTGATCATCTTTGTGGACGATGACTACACCCAATATCATTGGCTCAATTACTTTCTGCTGTTTGCACCCTGGGTATTATCTTTTGCAAAAAGAACAAAAGATCCGGCTATCGATCAGACCATACGAAAAATCAAGCGGATCAGTTTCATCAAAAGCGGGAGCCCAAGAATCATTCTTCCATACGAAATCCAGGGCAAAATCATAAATGGAAAAGTCAAGCCCATGGACTATCTTGGTGTTACACAGGCTATTGTGGACCTGGCCACCGTCCATCAACGTTTTGGGCTGGACAACGAGAAAAAAGGATTCGATGAACTGGCCCTCTTATTGCAAAAAATCAGGAAAATGGGCCAAATTTATGCCCCCAAAAGCAAAGTCCTTTTTCTCGGAGAGTGGCTCAACGGGAGGTTGGAAAGCGTGTGGCGCGAGTATATCTACCGCGGAGGCCGTGTGACACAGCGGCTTGAGGGTATTTTCCGCCACCTCATCCACAAAACCCACTGCCGCTGGCTCAGGCAGTTCACCTTCCTTCTCCACGGCGACCAGGGAGCCCCTCTGGATTCCTGGCTGCAATTCTCTCCTTTCGGAGGTTATGCCCTGGAAATCAGCCTCCTGATGCAATCTGTATGCGACAAAGCCTTCGAACAACATCAAGTGCTCAACATTACAGGCATGCCTCATTCCCATCAGCGTTCAAAAGACTTGGCCATATGGCATATGCTCGATAACATCTTATTGGCTTTTGACTTGCTGCGGGTGCTTTACAAAGACCTTTCGGTTAGAGACTTTCTCTCCGTGTACGGGCATCAACGTCAATTTCCGATGCTCGACCGTTACGGAAACATCATCAAACATCAACCACAATATGGCGGGCTGAAAATCTACCCCCCTCTTAAAACTTTAAAAATTGAATGAGACCGGGACAGGTCGTCTTATTGCGCCTGTTTGTCTTCTTGCCAGATGCCAAATACATTCCCTTCTGTGTCCTGGAATAGGAAATTTTGGCATTAGGACGGTTCCACCCAGTTCAGAGATTTTAGATCCGTATTCATCCACAGAAGAGACATTTGCCCCAATGCACGGGATTTTCCCCGGCGGTCATGAGAGAAAAGTATTCCGCTTTGATATTTGACAACGAATAACTTCGATGCTAAAAAATATATCTTAAAAAGGAGGAAAAAATGGCCGACAGCTCACTGATTAAAAAACTTCTGATCAAACCTGGCCAGCGGATGACCATCATGAATGCGCCAGAGGGATACACCGAGAAACTTGGGTCGCTGCCCGGATGGTGTGACGTATATTAAAAAAGCGACGGGTGAATTCGACTTTATCCATCTTTTCGTGAAAAACAGCTAAGAGCTCGAGAGGCTGATTCCAAAAGCCTGGCAGGTTCTCAATTACGACGGCATTTTCTGGATGAGCTACCCCAAAAAAAGCTCTCCTGTTGAGACCGATTTATCCCGTGATGTCTGCTGGAAAATCATGGAAAAAAAAGGCCTCAGGCCGGTAACGGCAATATCCATCGACGATGTTTGGTCAGCCTTCAGATTTCGACCACGCGAAATGGTAAAATCTAAAAAAAGTTTATAGGGAATGAAAATGAAAAAAAATAATTCTGCAGCTTGTTTTGTGATAACTGGAATTTTTCTCTTGCTTATCACAGGACTGAGCGCCCGTGAAAAAACAACAGAAGAATCCCAGGAGGCAGGTGTGGAACTCCAGCCGGTTAAAAAAGAAACGGTACAGGACAGGGAGAGTCGCATGGCCTGGTGGCGGGAATCCCGTTTCGGCCTGTTCATCCACTGGGGTCTTTATACCATCCCGGCCGGAGAATGGAAAGGCGAAACCCGGCACGCGGAGTGGATTCTCACCACCGCACAGATTCCGGTCAAGGAATACGAAAAGTTCACCTCCCGGTTCAATCCCGCCGAATGGGTCAAAGCGGCCATGGACGCCACACCCTTCAAGCGCGATATTATGAAGGAACTGGCCGATGAATGCCACAAACAGGGGATCAAAATGTGTTGGTACCATTCGATCATGGATTGGCATCATCCCGACTATCTCCCCAGACGCGATTGGGAAACCCGCTCGGCCGAAGGCGCAGACTTCGATCGGTATGTGGAATACCTTAAGGGCCAAGTTAAAGAACTCCTGACCAACTATGGGGAAATCGGCGTGATGTGGTTTGACGGAGAATGGGAATCCACCTGGACCCGGGACAGGGGCATTGATCTGTACAATTATGTGCGGTCGCTCGCTCCCGACGTCATCATAAACAACCGCGTGGGAAAAGGGCGTGCGGGGATGGCCGGAACATATGACCCCGAAACGGCTTCCGGAGATTTCGGCACACCCGAGCAGGAAATACCGGCGACCGGACTGGATTACGACTGGGAAACCTGCCAAAGACTTGATCCAGAAGCTGGTGGATATCGCCAGCAAGGGGGGAAATTTTTTATTGAATGTCGGACCCACTGCTGAAGGCCTCTTTCCCCAGGAAAGCTTGAGCCGGCTCAAGGCCATAGGGGAATGGATGAGAGTGAATGGCGAAAGCATCTATGGAACCACAGCCAGCCTATTCGAAAATTTGGGGTGGGGACGCAGCACGACCAAAGGCAACACATTGTATCTCCATGTCTTTAACTGGCCTCGCGATGGGAAGCTCCATGTTCCGGGATTGGTCAGCAATGTCCAGAAAGTCTATCTCCTCTCTGATCCCAAGAAAGAATTGAGCTGTGATTATCAGGAGGAGGCCGCCATCATTTCTCTTCCCGAAAATGCCATTAACCCGTATGCCACAGTCATTGCCCTGGAATTTCCGGGAAAACCCAAAATTGTCCCGCCTAGAGAAATCAGCAAGGGAAACGATATCATCCCGTAAAATCTGGAAAGTACTTAGAACTCAAGTGGGTTTCGGGAGGTTTCGGTACCAGGTGATCCTCAGAGCAAAAACGGCACCGAGCCCAATTCCCAGGCAGAACAAGGAAGACCGGTTCCAGTGCCCTACAAGGTACATCGGGAAAAGATAGAGAGACGCGATTGCTATCATCCCCAAAAAAACGTTCAAAACGGTCAACCAGACATTCTCGGCTCTGGGAGTCCTCTTTTCAGACACAAGCCGGGCCGCTTCCTTGATCGGCCGCCACAAACCAAACGGGCAAACAGACCTGTAAAAGGAAACAAGCACTTCTTTCTCAACCGGAGAAGTGAGAACCGAGCCAAGTATGCTTAACAGCAGGGAAACCATGACAATAAGAGGAAAAACGGCATACGCTGGCCATGAATCAAAAAACAGGGCGATGCCGGACAGGAAAATTCCGCCCAGTGTCCCAAATGCATACCCCCAACCATTCATCCTCCACCAGTACCAGCGCAAGACATTCGGAACGATTACGCCGGCACCCAGGGTCACCATCATCCAGTTCCATATCTCGGCGATGGACTCGCTCTGAAACCCGATGACCAATCCCAATCCCACCAGCAGAAGCGTGGCTAGATAGCTGAATCGGAGGGCTTGTTTTGTGGTGGCTCGCGGGCGAAAATATATCTGCCAAATGTCCCGGACGATAAAGGAGGCTCCGCTGTTGACGGTCGAACTGAACGTAGACATGAAAGCCGCCAGCAGTCCGGCCACAACAAAACCCCGCACTCCCAGCGGGAGATAATCCCGCAGAACAAGGGGCATCACACTTTCCGAATCCGTGACGCCGGCCGCTCCTGTTAGGGCCAGAAGAGCAATCCCCATCACCATAGCCCAGCGGACCAGCAGAAATCCGCTCCAGGAAGCTCCCATTTTAGCCGCTTCCCGGTCATCCCGGGCGGCCAGAAATCGTTGAAAATCATACATTTGCGCCGGTCCTCCCGCATTCATCAATAATCCCTTCAGCACCCAGATGATTACCATGGCCCCAAAAAATTCAAATTCGGCATTTGCAGTGTTCGAAAATTCTGGAAGCCGCCAGGGCACTTCCAGAGAGACAAATCCTTCAGGAAGGCGGCTCAGAATATCCGGAGTCAGCTTTGACCAGGCAATCCCGGCGATGATCAAGCTGCTGCAAGTCAAAACGAAGGCTTGAATGACGTCGGTGACCACAACGCTGAAGAGCCCGCCGAGAACGACATAAAGCGTGGTGATAGAGATGATAACCACGGCCAAAAATGCGGCTTTATGCTCGGTCAATAATGCCTGAATCCAAGGAATCCCCACTCGCGCTGCAAGAGAGTCGAGCGGGACATAAACGGAGGCAAACTTGCCGATCCCCTGGAAGGCATAGCCAATAAAGCTTGCCAGAGTAAAAATGGCCATCAACGCATAGGCCGTTCGGGCAAACCGGCCGGGTGTGCCATCCCCAAACCGGGTTTTCATCCATTCGGCGGCTGTCATCACATTGGATCGGCGGACCCATTTTCCCATGTAAGCCAAGAAGAAAGCTCCCATCAGGAATCCCCACATCCAATGATGCCACATGGATTTCATCCCGAGAACATACAGGATGGACACGATCCACATGGTTCCGGTTATATCAAAGTTGGACACGGAACCCGACATGGACAGCAATAACCAGTGTATGCGCTTTCCCCCCAAAAAATAGGAATCGAGGCTCTGGGATGCCCGCTTTTTGTACAAGAACCCCAGGCTTATTACCACCACAAAATACAAGAAAACAACGCCAGCATCGATAGTTGCCATAGCCTATCTCTCGATTATTCAGCCGGATCTGTTGATGGCATCAAACATGGCCACCACATTTTCCGCAGGAACATCAGCCAGGATGTTGTGCACTTGCTGGAACACAAACCCGCCTCCGCGGCGGAGTAACCGTACAAGCTCTGCCACGTGGGCCGCCACTTGATCGGAAGATCCGTGGGGCAGAATATCGCGCGTGTCACATCCTCCCCCCCAGAGCGCGATTCTGTCTCCATATTTGGATTTCAGTTCAGCGGGATCCATACCGGTGGCGTTAATCTGAACAGGATTGATGGCCTCCAGTCCCACATCGATCATGTCATCTAGCAGCTCACGCACCCCTCCACAGCAGTGGAGCATGACCTTGACATCGGCCAACGCCTTTGCCCTTTTCCAAAGTTTTTGATGAAAAGGCTTGATGAAATCGCGGTACATTTGAGGGGAGATCAGAGGACCTGTTTGCCCGCCCAGGTCATCCCCAAAGAGGATAATATCGATGTAAGGTCCTACGGCACCCAGCCATTTTTCCAGGCTTTCCATGTGAATATCGCAGAGCTTTTCAGAAAACAGGAACGCCCGGTCAGGATAAAGTCCCAGGAACATCAAATAATGATCCATCCGGAAAAGCATCTGTGGGATTTCAAACATGTTTCCGCCAAAAAGGCCGATAATAGCTCGATCTGTGGACTCCCGGAGCTCCCTGGCTCGACGAGACATTTCTGACAATCCTTCCTCATCCAACGGCAGGTGGGCTCCCGGGCTTGCCACACCCGTCCAGACAGTGTGGGACAGGACATCCTCTAAGTCGGAAAAATCATCTTCGGCAAAATCACGATCTTTTAGAGGATAATAGGTCTGCTCGAAGTAAAGAAGCCCTTTTTTTTGGACAGCCAGCTCCTGGCCGTTCCCGTCAAGCAGATACCAGTCCTCACCCCGTTTATCAACATGAATATAATAGGGAATTTTGCATGCTGTGCCATCCGGCAAAATCCAGCTTTTCCAGTCTCTTTCCTCTGATAAAAAACCTCTTCCCATCTCAATCGTATCGATACCGAAACGGTCCAGCACATCTTCATCCACGATAGCCAGCTGCTGGACCATGTCATACACGCGCACTGTTTTCGGGGATAGGCCCAGGCACTTCCGCAATTCGGGGTAAACCATGGTCGAAATCCCAGAAGATCGGTGCCCGGAAAAATCCACCGGGACCCGATCGGTCTCCCGGTGTTCAAGTGCTGCCAAGATTCTCTCTCGGGAAGTCATTTCCATCTGAGTATACCCCATCGTAAAACGGCAAGTAAATTTATTTGTCACAGTCAAATCCAAATCCGTCATCCTTTTCACAGCAGCTTCACCCTATGATTTCAGAAAAATCACCTTGGAATTCATCTCAAAAGGCGATTGCGTTAAAAGAAAAGGTTCAAGACAATAAACCTGGAAGCGCAGGTTTTAGCCGACAACAGGGATGTTCGCCACATGAAAAAAGAAGCCACCAAAGAAGAACTGCAAACTCTCATCTACACCGATGAATTGACGCACATACACAATCTGCGATATCTGAGGGAAAAGATACCCGAATATCTCAGCCAGTCCCATAAGCACGGAAACTCTGTCGCTTTTTTCCTGTTCGATATCGATGATTTCAAAAGAATCAATGATGATTACGGGCATCTGGTGGGAGACAAAGCCCTCACCCATTTCATCAATATCGTCCAACAAAAGATGAATAAGAGGGGAATCGCCATCCGTTATGCAGGCGATGAGTTCATCCTGGTTATGCCAGAATTGGATAAACAAAAGGCCAAATACACAGGCGTGGATATCCAAAGGAGCATCAACAAGACCCCCCTTAAAGCTGATCATAACGAAATTCCAATCAGCTGCAGCATAGGGATTTCTCTTTTTCCCAAAGATGGAATGAATTGGAGAATCCTTTTCGAAAAAGCCGACGAAGCCCTTTATGCCGCCAAAGAAAAGGGGAAAAACCAGGTCGTCATCCATCCGGATTCAGGGAAACTTCTCACGCCATCCAAACTCAATTCGATCCTGGACGCCCCATACATCGTTGGCAGAGATGCGTTGATCCAATTTCTGGAAAATCATCTTTCCACAAAAGGCAGCTCCGAATCATTTCCGGTGCTTCTCGGGAGTGAAGGAGAGGGGAAAACGCGGCTCTTAAGGCTCGCCCAAAAAATATCTCAAGAAAAGCTGGCATTCACTCTTTCCACAAAAGGATACCCCTACTGGCAAAGCGATCTTTACGGCGCAGTATTCGCTGCTCTGGGCAATCTTTTTGAACGTCAGCCTTCTATTTCTGACCATATATTTTCCAGCCTCGATGACAGGTATAAGATCATTCTCAGACCTTATCTTCCTTCCTGGTATGTCAAAGACACAACGGTGGCGGAGGAAAACGGCCATGTGGACCGGATGGCTCTTTTTGAAGCGCTGACCCAGGTTTTTTTTATACTTCGCGAATTTGGAGATGGAGCTGTTCTGCTCGACGATGTCGACCAAATCGATGCCCCATCCCTGCAATTGTTTGGTTCTCAATTCGGACCCGTGGAAAAAGGAGGCCGGCTGCGTTTTCTCTCCACCATTCGCTGCTCAGACCTTACAGCCGGCGAGGAAAAACTCCTCTCCCTCTTCGAGTCTATGCCGGAGTTAACCTCTGTAGGGAAAATCCAAAAATTTCAGCTTAAGCCTTTGGCGGCGGAACACGTGCAGCAACTGGTGGCAAACCTGTTCGAGGGGAAACAACTGCCTCAAAAATCTGGCGCAGCCCTTTTGGATAATTCTGCAGGAAACCCGCTTTTCATAGTGGAGGCTCTTTCTGACCTCCTGCTGGAGGGCAAAATCTCTGCAAAAAACGGGGAATGGGACCTTTCCTCTGTTAAACCAAAAAATATCCCAAAAAACCTCCAAAACATGATCCAAGAGCGGCTTAAGTACATGGATAAAGAAGCGATTCATGTGTTCAAAATGGCCTCGATTCTCGGGGAAAGGATCAATCCCCAGCAACTTGCAGAAATTTCAAAACTCAAACTTCAACAGGTTTTGAACACACTCAACAAGGCAAAAAGGAATCTCCTGATTGAGGACTGTTTAAACCCGGGAGAGTTTGTTTTTACCCACAGGATTATTCGTTCCGCTTTTTATTCTCTCATGAGCATGGGTGAACGTCGTCATTATCATGACCAAGCAGCCAAAATCGAAAAAAAATATGCCGCTGACGCTCCCGAACAGATCGTCGGAAGGCTGGCGTATCACTTTCATAATGCCGGCCAACTGGCAAAGGCCGCAGAGATGTTTTCTGCTCTAAAGAGCCAAATGAACGCCGTCCACATCTCAAGAGGTTCACGGAATATCTTGAAAAAAAGGATTCATTCGGCTTCGGTGGCAAAAGAGTCAATCCTCGAAACAGAGGCCCTTTCAGAAGCCCTGATGATAGGAAGAACATTCAGATCTGCCATACAAAATTTGCGTCTCTATCCCAAAGAAAATGAAAATGTCAGGAATTCCCTGCAGCAGTTCATGAACCATCTCACACCATTTCTGGCTGAAAAGACTGAGGTGCTTTCTGTTTCTCTGACGCCGGAAACAATCCTGTTTAACGGTAAGCCTCTCCCTCCTTATTTAGAGGACTCACGTTTGACACAAGACCTCTATGCAACTTTTAATAGCTTCGGCCTTCAGGGGGTCCTTTTCATGCGAGGCCTTTCCCAAGAGGAAACGGTGCGTTTTATTGAAATATTCAAGAGGCTTCCCGAAGATGTGATCGGTCAATGGGACATATTATTGGAACAACTGAATATATCGAACATTCTTCCTGATCGGAAGATTTTTGTGGCGGTAAGTGAACGCAAAATCGTTCTCGGTGAACCAGAGCTCCTCGCAGAGACTATAAACAGCGAAGGAGAACAAATTGTAACGACTCCTCCTTCAAAAGCAATGCAGACAGCCAACGACCAAATGAAACAATTAAAAAACATGTTGGACCAGTTTTCAAGAGAAAAGGAGGAACTGCTAAAGGCTCTTCATACCAGCGATATAAGCAAACAGGATATTCAAAAGCTTCTGCAAATTCTGAATCAATCGGACATTGAAAAGCTGACAAGATCCGTTCAGACATCAGGCAGAATTCCTTCTCCTGCGGACCACATCACTCCCCTTGAGCTCATATACCCGGGAGTAGAGCCCGATCTAGATCTGATGAAGGAATTGGAAGGAGACATCACATTTGTATTTGAGGATCTCGGCTCAGAAAACCCGGAAATTCGAGCCAAAGCGGCGGCCCTGATGGCCGCACAGCCGCCTGCCGCACTCGCTGAAGCCGGATTAAAGGCAATCACATCCGACCTCCCGTATAAGATTCGACGCCTCGTGGCAGGAGTCATAAACAAAGCCGGGAAAAATGCCGTAGACGAGTTTTTGCAGAAAATTCATGTGGGAATGAGCTGTGCTACTCTCAATAAAGTTATCCGCGTGAGCGATGTCTTTGCCGGTAATCCCGGGTTGCTTTCCTTGCTGCGCAAAATCGCCTTGAACGGTCCGCTCGATGCCATCCCATCGATCCTCAGCATTTTGCAGTCCATGCCTGGAAAAGAGGTTGCTTCCGTCTTTCTCGATATATTTGAGAGAGCGACAGGAAAGACAAAATGGGATGTCATTCCCATTTTTGCGGAGCGAAAAATGCGCGAAGCCACACCTTTGCTCCTCGAATTCATAAAACCTGCCAGCCTATGGGAAAAAGAACAAAATATCCCTATTCAGCAAGATATCTGTCGAACCCTGGGAGTCCTCCGTTCGGACGATGCCACAGATGCCCTCATCCGGGCGGCACAGGCGCCGCTGATTACCCTCTTTCACAAGACAAAACCTGACTCCATCCGGGCCATTGCGACTTGGGCATTAACACAACTGCCTCAAGACACAAGAATCAAAAATGTCCTGACCAGGCTGAAAAAAGACAGGTCTCATCTGGTTAGAAAAGCCGTCGAATTGGCAGAAATCATTCACAAATAATGTTTTCATTTCAGGAAATTTTTTAAATCTTGGGCTTCGGAACCTGACCTTTTTTGAGCAAAAAACTGGAAACTCCCGTCCTTATCTCTCATCCCGTAAAAAATGAAATTCCGCGTAATGTGCAATCCTGCTGTGTTTGTGCATCCATGGACCAAAATTTTTCCCTTTTTATCCAGGAGCCAATAATCCACATATTCAACTCCTTCGCGGCTTCCCCTGCAACCAAGATATTTCCATCCGGAGTTAGAGAAAGGCCATCAATGTTTGGCATCTTTTCGTATATAGATTTTTTGTATTTTTCCACAACTATTCCAAATCGATCGTACCAATCTTTGTCTGCATTTTCCTTCCATCTCTTGCGCCACTCATCCAGGTCCTTTTCTGTCACTTTCCTGGGTTTAAAAAGGGGAGTCGTCAATTCTTTTGCCAGTTTCCCTTCAAAATCATACACGCTCCATTTCGTACTCAATCCGTCAGTAAACAACACCGTATTTTTTTCATAAGGAATCCACCAGAATTCAGGCGGGAAAGGAATAGGAGCATCCACACCATGTCAAAAAATTGACGGAGGAATTTATGATATGGTATGTTTTTCTGTCCACATAATCGATCTCGGCTAAAATTCTTTTCGAAGGAGAAAAAAAATGAAAAAATTCGCCGTCTACTTTGTGTGTCTGGGAATGCTTTTTGCCTCCTGTTCTAAGCCTGCAGAACAAAAATCTGCGGAAACGGCCCTGCAAAACCCGTTCTTCGAAGATTGGAACACACCCTTCGGCGTCCCCCCATTTGACAGGATCAAAGAAGAACATTACATGCCTGCTTACAAAAAGGCTATAGAACAGCACAAAGTAGAAATTGAGGCAATCATAAACAACAGTGAACCGCCATCTTTCGAAAACACGATCGAATCTTTGGACCTAAGCGGGGCCTTTTTGACAAAAGTGAACAACGTTTTCCAGAATATGACAGGAGCCAACACAAACAAGGAAATTCAGCGAATCGAACGAGAAATCGCACCGCTCCTGGCTAAACACAGTGACGATATCAATCTCAACGAACGTCTGTTTCAAAGGATTAAATCCGTCTACGCACAAAAAAACAGTCTTGACCTGACGCCCGAAAAAAGTATGCTGCTGGAAAAGACATACAAGGGATTCGTCCGGGGGGGCGCCAACTTGAGCGAAGAGAAAAAAGCAAGGTTCCGGGAAATCAATGAAGAACTGTCCCTTCTTTCCGTAAAGTTTGCTAAAAACGTCCTGGATGAGACAAATGCCTTTGCTATGGTTCTCGAAGAAGACGACTTGGCCGGACTGCCCCAATCCGTGATTTCGGCCGCCGCCGAAGCAGCCGAGGAAAAAGGTCATGCGGGAAAATGGGTGATTTCTCTGAACAAGCCCAGTTTTATTCCCTTTTTGCAGTATTCCGAGAAACGGGAGCTCCGGGAAAAAGTATTTAAGGCCTTTGCCAATCTCGGCAATAATAACAATGCGTACGACAATAAAACCACGGCCTCGAGAATTGCCGCTCTGGGCGCTGAAAGGGCCCAACTTTTGGGCTACAAAAACCACGCCTATTTCATCCTGGAAGAAAACATGGCAAAAAACCCAGCCAATGTCTACAGGCTGCTCCAGCAGGTGTGGGAACCCGCTCTGGCCAAAGCCAGGCGGGAGGCCCAAGAATTCCAGGCCATGATCGAAAAAGAAGGGAAAGATTTTCGACTGCAGCCCTGGGACTGGTGGTTTTATGCGGAAAAAGTCAAGAAGGCCAAATATGACCTTGATGACAGTGCCTTAAGGCCATACTTCAAACTGGAAAATGTCCGTCAGGGGGCCTTTGATGTGGCCACAAAACTCTATGGAATCACCTTCCAAGAACTCGAGGACATGCCCGTATATCATGCAGATATCAGAGTCTTTGAGGTTAAAGATGCCGATGGCTCCCACATCGGGGTCCTGTATGTGGACTATTTTCCTCGCGCAAGCAAACAGGAGGGCGCATGGATGAGCCCCTTCAGAAAACAGCGCCGGAGAGATGGCAGAAATATACGTCCTGTGATCGTCAACGTTGGGAATTTTACCAAACCCACGGCCGACAAACCGGCTCTCATAAGTTTCGATGATGCCTTGGCTCTCTTCCACGAATTTGGGCACGCCCTTCATGGACTCCTTTCTGATTGCACGTACGAAACTCTTTCGGGCACGGATGTGGCGACCGACTTTGTAGAGCTTCCCTCCCAGATCATGGAAAACTGGGCCTCTGATCCAGACGTCATCAAGTCTTATGCCAGGCATTACGAAACCAACGAACCGATCCCAGATGAACTGATCGCAAAAATAAAAAAGGCCGGAACTTTTAACCAGGGTTTTGCGAATGTCGAATACCTGGCGTCCTGCTTCCTGGATATGGACTGGCATACCTTGACAGAGGCCAAAGAAATGGATTGTGCTGCATTTGAGAAAGCATCGATGGACAAAATCGGCTTGATCCCGGAGATTATTCCCCGATGGCGCAGCACTTACTTCCAGCACATCTTTGCAAGTGGATATTCGGCCGGATATTACAGTTATGTCTGGTCTGAGGTCTTGGATGCTGACGCTTTTCAAGCCTTCAAGGAAACCAGCCTTTTCGACCAAAAAACGGCCGCTGCCTTCCGAAAAAACATACTGGAGAGAGGTGGCACCGAAGAGCCGATGACGCTTTACCTCCGTTTCCGGGGAGCAGAGCCTAAAATTGATCCCTTCTTGGAACGCGAAGGCCTGAAATAGAAAAGCGGGGGGCTATTCAGAAAGGATCTTTTTCAACTCTTCTTTCAGGGGAGGAATGACCTGGAACAGGTCTCCGACGATCCCGAAATCCGCCACCTTGAAGATCGGGGCATCCGGGTCTTTATTCACAGCTACGATGAATTTGGAAGAGGACATTCCTGCCAGATGCTGGATCGCTCCCGAAATTCCGAAAGCTATGTACAAATTCGGGGAAACCGTTTTTCCTGTCTGGCCTACTTGGTGTTGATGATCGATCCATTCGGCATCCACAGCGGAGCGGGATGCCCCAAGAGCCGCATGGGGAAGAATTGAAATCAGGTCTCGAAGAAGGTCGAAATTTTCTGGACCTTTTAATCCTCTGCCGCCTGAAACCACAATATCGGCTTCTGTCACATCCAGATCAGCACCTTCGGCCTTGATAACCTCAGCAACTTTATCCTTGACTTGATCTTCAGAAATTACAACCTCTTTTTTTACTGTTTCTCCCTGGCTATCAACAGGCTCGGCAAGAGGAAACACATTGGCTCTCAGAGTTGCCATTTGAGGGGCTGATTTAAACATGAAGGAGGCAAAGGCTTTACCGGCAAATATCGGCCGCACTACTTCTAGCCTTCCCTCTTTGACAGCAACATGGGTACAATCCGAAGCCAGGCTCACCCCCAGTTTGGCCGCCAACCGCGGGGACAAATCTTTCCCCATGGAAGTGGCTGCAAACAGAATAACAGCGGGCTTTATCTCCTCTGTGAGGGACAGCAGGGCCCTTGTATACCCGGAAGAAGAATACTGGTTGAGAAGTGCATTTTCAAGTGCAAAAACCTTAGAGGCTCCATACCGAAACGCCTCTAGCGCAATCGTATCAATGCGGTGCCCTACACAAACAGCGCAGGTTTCCAGGCCCATCTCATCTCCTCGTCGTTTTGCCTCGGAGAGAACTTCTAAAGAAGATTTTTTTATCTTGCCATCTCGACATTCCAGGTGAACCAGTATCATCATGCTTCTCCTCTCAAATCACCTTAGCATCCTCGCGCAAATACTCCGCCAGTTTTTTTGCCGCTTCCTCCGGCTCCTCCTCAATGATCTTTCCTGCCTCTCTGGCATGAGGGCTTTCCATTTTTGTCAATTCAAGCTGTATCTCAAGAGTATGGGGCTGAAAATCAAGTTCTTCGAGCGTAATGACCGGAATTTCCTTCCTCTTGGCAGCCATGATACCCTTCAGTGTCTCATATCGGGGTTCGTTCAGTCCTTTCTGAGCGCTGATAACGGCCGGCAGGGTGAAGACGACTTTTTCCCCTGCTCCTTCGATTTCTCTATAAGCCATGCCCGTATTCCCTTCAATTTCCAGCTTCGTCACCACGTTCACCTGCGGCAAATCCAAAATCGCAGCGACCATTGAGGGAACTTGTGCATTATCCGCTCCGACAGATTGTTTTCCAAAAAGGAGCAAGTCATATTCGGAGTATCTGGACTTCAGTACCTGGGCAATGATTTTTGCGGTCCGTAAGGCATCAAAGGTTTCGCCCACATCATCCTTGATCAATACAGCCTCATCGGCGCCCATGGCGAGACATTTTTTCAAGATCGTCTGCGTTTCATCAAAGCCAACCGAAAAAACGGTCACCTTCCCTCCTTTTGCTTCTTTGATCTGGAGCGCCTCTTCAACCGCATATTCATCATACGGGTTCAAGATAAAATTCAGTCCTTCCTCGTTTATGCTGTTTGTTTCGTGGTTTATTTTTATTTTTGATTCCGTATCAGGAACCCTCTTGACAAAAACAAATATATTCATAGGTTCCTCCTCTATTTTTCAAACTTTTTGAACAACAATACGCCGTTTGTCCCGCCGAACCCAAAGGAGTTGCTCAGGGCATAGTCTATGCTGGCGGGCCGGGATTTATTCGGCACATAATCTAGGTCGCACTCCGGATCCGGAAACTCATAATTGATTGTCGGTGGTATGATCTGGTATTTTAAGCACAATGCGGATGCCGCCGTTTCAAAGCCTCCGGCTGCACCCAAAAGATGTCCCGTCATAGATTTGGTCGAGCTGATGCCTATCTTATGTGCATGGTTGCCGAAAAGCCTCTTTATAGCCAATGTTTCGATTTTATCATTGTATGGTGTGGAAGTGCCGTGGGCATTGATGTACCCGATTTCCTCAGGTGCCACACCCCCATCTTCCAGCGCTCTTCGCATCGCTTGATAAGCCCCTTCTCCATCCATGCAGGGGGCTGAAACATGGTAAGCATCACCACTCATTCCATATCCAACGATCTCTGCATAGATCCGAGCTCCTCTCTTCAATGCCACGTTCAGTTCTTCAAGAACAACAATGCCTGCCCCTTCTCCCATCACAAATCCATCTCTCTGGGCATCAAAGGGCCGGGAGGCTTTTTGGGGTTCATCGTTTCTCAAAGAAAGGGCTCGCATGGAACAAAAGCCGGCCAGGCCTAGCGGTGTGATCGGGGCCTCTGCTCCTCCAGCAAGCATGATATCGGCATCCCCTCTTGCAATTATGCGGAAGGAATCCCCGACAGCATGTGTGCCTGTCGCACATGCCGTCGCTGTCGCTGAATTCGGTCCTTTAGCCTTGAATTTAATAGAAATCTGACCCGCTGCTTCGTTTATGATGGAAGAGATCAGAAAAAATGGAGAAACACGCCTTGGCCCTTTTGTCCGCAAGATTTCGTGTTGATTTTCAATCGCCCCGATCCCCCCTATTCCGGACCCGACATAAACACCTGTTCCGCTTCCCTCCAAAATCTCTTTTTTGATACCCGAGTCATCAACAGCCTGCGATGCTGCAGCAACCGCATACTGGATAAAAGGGTCCATCTTGCGGGCTTCTTTTTTATCCATGAATTCAAGAGGATCAAAATTTTTAATCTCTCCTGCCATCTGACTGGAAAACGCTGATACATCAAATTTGGTAATCGGGCCTATCCCGCTCTTCCCATCCCGCAAGGCCTTCCAATTCCTTTCCCTTCCTATACCCAGAGGAGAAACCAAACCCAAACCCGTGATGACAACCCGTCTAGAAAAGATTTGTCTGGTGGATAAATCGGGACTTTTCATCGAAAAGACTTGTGGCTTATTTATTAGAGAGATGGCCTAAGACATAATCCATCGCTTTTCCGACCGTGTCTAGTTTTTCCGCATCTTCATCGGGAATATCCATGTCGAACTCATCTTCTAAAGCCATAACAAGTTCCACGGTATCCAGCGAATCGGCACCCAGATCCTCGGTAAATGACGCATCCTCAGTCACTTGGTCTTCGCTAATGCTGAGTTTGTCCGAAACGATGGCTTTCACTTTTTTTAACAACTCCTCCCGTTCCATCTTTTCCTCCTTTTATAAATTTGCCTTAAGAAAACGGCTACATGAACATACCGCCGTTTATGTTGATAACCTGGCCGGTCATATACGAAGCCTCGTCAGAAATGAGAAACCTGACGGCCTGAGCGACTTCTTGAGGCGTCCCAAACCTCCCCATTGGAATGACATCCAGAAACAGCTTCTGTGCTGCCTCGGAAAGGCTTTTTGTCATAGCCGTTTCGATAAAACCCGGAGCAACGGCATTGACCGTGATCCCTCGCGAAGCCACCTCTCGGGCTAATGATTTTGTAAGTCCAAGAACGCCTGCCTTAGATGCCGAATAATTCGTTTGACCGGCATTCCCGATCAAGCCCACAACAGAAGAAATATTCACGATGCGTCCATAACGATTTCGGATCATGTGCCGGATTACGGCTTTAGAAAAATTAAAAACGCCTTTGAGGTTGACCGCCAAAACCGAATCCCACTCCTCTTCATGCATCCGCATCAATAAATTATCACGTGTAATTCCAGCGTTGTTGACAAGATGGTGGAGAGTTCCATGATTTTGGATTAAAGTTTCCACAAGATCCGCGACCTGCTTCGTGTTAGAAACATCGGCCTCATAGGCAAATGCTTTTCTCTTGATGTCCCTGATTCGCTGGGCCACATCATCCAATTTCTGTTTTTGAATATCAACCAGGATTATGTCTGCCCCATTCTGAGCAAGGTTTAAAGCAATCGCTTCTCCGATCCCTTGTGAGGCACCTGTAACAATCGAAGTTTTCCCTGAAAAATCCATTTGCCATCCTCTAGGTGGCTACTCCCTGAGAAAAACCCACCATTTCATACTGGATCTTCTCGAGTGCCTGGCTGACCACGAAATCCTTGGCTAATCTAATTGCATTTTTTACCGCTGTCGAGTTTGACCGGCCGTGCCCGACGACACAGACACCGTTTAATCCTAACAGAGGGGCTCCTCCATATTCGGAATAATGCAACCGCTTATAAAGCTTTTTCAAGTTTCTTTTCATCAAAAAAAACCCAATCTTGGAGAAAAAATTCCGCATGACCTCGGTACGGGCCATGCTCAAAACCGTCTCCACAACACCTTCGCTGACTTTTAAAGCAATGTTTCCCGTGAATCCATCGCTGACGATCACATCCGCCTTTCCCGAATAGAGGTCCTTGCCTTCCACATTGCCTATGAAATTCAAGGAGGAGGCTTGAAGCCGTTCGAAGACTTCTTTTATCAAATCATTCCCCTTGGTCTCTTCCTCTCCGATGCTCATGAGGGCAATTCGAGGATTTTCGATGTGACAGACATTTTTCATAAAAATATGCCCCATAATGGCAAATTGATGCAGGTCATACGCACGACAATTCACGTTTGCTCCGACATCCACCAGGAGCGTTAATCCTTTTAAAGTTGGAACGAGAAGAGATAGGGCAGGCTTCTCAATTCCCTGGAGTGGGCCTAAAATTTTTCTCGAGATATAGACGACAGCCGCTGTATTTCCCGTGCTGACAAAAGCGTCTGCTTTGCCATCTTTTACCAATTGGGTGCCCACCCGGATGGAAGAACGTTTTTTTCTCCGAAAGGAAAGCAAGCCTTCCCCCATGGCGATGGCCTCAGCTGCATTGATAATCGTGATTTTTGCTGCAGACGGGGCAGCCTTGCTGATTTCCTTTTTTATCAAATCTTCTGCGCCAACCAAAAAAACTTCGATTTGGTATTCTTGTGCTGCTTTGAGGGCTCCTTCTACCATAATTTTGGGACCAAAGTCGCCTCCCATGGCATCAACAGCAACTCGCATTTCCCCCCTCTTCGCTATTCCTCTGATCCTTCGATGACTTGCCGTCCTTTATAGAATCCACATGCCGGACAGGCCCGATGAGGCATCTTTGGGCTTCCACAGTTGGCACAAAGCGCAAGGGAAGGGACGGCGAGGGCATCATGTGCCCTTCGTTTCTTTTTTCTTGAATGGGAATGTCTTCTTTTTGGATTTGCCATTTACCTTTTGTCTTTCAAATTGTTTTTCAAAAAAACCTTTAGTCTCTCCAGCCGAGAGTCCGAATCGTTGACCATGCAGGCGCACTTTCCGCTGTTTATGTTTTTTCCGCAAACTGGACAAATTCCCAGACAACTTTCAGAACAAAGAGGTTTTGCAGGAAAGGTCAGATTCAACTGTTCCACAATCACTTCTTTCAGATCAACCTTCCGGCCGCAATAAAACGAAATGTTCATGTCGTCACCATCCAAGTCATCCTTTGCCACTGCCAGCTCTTCAGGAAGATAAACGAGATCAAAATGAGCATCCACCGGGAACTCAAACGGAACAAGACAACGGCTGCATACAAAGCTGAGGAGTGTTTTGATTCTTCCTTTTACAAAGACTTCCTCTCCCATTTTTTTTATAGAAATTTCTGCATGTACGGGCATCAGGAAGACCGCATCGTCTTCAATAATTTCATCGTGAAGAACCTCAAAATCCTTGCTGAATTTGAATCCTTCTCTGGGAAGTCTGTCAATATCTACAATCATTCTTTCTCTCTAAAAAAAAGTTATCCTATTATACCATCTGACTTTACTTTGTCAATTCTTGGACAAATATGGGGTGCACCCATCGATGTGGCAATCAACCTTATTTCTGAGATAATTTCTCTGGAAATTAGGCAAGCTGATTAGGAAGCCATCCGGTAGCAAGTGAATGACTTGATATTCTTTTTGCAGGGAGTATAATGAAAAAAGGAATGGCCGGATTTAATACAACAGTCACAAGAGGGAGCGTGAATTTTCACATCCAGACGCAGGATAAGGGAAGAGGAGCGAACTATGTGGAATCCACCGTCTACAAGTCCGGCAAAGTTTTGTCTTCGAGAAAAACTTTTTACACATCCTATCTCGACAGTCCTGACCTCCAGAAAAAAATCAAGACTATTATCGAAGAACAACACGGCACGGTCCTGAAAGAGATCGCAGAAGGCAAATTTGATCCCCTTTGATTATATCTTCAGGTTTACTTCAACCGGCAGTGAGGGCTCTGTTCCGTTCTCTCAGCGCCTTCATGAATCGTGCTTCGAAGAAATCCAGGGGGGCCAGATTATTTGTTGAATTATGGGCAAAAAACGGCTGTTTTTGATTGATGGGCATTCCCTTCTCTATCGGGCCTACTACGCTATAAAACACCTGTCTAACTCCCAAGGCTTTCCCACAAACGCCATCTTTGGATTTCTCAGCATGATCAGAAAGCTTCAGGAAAAGGAGAATCCAGCATATCTCGGAATCGTTTTTGATACAAAAGGCCCGACAGTCCGTCACGAAGCATTCAAAGGGTACAAAGCAAACCGCAAGCCCATGCCTGAAGATTTAGCCGTTCAAATTCCGGTGTTAAAAAAAATCCTCAAAGCCATGCACATTCCCACCATTGAATGCGAAAAATACGAAGCCGACGATGTCCTCGGCAGCCTCGCAAAAAAAGCCTCCGCGAAAAAAATCCATTCTGTCCTCGTTTCCACTGACAAGGATCTCTACCAGCTTGTAAATGGGTCGATAACCCTGTACAACCCTGCTAAAGAAATCCACATGGACAAAACCGCTGTGGAAGAACACTTTGGTGTTCCCCCTTCCCAAGTTGTAGATGTCCTTGCACTCTGGGGTGATTCCTCAGATAATATTCCTGGCGTTCCGGGTGTCGGCGAAAAAACGTCCAAGGCATTACTCCATCAATTTCACACTCTCGAAAACCTGTTAAAAAACTTAGACCAAATTCAGAAACTCTCCCTGCAAGAAAAAATTAAAAAAAACATAGACCAGCTAAAACTGAGCCGAAAATTGGTTACCATCGAGAAAGGCCTGAATGTTGCGCTCGACCTCAAGGACTTTTCGATCTCTGAGCCCAATTATGAAGATCTTATACCCCTGCTCCAGAAATTGGAATTTTCTGCTCTACTTTCGGAGTATTTAGACAGGCAAGACAAATCCGAACAAGAATATCATGTCATTTTTGAAGGCGAACAGCTTCAACAGCTTGTCTCCCAGATAAAAAAAACCAAGCGTGTCTCATTGGACACAGAAACAGACAGTCCTCTGCCGACACGCGCGAGGTTGGTGGGCATGTCCTTCGCGGTGAACCCCGATCAAGCATTCTACCTGCCCCTTCGTCATGACTATGCCGGCGCTCCTCCACAGATGTCCAAGGAAAAAGCGTTTGGAATCCTCCGCCCGGTTCTCTCAGATCCAAAGATTAAAAAGATCGGCCAGAACATCAAATATGACTTCATCGTGCTTCGCAGAGAAGGGATTGAATTGCAGGGAATCGACCGAGACACGATGGTTCTTTCCTATCTGCTAGAGCCCAATTGGGGAAAACATAACCTGGGAAAACTGGCCATGACCTATCTGCAGAAGAAAACCATCCCTTACCAGGAAATCGTGGGGAAGGGGAAAAACGAAGTGACGATAGATGCTGTGGATATCCAGCGGGTGACTCCTTATGCTTGTCAAGATGCGGAATTCGCCTTGAAGCTCAGTAAAAAGCTGTGGCCTAAGGTTAAAGAGAACAACCTGGAAGGCGTCTACAGGGAATTTGATCTTCCGTTAATCCCTGTCCTTGCGGATATGGAAACCTGGGGCGTGAAAATCGACCCAAACAGATTAAAAGATCTGAGTGAAGAGATTCAAGAATCTCTCCACCGTCTCAAGAAAAAAATATTTGAAACGAGCGGAGAGGAATTCAATATCAATTCCCCGGCACAACTCGCTAACATTCTGTTCGAAAAGATGGGACTGCCATCTTCTCGAAGGACAAAAAAAACCAAAGGATACTCCACCAGCGTTGCGGTTCTCCATGATCTGGCACAAAACTTCCCGATAGCCCAATATGCTCTGGAATACAGACAGCTGGCAAAACTCAAATCCACCTACGCCGATGCCCTTCCGCTGCTGATCCATCCCGAGACAGGAAGGATTCACACATCTTACAACCAGACGGTCACCGCCACAGGAAGGCTTTCGTCGAGCGATCCTAACCTTCAGAATATCCCCGCTCGAGGAGAATGGGGACCACGATTTCGGCGGGCTTTTATCCCGCAAAAAGGACACCTTTTTCTCTCCGCCGATTATTCCCAGATTGAGCTGAGGGTTTTGGCTCATTTCTCTGAAGACAAAGGGTTGATCCAGACTTTTCTTCGAGATCAAGATATCCATCAAGAGACTGCGACCCGGGTTTTCGCCAACTCCACAGCGCTTTTCCCTGAGGAACAGCGAAGGCGGGCAAAAATCATCAATTTCAGTATTATCTACGGGGCCACAGCCTATTCCCTGGCCAGAGAACTCGGGGCTTCCAATGCAGAGGCACAAGAATTCATCGATCGTTACTTCGAAAAGTATCCCAAAGTGAAGGAATATTTGGAAAAAAGCGTGAAAGAAACCCTCGAAAGCGGAGTAGCCAAAACCCTGTTTGGGAGAACAAGACCGGTTCCCGAACTCAGACACAAAGATAGGACTTCCCAACAGTATGGGCGGAGGATCGCTCTTAACACCCCAATCCAGGGAA
This sequence comes from uncultured Eubacteriales bacterium, assembly GCA_964580235.1. GTDB lineage: Bacteria > Acidobacteriota > Aminicenantia > Aminicenantales > Aminicenantaceae. The sequence goes on along the minus strand of CAZOJY010000033.1, from coordinate 1,830 downwards.
CGGCTGCAGACCTTATAAAAAAAGCTATGATCGAAATCTGGCAGGACATTAAAAAACAGGAACTCGGGGCGAAAATGATCCTCCAGGTCCATGACGAATTGGTTTTCGAGGTTCCTAAATCAGAGATGGAAAAAACAGAAAGTCTGGTCAAGAAGAAGATGGAAAACGTTGTTCCGTTGAAAGTTCCCCTTAAGGTATACTGCGGATGGGGGGCCAACTGGGCCGAGGCGAAATAGCTGTATAAAGGATAATCCCGGATGTAAAACGCATCATCTTTCCGATAGGGGAGGAACTCGAAAAGGACCGGGAATTTTTCATCCCTCTCTCTAGCGGACGGCTCCCCATATTCTTCCCGATAAGCCGGAAGTATTGCTGAGTGTCTTTTTCCCATTATTACCTCCAGCAAAAAGCCGTAATAATTTTATATCATAGGGAAATCCCAGTGTAAAAAGCCTGCACAACTCATAATTTATGCCCTGTATTAAGTATTTGACATTACAGCAAGAGTTAATTAATTTATGGATGGGAAATAAAAACATATTCACATGAAACGATTCCAGCCAGACGGGGAATTTAGGTGAGCACTGAAGACTCATTCAGAGCGCTTTTTTCCGCATTAAAAGTGGCGTTAAAAAATGCCTCTTTCTACCACAAAGAACACCCCGCTTTCATAAAGGCCGTGGAGGATCTCAAGGGAAAAATCGACAATCTTTTAAACAGCACCACACCTGCAAAAATTGGATTTACTCCCAATTCGGTGTTTTTTGATAACAAATATTGGGAGGACGACAAGTCCTTCAGAGAACTTGCAAGAATTTTTCACTTCCGGAAAGTAAAAAATTTGGAAATTAAGAAGGGATTGACTACACAAGAATTGACATCTTTCATCTCTAATTTTCAACTCCCCTTGAAAGAAATTTACAAAGAGGGCGGGCTCCAGAAAATATTGAGTGAAGAAAAAATATATCACCTATCGGTCAAGGAATTGGACTACTCACAGCTTCTTAAAGGGGAAGGGGAAGAGGTCAAAGATGTTTGGACATACCTGCTGGATGAAGCCATCGAAAAACAGGACTCTCAAGAGATGGATCAGGTAGCGGAAAGCTTTGAAAAGATTGCTGGTCAGCTAGATCCTGAAGATTTTGCCGAAAATGATGAGCTCAACGTGAACATCACTAAACTTATGGGGTACATGAAAAAAGCTCAGGAAGACCGGTTTCATGCCTGCGCCAAAATTTTGGTCAAGGCTTTTGTTAGAAACAAAAAAATGGCGCAGGAATCCAAAGCAGAAAAGCTCCGGATCATTTTTGCCGACATCGGCGAAGAAGACTTTGCCTCGGCCCTTTGGGAAGAAATTGCCACAGACACCAGCTTTAATGCCCTGAGTTTCAGCATCTTCTCAAAGCTGACCGAAAAAGACAAGCAGGACCGAATCGCGTCCAAGCTCAAAGAGGAGGCGCAGAAAGATGAGACGATTAGCTCCTCGAAAGAACTGAAAAATAAAATCACAGAACTTCTTTCCGGAACCTCGAGCCCGTACGTGTCGGAGATCTATCGGGAAACCCTTTCTTCCCTTCTCCGGGAAATCGACATCAAAAAAGAATTGCAGCTGGACCGGGCGCAACTATCTAAAAACTTCCGCTACGCTCTGCTCAATCTCTTTGTCGCAGAGGCCGATACAGAGATCAAGAAGACCTTGTTAACACAAATCCTGGAAGAGTGGGATGATATTAGAGAGAGCGGGGATTTTGAGTATCTAAAAAATCTGGCAACAACCCTGAAAGGAGAGGACGGCGGATTTTCCTCCGAGACTCTTGCTATAAAGACGAA